>CAYGUR010000020.1:0-23750 GCA_964353035.1 uncultured Comamonadaceae bacterium | reverse complement strand
GGAGTCTGAGTATAATAGGACACTGCTTCGCAGAGTCATGGGAGTCTGAGTGTATTAAGACCCAGCTTCGCAGGGTCAAGTGATACATGGGTTAGTTGAGCAAAGATGCAGAGGTGTTGAGGGGTGGTTGTCACCCGTTTGGGTGAAAATGACATTTTTGGGACAAATTGAGCTAGGCAGTCTAAAAGCGCATTTAGTACCTTTGGGGCATGGCAGACGACATGACTGGATTCGGGAAGCGGAATCAACTTGAGCCAGGTGATTTTTATACCTCAGAAGAGGGGTACATTGTCTTCACTGAACAGTATCACCTCAAGCGAGGTTATTGCTGCAAAAGCGGATGCAAACACTGTCCGTATGGATTCAAAAAAGGTCTTGTTGTATAACTTAATGGCATGTTAGATTTGAAAGAAACACTAAGCATAGACGAATTTCAAGCACAAATTGAAGAGGGTATTCCTTCGGCTTTGCCGGAAAAAAGACCGCTAGACTTGAGCGTAAGTCACGCACCGCGTAGAAAAGACATTTTGTCGAAAGCGGAGAAGGAACTCGCTCTTCGCAACGCCCTTCGTTACTTTCCAAAAGAGCAACATGCTACCTTGGCGCCTGAGTTCGCCGCAGAATTGAAAGAATACGGACGGATTTACATGTACCGTTTCAGGCCGAATCATGCCATGAAGGCCAGACCGATTGAATGGTATCCGGCGAAAACGCAGCAGGCGGCAGCCATCATGCTGATGATTCAAAACAACTTGGATCCTGCAGTGGCACAGCATCCACATGAATTAATTACCTACGGCGGAAATGGAGCCGTTTTTCAAAACTGGGCGCAGTATAGATTGGTCATGAAGTACCTCTCTGAAATGGAAGAGGATCAAACTTTGGTGATGTACAGCGGACATCCAATGGGACTGTTTCCATCCAATAAAGAAGCACCAAGAGTGGTGGTGACCAATGGAATGGTGATTCCGAATTATTCAAAACCAGATGACTTAGAGCGGTTCAATGCCTTGGGTGTTTCCCAGTACGGACAAATGACCGCTGGATCATACATGTACATTGGTCCGCAAGGTATTGTCCATGGCACTACCATCACTGTTTTGAATGCTGCGCGAAAAATAAAGGCCGGTGATGACGCCACCAAAGGAATGCTTTTCGTTACCGCTGGTCTGGGCGGAATGAGCGGCGCACAGCCGAAAGCAGGAAACATTGCTGGTGTTGTTTCTGTAACCGCAGAAGTCAATCCAGCAGCAGCCTGGAAACGTCACGAACAGGGCTGGGTAGACGAAGTCATTGAAGATCTAGATGAACTGTGCACGAAAGTGCAGCAAGCGAAAGCCGAGGGCAAGGTGATTTCTTTTGCCTACCTCGGAAACGTGGTTGATGTGTGGGAGAAGTTTGACACTGAAGGCGTGCACATTGAGTTGGGTTCTGATCAAACATCACTTCACAATCCGTGGGCGGGAGGTTATTACCCCGTTGGACTGTCGTTTGACGAAGCCAATGAAATGATGGCTGACGACCCTGAAAAGTACAAGGGCTATGTGCAGGAATCGTTGAGAAGACACGCTACAGCCGTGAACAACCATACGGCAAAAGGGACTTATTTCTTTGACTACGGGAATGCGTTTTTGTTAGAAGCGTCGCGCGCAGGAGCAGATGTCATGGCGGAAGACGGAATTCGTTTTAAATATCCATCATACGTTCAGGACATCCTAGGCCCCATGTGCTTTGATTATGGATTTGGTCCGTTCAGGTGGGTTTGCTGCAGCGGAAAAGCTGAAGATTTGGCGTTTACAGACAACCTCGCCTGTGAGGTTTTGGAAGAGATGCGAAAATCAGCTCCACCAGAGATTCAGCAGCAAATGGCTGACAACATTCAATGGATCAAAGGGGCCATGGAAAATAAAATGGTGGTGGGTTCGCAAGCGCGTATACTTTATGCTGATGCGGAAGGTAGAATGCGCATCGCGAAAGCGTTCAACGACGCCATTGCTGCGGGGAAACTCAGCGGACCAGTTGTCTTGGGGCGTGATCATCACGACGTGAGCGGGACAGATTCGCCGTACCGCGAAACATCGAACATTTACGACGGGTCATCGTTCACGGCAGACATGGCGGTTCAGAATTTTGCGGGAGACGCCTTTCGCGGAGCCACATGGATTTCATTGCACAATGGCGGTGGCGTTGGTTGGGGCGAAGTGATTAACGGAGGTTTCGGAATGCTTCTAGACGGTTCATCAGATAGCGAGCGTAGGCTGAAGAGCATGCTGCATTGGGACGTGAACAACGGCATTGCTAGACGCAGCTGGGCCCGAAATGAAGAGGCCGTTTTTGCCATCAAGCGTGCCATGGAGGCAGAGCCGAAGCTGAGGGTGACCCTTCCAAATAGCGTTGAAGACAAGTTGATTGATGGGCTGTTCTAGTCCGTCTGGTATTCAGTTGTAATTCATGTCCGTTCAGCACCGAATTTCGTCAGTTCAGCCCAAATCAGCCTGAACAAACGAAAAGAATCCGCTTACTTTGTGGCCGCATTTACACAAAGGAAACGATTTTCAGACAAAAACGTTTCCGAGTGTAGAAAAGGTTGTACCTTTGCCGCCATGGAAGAAAAAATCGCCAAGTTAGTTTCAGATGCTCAAGCCGTTTTCATGCGCTATGGAATTAAAAGTGTGAACATGGATGACGTTGCGCGTCACCTCGGAATTTCAAAAAAGACCCTCTATAAGTACGTTACTGACAAAGAAGACCTCATTAACAAGTGTTTTTCTCTGCACTGCAGTATGGAGGAGAAAGAGCTAACACGCATTTCATCATTGAATATGAATGCCATTGATGAAAGCTTTGAAACGATGCACTTTATCAAAGATATGATCAAAGACGTTCACCCCTCGATCATGTTCGATATGGAAAAGTACTACCCAGAAGTGATGCGGAAGACAGAAGAATTTCGCCACAAAACCATTTTTTCATCGCTCAAAGCGAACATGGAAAAAGGAATAAAAGAGGGTTTGTACAGAGAAGACTTAAATCCCGCAATTCTAGCACAGATTTATGTGGCTTCAATAGAATCCATATTCCACAGCGAGGAATTGGTGAAAGGGAAGCATTCTTTACAAGACTTATATCTAGAAGTATTTAGATACCATATTCGAGGTATTGCCAGTGATAAAGGTCGCGAATACCTCATTGAAAAAATCAAAACTGAACAAACGCCAAACTCTTAACAGTATGTTTTCCAAATCATTGACCTTCATTGCCACGCTAGCCATTTCGGTAGCTGCAATGGGTCAGACCAACCAAAGCTTTAGCCTCATTGAAGCGCAGAATTACGCCGTAGAGCATGCTTTTGCAGTCAAAAATGCGCGGATGGACGCTTCTATAGCAGAACGTGAAGTGAAAGAAACACTCGCTATAGGGCTGCCTCAATTGAACGGAAGTCTAGAGTACAATAACTTCATTGACATTCCTACGCAGGTAGCCAAAGGCGACATTTTTGGTTTTCCTGACTATTTGGTGAACTTCCTGGGAGGCGTTTCACAAGAAACAGGAGTCCCTTTGAACGCGCCTGCTGCGAACCCGGATGCCATTAGCGAACTGCAGTTTGGAGCTGATCAAACGGTTACAGCCGGACTTCAAGCTTCGCAGTTGATCTTTGACGGTTCTTACTTCATTGGGGTGCAAGCTTCAAGGGCCTACGCTGATGCCATGAAGTTGAGCATTGAGAAATCAGAAGCAGAGACCAAAACAGCCGTTGCAGAGGCGTATCACATGGTATTGATTGCCCGCGAAAACACCACCATTCTGAAGAACAGCAGAACGGTGTTGCAGGAAACATTCGACCAGACATCGGCATTGTATGAGAATGGCTTCGCCGAAGAGATGGACGTAGACCAACTTCAACTCAACTTAGCAGATTTAGACTCACGCATCAACTACGCAGAAAACCAAGCGAAGATTGCTGAAGACATGCTGAAGTTTCAAATGGGACTGGACATGCGTATTGATATCACTTTGACCGACAACATCGAAAGCTTAACCAATGCAAATGAAGCAGGCGGAATGCTCTCGACTCCTTTTGTGATTGGCAACAACTACGACTACCGCGTTCAATCACGTTATGTGTCTTTGGCCAAGCTAGGCGTGAAGAACGAAAAGGCCAGGGCGTTGCCTTCTATAGGGGCGTTTTACACCTACCAAGAAAATGCTCAGCGATTTGAGTTTAACTTTTTCGATGGAAGTCAAGCTTGGTATCCAACGCAGTTATGGGGTCTTCAAATGTCGATTCCGATTCTTGCAGGTGGTGCTGGAGCACATCGCATTCAAAAAGCAAAAATTGACTTAGAGCGCGCCGAAGCGGCCCTCGAACAAATCGAACAAGGCGCAATGCTGGAATACAGCTCTGCGAAATTGGAGTTCGACTACGCCATTGATCAGCGCGACATTCAAAACCGCAATCTTTTGCTTGCGCAGCGCATCTTCGACAAAACACAAATCAAATACAACGAAGGAGTAGCTACCAGTTTTGAGCTCACACAAGCCCAAAACCAACTGCTCACTTCTCAAGGAAATTACATCAACTCAACATTGCAACTGTTAAACGCTCGTACGAGATTGAACAAAGCTCTTAGCAACCTATAAAATGACCTACAAACACTTCCAACAAATGAAAAACTACATTAGCATCATTGGAGCTGCTCTCTTCCTTATAGGTTGTGCCGCGCCTGAAGACGAAAATCTAGCTCGACTAAAAGAACAACGTGATTCGCTCAAAACGGAATCAACTCGTATTGGTACCGAAATCATGGAAATTGACGCGAAAATAGCGGAACTCTCAGATGAGTTTAGCCTACCTCAAGTTACGGCCTTGAAGGTTGTTTCAACTGATTTCGACCACTACTTCACGGTGCAAGGAAACATAGAAACAGACTTGAATGCACAGGTGTTCCCTGAATCACAAGGCATCATCACAGGCATCTATGTTTCTGAAGGACAATCCGTTTCAAAAGGCCAACGTTTGATGTCGCTCGACACGGAACTCATTCGCAAGAACATTGTAGAAGTAGAGACGCAGTATGACTTCGCCGTAGAGGTCTATGAAAGACAAAAGCGACTTTGGGAACAAAACATTGGATCTGAGATTCAATTTTTGGAGGCCAAGACGAACAAGACACGTTTAGAGAACACCCTTTCGACCTTGCAAAAGCAAGCGAGCATGGGAACTGTGAACGCACCGTTTTCAGGGATCATTGACGCCATCACTCCTAAAGTGGGCGAAATGGCTTCACCTGCAATGCCGGTGGCACGTATCATTAGTCTTGATAATATGTATGTGACAGCTGACGTCAGCGAAAACTACCTTTCTAAAATCACCCAAGGAATGCCTGCTCAAGTGATTGTTCCGGGTGTGGACACGGTTTTTTCAACCATCAATCGCGTGGGAAGATTTATCAACCCAGAGAACAGAACATTTGAAATCGCACTGGACCTTACGGAAGACGCTAGCTTCAGACCGAATATGTTCGCTTCATTGAGAATCAATGACCTGCACCTTGATAGTGTTGTGGTTATTCCGAATGCCATGGTGCAGCAAGACTCAAAAGGAAATGAGTTTTTATACGTGCTCAACCCCAAAGGCGACACCTATGAAGTTGAAAAACGCATAGTCACATTAGGTGGGTCATATGGAAATAGCACCTACATCTCTAGCGGACTGAAACCAGGAGAGCTGATTGTAGACAAAGGCGCACGAAGAGTAGTAAGTGGCGAAGAAGTAGAGCTCTCAGAAATGAATGCAATTGCAACGAAATAAGGTCATCCCTGATCCAATTCAAACGACATCATGAAAGAAGATATCACAGAAGAGGGACAACCCAAGTCTAGAGTGGAAAAGCTTAAAGAGTTTGCCCTTTCTACACTGTCTCTCGACAATAAAACAACGGTTTCCGTTCTGATAGCCATCATCCTTTTCGCTGGTGTATACTCGTATATCACTGTTCCGAAGGAGGCTTTTCCAGAGGTAGTTATTCCACAGATTTACATCGGTACACCCTACCCTGGAAATGGACCAACCGACATAGAAAAACTCATTACCCGTCCGCTTGAGAAGGAGTTGAACACCATCACCGGTGTTGACGAAATCACATCTACTTCTACGCAGGGGTATTCGGTGATCATGGTCGAATTCGACTTCGATGTGTCCATTGACGAAGCCCTTCGAAAAGTAAAAGACAAAGTAGACGCGGCGAAAGCAGACCCAGAGTTTCCGAAAGACCTTCCGGCAGAGCCGAACGTGTTCGAAATGAACATTTCAGAGCTCACCCCCATAATGAACATCAACCTCTCTGGAGAGTATTCACTTGATGATCTGAAAATGTATGCTGAATACTTGGAAGATGAAATCGAAGAGTTGCCAGAGATTTCCAAGGTGGACATTCGCGGGGTGATGGACAAAGAAGTGGAAGTAGAAGTGGATTACCTCAAAGCAGAGTCCATGAACATTAGCTTTAATGACATTGCTGGGGCCATTTCACAAGAGAACATGACCATTTCTGGAGGTGAGCTTTTGGTTGACAACTTCAGACGAACGCTTCAAGTTGTTGGAGAGTTCAAAACCATTGACGAAATAGGCAATGTGATTGTCAAGAGCGAAAAGCAGAACATTGTCTTTTTGCGTGACATCGCAAACGTACAATTTGTTGAAGAAGACAAAGAGAGCTATTCAAGAGAGTATTTGAAGCCCGTGGTTACCTTGGACGTGTCAAAACGTTCAGGAGAAAACCTATTGGAAGCCTCTGATAAGATCAACGAGATCATCAAGTTGGCCAGAGAGAACGAACTCCCTTCAAACCTTTCTGTGTCGATTACAAGTGACCAGAGTGACCAAACAAGAACACAGGTAGATGAGCTTCAAAACAGCATCATCTTCGGTGTCATCTTGGTAGTTGGCGTGTTGCTTTTCTTCCTCGGACTGCGTAACGCGTTGTTCGTAGGAATTGCGATCCCGCTTTCCATGTTCTTGTCGTTCATGATCTTGAACGCCATGGGCATCACCTTCAACACCATGGTGCTTTTCGCCTTGGTATTGGCACTGGGGATGCTGGTTGACAACGGGATTGTCGTCGTCGAGAACGTCTACCGACTTATGGACGAAGAAGGGATGTCGGCCTACAACGCAGCCAAATACGGCGTTGGTGAGGTCGCCTGGCCAATTATTGCCTCTACTGCAACCACCTTGGCTGCCTTTATTCCACTGGCCATTTGGCCGGGATTGATGGGTGAGTTCATGAAGTACCTGCCCATTACGCTGATCATTGTACTTTCTTCATCGCTGTTTGTGGCCTTGGTTATCAATCCTGTGTTGACCGCAGTTTTCATGCGTGTGGGCGAAGAAAAGGTGAACAAGAAGAGGGTGAACTTGATCTCTGGAATTCTAATTCTTGTTGGAGCGCTTTTTCTCATGGTGAGCACGTGGTTTGGAAACTTGTTGATCATTTCTGGATTGCTTTCGCTCCTGAACACACACGTATTAACGGGCGCCACTAGAAGATTTCAAACGGGGTTTCTTCCCAGGCTAGAACGTTTTTACGAGCGCTTCTTAGCAGGTGCACTTGTTGGCAATCGTCCGTGGGCATTTTTCTGGGGAACGGTAGGACTATTGTTCCTAGCCATTGCATTATTGGCTTCTTTTCCACCCAAAACAGAGTTCTTCCCTTCCAATGAGCCGCAGTATTTGAACGTGTTCATTGAGAAACCAATTGGAACAGACATTGAGGAAACCAACCGCGTGGCAAAAGAGATTGAGCAGCGTGTGATTGATGTGATCAACGAGGACCGTTTTGCGGGTGTGAATCCGGAAACAGGCGAAAAAGAACAGATTCTAGTCAACTCAATCATTGGTTTGGTTGGGAATGGAACAAGTGATCCGAATGAAGGTCCGCAGTTGGGTTCTACACCGCACAAGGCACGTATTACCGTTTCGTTCGTGAAGTTTCAAGAACGACAAGGGATGAGTTCCAACGATGTGCTTTCAGCCATTCGTGAAAACTTGAAGATGTATCCTGAAGCAGAAATCACCGTGGCGAAAAACCCTGCTGGTCCGCCACAAGGTGCAGCCATCAATATTGAAGTTACCGGTGAAGATTACGACGAAGTGCTTGCTGCTGCAGAACGTATGAAGCGCTTTATCAATGAGCGACGCATCGCGGGGATTGAAGAGCTGAAGCTGGATGTGAACAAGAACAAGCCAGAGATGCCCATCATCATCAACCGTGAAAAAGCGCGCAGGTATGGATTGTCAACTGCTCAAGTAGGTGACGCCATTCGAACGGCCTTATTCGGGAGAGAGGTGAGTACTTATAAAGACGGTGAAGATGATTATCCGATTAACATTCGCTTCGAAGAGGAGTACCGCAACAATGCTGATGCCTTGTTGAACCAGAAGATCACCTTCCGGGACCCTGCAACGGGTAGAATCAAACAAGTTCCAATCTCAGCCGTTGCGACCTATGACAAGGCCAACACCTTTAGCGCTGTGAAACGAATTGATTTGGACAGAGTTATCACCATTCAGTCCAATGTGCTTGAAGGCTACAACGCGAATGAGATTGTACAAACCATTAAGAATGATTTGCTAACCTATGAAATGGCGCCAGGCTTGACTTTTGAGTTTACCGGCCAGCAAGAGGAACAAGCGAAGGAGATGTCGTTCTTGGTAACCGCGTTGATCATTGCCTTGTTTATGATTTTCCTGATCATCGTGGCGCAGTTTAACTCCATTTCAACTCCATTTATCATTGGGTTCAGTGTGTTCTTCAGTTTGATTGGGGTGCTACTTGGACTGGTGATATTCCAGATGGACTTCGTGATCTTGATGACCATGATTGGAATCATCTCACTGGCAGGGGTTGTGGTTAACAACGCCATTGTACTGGTAGATTATACCAATTTGCTTCGCGAAAGACGAAAATTAGAACTTGGTTTAGACGATGACGAACGCCTCCCATTTGATGAGGTGGTGAAATGCATTGTTGCAGGCGGAAAAACCCGTTTGCGTCCGGTATTGCTTACGGCTATTACAACCATCCTAGGACTGTTGCCATTGGCCATTGGGTTGAACATTGACTTCGTGACCTTCCTTACAGACTACGATCCTAAGATCTATGTAGGTGGAGACAACAACGTTTTCTGGAAGCCAATGTCGTGGGCCATTATTTACGGATTGACTTTCGCAACCTTCTTGACTTTGGTAATTGTACCAGTTATGTACTGGTATTTGAACAGATTCAAGTATAAAGTGTTATACAAGAAGACAGTTTAAAAAAATCCTTCGGTTTGAGAGTCCGAAGGTGTATTAAACCAGATTTTGGTTAAGGTTTAAATTTGAAAGGTCGCCTGAAACGTTAGGCGACCTTTTCTTTTTCGTTACATTTCGTATTTACGAATAGACACACAAAATGAAACCACTGCAGCTTTTGGCACTTTTTCTCTTCATCTGCTTGACGTCGTGCACCATTCAAAAACGGGTCCATTTGCCGGGATATCACGTAGAGTGGAATCAAAAGAAAAAGCCACACAAACCGCTTAAGCAAGCACAGAGTCTTGAAGAAGAGTCGGTGGTTTTGGTGCCAGTCGAAGAACCTATTGTTATTTCGAATGATTCATTGCTTCATGCTGTAAAGCAGACTCATTCACCCCAAACGGAGTTGCCAAAAACCTCACACTTCGCCCCACAAAAAAGAACGATTGACCCTTCGAAACTCAAAAAAGAGAGGAGCAATGAACAGCAAGAGCCATTGTTCAGTAAACCAATACCGAATCATATTAAGAATGCAGTAGGAGCTACTGTTGAAGATGAAAAAGAGTACAATAAGACTGGACTTTTGGGTTTTATTTTTGCCCTAGGCTTTTGGTTGGTGCCATTTTATGGTCCTATTCTGTTACTTCCCGCTTTAATTTGTTCTTCAGTAGGGCTTTTTCAAACCAAAGAAGAACCAGAGAAGTACAAAGGTGAGACCCTGTATCTTACGGGCATTGTAATTTGCGCATTGGGCGTATTAGGAATTCTAACATTCCTGATTTTCCCCAGTCTCGCAGAAGACTTTGCATTTGGGATCATCTCCCTTTTGTTCTTTTAGTAAGACTGAAACGAAACAAGTTGCCACTTCCCAGTTAGGGAGTCTAGGTTTTCATACGAGATAAGTCCTACATTTTCTCCAATCTGATAACGGTACTGGTCTCTATTCGATCCGTTAAAAGCAAACAGATCGCTTTCCAATGTGATTATTTTGCTGCAGGCAACTCCTGGCACGCAGTCGTAATCTATTGACTTCACGAGTCCTTGAACAGAGGTATAAAACCGGTAGGGATGGGCCCGAAAAGGTTCATTCTGTTTCAGTGGGAAAGTAATTGATGAAATGCCAGACATGTTGTTGAAAGAAGTGCTAGTTCTGATGTCTACAATGCGCTGCACACAGTCATAGTCGTCCATGAAGGTCTCATAGTATTTATGAGAAAACGACACCATTGATGAGTCTAGAGATCTGGAAATGAGCGTTTCAAAGGACTCTTCTTCAAGATACATGCTTTCAACAACAATGAAGGTATCTCGCTCCAGTGACAATTGGTTTTCATAGACCCATTGAGTTCCAACATCAAAGACGAAAAAGGAACGCACTTCTTCAAGAGTATCAACATCACCACATTTGTGATTGTAGCTTGGGATGCAACCGGAAAGTAGGGGTAACAATCCAACAAAAAGCAGAATTGATTCCGTCAAAAACGAAAATGGACGATGCTGCATTGCTTTCATTGGTTAAAGGAAAAGAGGATTGGTAAAATACATACAAACAGAAAGACACCTGTCCCTACGTGCATCACCACGAAAATAAAAAAGGGCAGCCATAAGCCACCCTTTTAATTCTGTTCATGCAGTTGGTGTCAAACCACTTCAACAACTAAGTCATCACCGGTTTTTGTCACTTTCGCTACGCCGTGTTTTGTTAGTCCTTTAATGCCTTTGTCCCACTGTTTGTTAGAGAGGCCTGAAGCCTCTTTCAGTGTGTTTAGGTCCATGGATTGTTCCTTCGTCAACACATCAAAAATCGCTTGCTCATTCTCTGTTAGTTCAGGTCCCTGTTCTTCGAACTTCTCAGGACGCATCTGCGGGAAAAGCAGCACTTCTTGGATTGATTCATTGCCAGTCATCAACATTACCAGACGGTCAATTCCAATTCCCATTCCTGAGGTTGGAGGCATGCCGTATTCTAGTGCGCGCAAGAAATCTTGGTCAATGAACATGGCCTCGTCATCGCCGCGGTCCATCAGTTTTACCTGCTCTTCGAAACGCTCACGCTGATCAATGGGGTCATTCAACTCACTGTAGGCGTTGGCAATTTCGGTTCCATTGACCATGAGTTCAAAGCGCTCGGTGAGGTCTGGATTGTCACGGTGTTGCTTGCAAAGCGGCGACATCTCTTTCGGGTAATCTGTGATGAATGTTGGTTGTACGTAGTTCTTTTCGCACTTCTCCCCGAAGATTTCATCAACCAATTTCCCTTTCCCCATGGAGTCATCCACTTCAATGTCGAGCTTTTTGCAGACCTCTTTCAGTTGGGTTTCGTTCATTCCAGTAATGTCGAAACCAGTGTGATCAAGAATGGCTTGCGTCATGGTAACGCGCTTGAACGGACGTTTGAAACTGATCGATTTTCCGGCAAATTCAAGGTCTGTTTTTCCGTGAAGATCCAGACATACTTTTTCAATCATTTCTTCGGTGAAGTCCATCATCCAGTTGTAGTCTTTGTAGGCTACGTAGATTTCCATCACGGAGAATTCAGGGTTGTGTGTGCGGTCCATTCCTTCGTTTCTGAAGTTTCGTGAAAACTCGTACACCCCTTCGAATCCGCCTACAATCAAGCGTTTGAGGTACAATTCGTTGGCAATACGCAAGTACAAGGGAATGTCTAATGCGTTGTGGTGGGTCATGAACGGACGTGCTGCAGCACCACCGGGAATGGCTTGCAAAACAGGCGTATCAACTTCCAGGTACTTGTGCTTGTTGAAGAAATCACGCATGGTTTGCACCACTCTGCTTCGTGCAATGAAGGTGTCTTTTACCTTATCGTTCACCACCAAATCAACGTAACGCATACGGTAGCGCAATTCAGGATCAGTGAATGCGTCATGCACCTTACCGTCATCATCGGTTTTTACTACAGGTAAGGGCTTAAGCGATTTGCTCAACAATTTTAACGAATGAATTTCAACAGACTTTTCTCCTGTTTGTGTGACGAAGGTTTTCCCCTCCACTCCAATAAAGTCGCCGTGATCTAAGAGTTTTTTGAAAACGGTGTTGTAGAGGGTTTTGTCTTCATCAGGACAAATTACATCTCTGTTGATGTAGATCTGAATGCGGCCTGTGCTGTCTTTTAGTTCAGCAAACGAAGCCTTTCCCATGATGCGTTTGCTCATCATTCTTCCTGAAAGGGTTACCTGTTTGCCAGCCTCGAAATCTGCTAAGAGGTTTGCAGCATAATGCGAAGCGTCAAAAGCTTCCGCAGGATAAGGCTCGATGCCCAACTCACGCAATTGTTGTAGCGAGTCTCTTCGTCCTTGTTCTTGTTCAGAAAGAATTTGCATTTGAAATTCAGATTTGGATTAACGTACAAAATTACGCAATTCGATCTCGAAAATAGTGCAGGAAACAAGGCTTTTCGCGGTTATTTAGTGTACTTTTAGGAAAGTGAAGGATTGATGTAAAGAAGATGTAGGAAAGAGGAAGGTCGAAAAAAGGAGCTGACTGACAACAAAATAGGTCACCAATTAGTAACTTTTAAATCTGAAGAGGTCGATTCTATCGACGAACAGGCAACTCTTTTGCATGTTTATACGTCTTTCTAACAGAAGGTTAGTAACTTTGTTAATAACCGAGAGAACGAGACTAAACGGACTAAGTTGTGGTAAGAGCGATTGCTTTACTGGTTTTGCTGCTTGTGAATTCAGGACTTGCAGCACAAATCACCTTCTCATCCAATGAGACGGTAGGGTGCGCGCCCATGCCCGTAGTTATTTCCCTTGTCACCCCAGACCCCACAACAGTTACTACCTTTCAATGGACCGTCACCTATCCAGATGGCTCAACTGTCAATTCAGGGTCAGCACAATATTTTGATATTTTCTCACAACCAGGAAACTACGACGTTTCATTAACCATTGATGGAACTGATCAGGAGACTGTTGAAGACTTCATTACTGTTCATGCCCCGCCGGCAGCGAATCTTTCTGCAGATCTTACCGAGGGCTGTTATCCGCTCTGTGTGAATTTTACTGATGAGACAACAACAGATGGTGGAGATATTATAGAGTGGTCATGGGATTTTGGAAACGGAATCATTTCGGCGGAACAAAACCCAACGTATTGTTATCAGAACGCAGGGCAATTCACACCAATTCTCTCTGTTGAAGATGAGTATGGCTGTTTCAGCTCAATAGCGGTCCCGGCGCTAGTGAACGTCAGTGGAGATTTCCCTGTAGCGGCCTTTACACCTTCTACTTTTAACGACTGCAATCCGCCAGCAATCATTGATTTTCAAAACAACTCATCAGGCGGAGATCTCACCTGTGTTTGGGAGTTTGATGATGGCTTGACGCAAACAACAACAGGGGTTTCTGATGTTTCACACACCTTTAATGAGGTTGGCGAGTTCGATGTATGTTTGACTGTTGAAAACGAAATTGGCTGTGAAACAGAATTGTGTCAAACCATAGACATCATTCAGGCACCAACGCCTTCTTTCACCATTTCAGAAACTATTTCTTGTGCTGGAGGAACGATTAATTTTGTTGATACGAGCTCACCGGTTCCTACCTCATGGTCTTGGGATTTAGATGGAGATGGCGTGGAAGATGCAACAGGGCCAGAAGTGAATTATGCCTACACAACAGAAGGCATTTACAACCCTGTTTTAACTGCTGTGTACTCTAACAACTGCGCAGGCCAGACAGATGGCACAGCGCAAATTGAAATTCTAGCGCCACTTACTGCCGCCTTCTCTGCAGATGATAACACCGCTTGCCAAGTTCCTTTTACGGTCAATTTTACGAATGAAAGCGTAGGTCAAAGCATTACTGATTACGAATGGCTTATTGATGGCGTGAGTGCAGGAACCACAACAGATTTGTCATACACCTTCACTGATTATGGAAGTTACTCTGTTGAACTGACGGTGAACACAGCGAATGGATGCACTGAAACCCTTTCGCTCCAAGACTTTATCATTGTAGAGTCACCAACCATTAGTTTTATCAATCCGGATGTGATTTGCACAGACGAAGAAGTAGATATTCAGAATGTTCAAATTGAAAGCGTTGAGCTTGTCATCGACATAGAGTGGGATTTTGACGGAGACGGTGTGATTGATGCAGTTGGAGACAATCCGGTGTATGTTTATACGGAACCCGGAGAGTATACTATCCAAGTCTTTCTTACCACCCAAAACGGATGTACCTCTATCATCGATGCGAGCCAAACGATTTTGGTTCAACCGAATGTGGTTTCAGAAATCATGTCGGAGGTCACACAAAGCTGCGCAGGCGAACCTGTAGAGTTTTGCACTGACATGTTGGAAAGCACAGCCTATTCTTGGAATTTTGGAGACAATACTGGCTGGTTTACGTTGAGCTATCCTGACTCTTGTGTTATCCATGACTATCAAGACACAGGCTTTTTTGATGTAACACTCAGTGTGTACAATCAGGCTTGCAATGCGCTGCTTGAGTTGGAAGACTACATCTATATTTCTGGTCCGGTTGCGTTGTTTTCATTCGAGCAAGATTGTTCAGACTTGAACACGGTTACATTCTATGATGAATCTATTGTGGCAGACTCCTTGGAGTGGGATTTTGGTGACGGTTCCCCCATTGTTTATAATGATGTGAACCCGACACATGTTTTCCCAGGCCCTGGAACCTATGTGGTCACCCTCTATGCGTACAACTTGGAGACGGGCTGTCCTGATGACCGCACCTTTACTGTGGTTACAGAAGAAGAACCAATTCAACTCACTGTGAATCCGTGGCAAGGATGTGCGCCACTCGAACCCAACTTTAGCTCCTCAGATGCTGGAGACTTTGTAGAGTGGAACATTGATTTCGGGAACGGAACGACGATGTTCTGTGAGCTGAATGCGTCCAATATCTGGGAGGCGACCACTTATTTTGCTGATGGCACACAAGAGTTTGCTACTTTCTCTTTTGCTGCAAACTGGTTCCCTGACGTCCCTTACACGCAACAGGGCTATTACGATATAACGTTGAATGGAATTGACGCGTCAGGTTGCTCTACAACCACCGTTTATGAAGACGCTGTCTATGTGTGGAACGACCTCGTTTTCGCAGATTTCAATCCTGTAATTGTTGAAGGATGTGACAGCGTCCTCATCGATTTCCAACCACTAGGCAACTCTCTTGATACTTTCACTTGGGAATTTAGTGATGGAACAACTTCGACAGAATTGAATCCACTTCATCAATTCTTCCCTCCATGGGATACCGCCTTTGCAGCAACCTTTTCTGCAATAGACGTTTTTGGATGTACTTCAGAAGCGACCCACATTTTAGACTTACTACCCCCGCCAATTCCAGATTTTAACGTCATTCTCAATCCGTTCTGCAACGGAGATAGCTTGACTGTAGAAAACATATCTATCGGTGATAACCTCACCTTTGAGTGGAACTTCGATGATCCACTTTCGGGCCCAAACAATACTGCAACAACAGCAGATGCATATCACTTTTATGCAGAAAACGGACTGTACGATGTATGCTTGACTGCCGAAAATGCTCAGGGATGTCAACAGTCTCTTTGCCAATCAGACATTGTGTCTATCAACACCCCCCAGGCTGAATTCACGTTCAGTATTCAAACCAACAACTGTTTGTTTGGGGTGCAGTTTGAGAACACAACCGCTGGGGTTGTGTCGTGTTCAGAATGGGATTTTGGAGATGTTCAGTACGGAGTTGGAATGACCCCCTTCCACACCTATCCAATTGGGGTTTACGATGTTGAACTCATTGTTTGCAATGATTTGGGGTGCTATGACACCACCACCGTGGCTGATATCTTCAATTTTAGCAACATTATTGGTCCTTTTCAAATAGGCTTGGATGCCGTTTCTTGTGCGCCCTTTCAAACGACCTTTGAAGCCTATAACATTGCTGACCAAACCTTCAATTACTTCTGGGAGTTTGGGGATGGCTTTGGAGATTCCAACAACAACACGCAAACCTCACATACCTATACCGAACCCGGAACGTACTGTCCGTCTTTGGTGATGGAAGACCCGAATGGATGTCCTTTCCTAATTGAGTGCGACACACCTATTGTGGTTGAAGAATTTACATTTGATGTAACCCCGGTTTCTGACATCTGTTTTGGAGACAGTGCCGAAGTAACGCTATCAGGAGCAGACACCTACTCATTCAGTCATCCAACTTATTTCACACCCATAGACCTTGACTCCTATTGGATTCAAGCACCTGTGAGTACAGATTTAGTTGTTACAGGGAATTATGCAGATTGCGAGTACGAGCAGACCATTCCGCTTGTAGTCAATCAACTTCCCGACGTGAGCTTAGATGTGGTTTCGGAGGTGTGTTTCAATGAAGAGGCGTTCCTGCTTGATGGAGGTCTTCCTTCAGGAGACTCAGGGGAGTATACCGTTGAAGGGACTCCTTCGGACTCCTTCGACCCAACTCAACCTGCAGGAGAAAGTTATACTGTAACATTTACCTATGTTGACGAATTCGGGTGCGTCAATGCTGACTCATCAGAAGTCCTGATCAATCCGCTTCCGGAAGTAACACTAACTGCATTCAATCCGCTTTGTGAAGCCTCAGATGAACTTGTGCTCTCAGGCGGAAGTCCGCTAGGTGGAATTTACGAAGTCGAAGGAGAAGCTACTGCAACCTTCGACCCAGCAACGGGCTATGGGTTGTACGACGTGCTGTATACGTTTGTAGACAACAACGGCTGCGAAGACAGCATTGCTTCAGAAATACAGGTGAATCCGCAACCCATTGTTTCGTTTGAATCAGAAGATTTTTGCTGGGAAGATGAGGTCACGTTGACCAGTACCTCAACCGTTGCGGAAGGAAGCATTGTAGACTGGGACTGGGTGTTTGACACCAACCAATTGATCAATGACTCCCCCAATGCAACCATTCAACCAAGTGGTCCAGGAACGTTTGACTTGGTGCTTACAGTGACATCAGATGCGGGATGCGCAGAGGTGATCACTTCAGAAGTAACCGCTTTCGCCACACCAATAGCAGATTTTCCTGTTGCAGATGTGTGTGAGAACGACGAGTTACTGATTGTAGACGCCTCAACCTCTAACGGTGAGCCCATTGCTGAGTGGCAGTGGCTGTTGAACGATGAACCGTGGTCCAATTCGACCAACCCAGGAGCAATTGCAAGTGACGTTTGGGGCAGCTTTGAGCTTGAGCTTATTGTGACAACCACTGAAGGATGTACAGACCAGTTGAGTCAGACCTTTGACGTCTTCCCAACGCCCGTTGTAGACTTTAGTGCTGAAGACCTGTGTTTTACAGAGACTTTATTTGTGCCGAATGCGTCAACGATTCCTTCCACAAGCATAACCAATTACACATGGGAAGCTGGAGATGGAACGGAGCTCAACACAACAGATTTCAACTACAATTACGGCGCACCAGGAGACTATACCATCACCCTCACAGCTACCAGTTCTGAAGGATGTGTAGCATCTTTCCAAGAAGACATTTCCGTTCTTGACAATCCGATTGCTTCGTTTGGCGCGGCCATAACTGAGACGTGTTCAGGAGGAAGTATTGAGTTAGAAGACCTGTCTTACGTCGCCAATGGCGACATTGTTACTTGGACATGGACGGCCAATGGCAGTCAGTTTTCGACAGATCAACATCCTGTTTTCGACGCATCAACACCTGGCTTTTACGACATCGGACTGATGGTGACGAGCCAGCAAGGGTGCTCAGGCGCTTATACCATTCCGAACTTACTGGAAATAAATCCGAGTCCGGTTGCTGGATTCAATTTCACTCCAAACGCACCTTCAACGAGCATTCCTTACATCTTCGTCACAGACCAGTCTTTGGGAGCAGATGAATGGGAGTATACCACTTCTGACGGAGGGTTTTACAACACACCAGATTTCGAGCACACCTTCCCAGGACAGGGAGTATATGACCTTCAGCTTGTAGTGACCAATTCATATGGCTGCACAGACACATTGCTCCTAGCCGTGGATGTGAGTCCAGACTTGAGCATTTTCATCCCCAACACCTTCACCCCAGATCAAGACGGATTGAATGAAGTCTTCTTCCCGGTTGTGAGTGGCGCTTTATTGGATCATTACTCTTTTAAAATCTTCAATCGCTGGGGCGAAAAAGTCTTTGAAAGTAGCACGCCAGGAGAAGGTTGGGTAGGAAACCACCAAGGTCAAGGACACTATGTTCCGAACGGAGTTTATACTTGGCAGTTGGAAGTGAATTCAGTTGAAAGTGCCGATTATCAAACCATCACGGGGCACGTGAACATCATCAGATAAGGATATAATATTCTTCTGCTGTACATTTGCGCAAAATTCATGCTATGCGCGTACTCATTGAATCTTTTCCTAACCAGCTAGATCTAGCTTGGAAAAACGCAGAATCGACCATTTTTAAAGGTCCGTCTTCGACCATTCAAAATGTTGTGATTACAGGACTGGGCGGCTCAGGTATTGGCGGAAAAATCATGTCGCAACTCATCCTTGAACGCGCAAACGTTCCTGTGGTAGTGAACAATGATTACCGTCTTCCAGGCTTTGTCAACGAAGCTACCTTAGTGATCATTTCTAGTTATTCAGGCAACACAGAAGAAACCGTGAGCGCAATGAAAGAGGCCATAGTAAAAGGAGCAATGGTGGCCTGTATCAGCTCAGGAGGAGAGGTAACAGCCTTGGCAGAAGATCATGGTTACGACTTGGTGCGCATACCAGGTGGAAATCCGCCGAGATCTCAGTTTGGCTACTCTTCCATCTCTTTGGCGCGTGTGTTGGAAGCTTACGGAATAGCTCCAGAAGGCTTTTTTAGTCGTTTTGAAGGCATGGGAACCTTTTTGAAGGTAGCAAATGAGGCCATTCAAAAAGAAGCGCAAAGACTTACAGATGAGGTGTTGGGGAAACGAATCATCTTGTATTCAGAAGTCAACAATGAAGGCATCGCCATTCGTTGGAGACAACAGCTCAATGAGAATTCGAAACTGCTTTGTTGGCATCATGTTTACCCTGAAATGAACCACAATGAACTGGTAGGCTGGGAAACGGGAGACAGCAGTTATGCGGCTATTTTGTTGCGCAGTGAAGATGACTTTTCGCGCAGCGCTAAACGCATGGACATCACCAAAGAAATCTACAAGTCAAAAGGCGCTACGGTCTTGGAAGTGCATGCAAAAGGCACCACCAAAGAGCAGCGCGCGTTTTACCTCATTAACTTAGGAGATTGGGTTTCATTGCTGCACGCTGAAGCGGAAAACACGGACCCTGTGATCATTACCAATATCGACTTTTTGAAGAACGAATTGAGTAAGTTCTAGTGAAGCAAATCCTGTTTAAAGACCTCGGTCGTTTCGACTACAAAGCCAGCTGGGATTACCAGGAGGAGCTCTTTGCTGAATCAGTAAATCGAAAGATTGCCATTCGTAAAGGAGAAGATCTTCCTGAGCCGAAAAACCACTTGCTGTTTGTGGAGCATCCGCACGTTTTCACCCTCGGTAAAAGCGGCGAAGAGTCGAACTTGCTGCTTTCAAAAAAACAGTTGGAAGAACAAGAGATCAGCTATTACAAGATCAATCGCGGGGGCGACATTACCTACCACGGTCCGGGACAGATAGTTGGCTACCCTATTTTCGACCTAGATCAGTTTTTTACAGACATTCACAAGTACCTGCGCTTCCTAGAAGAAGCCATTATTCTCATGCTTTCAGAATACAAAATTGAGGCAGGAAGGATTGACGGATTAACGGGGGTTTGGATTGGCGAAGGAACAGACAATCCGCGGAAAATTGCCGCTTTGGGTGTGAAATGCAGTAGATGGGTAACTATGCACGGTTTCGCGCTCAACGTGAATACAGACCTGAGCTTTTTCGACAAGATTATTCCCTGCGGAATTGATGACAAAGCCGTTACCAGCATGGCATTTGAGTTGGGCGGAAGGGTAGATGAAGAAGAGGTGAAGGCGAAACTCAAGCTTCACATTTCAAATCTGTTTGACGCAGACCTTGTAGAGGCTTAAAACGCCATGTAAATGTCCTTCTTGCGTTTGATTTTGCGTTGATTTCCTTCGCAGATGCCCGCAATGTGCTCTTGTGCGTAGGAGTCTCCAAGCTTAGACGCCTGCTGCCAATCTTCGCAAGCCAAAGTGGTGTTGTGCATTTGGTAGTGACACACACCGCGCTGGTAATAGGCATCAGCTAGTGTAGTAGCGTCTAAGCTCTCAATGAGCGAACTGAGGAGTCCAATGGCTTCCTCAAACTTGAATTGTTCAATAAAACACAGCGCCAAATTGATCTTCGACTGGGCAAATTCAGGTCGAAGTTCAATGCATGAAATGAAGGCTTTTTCGGCTCCTGAAAATTTCTTTTGTTCCAAGTAAATGGCGCCTAAGAGGTAATGCGCCTCCATGTAATTTGGGTCGAGTTCAAGGGCATCTTTTACGAAGACAGCCGCTGCTTTGTGATTGTTTTCCATGTAGGCCATTGCAGCGAAGTAGTAGGGTATACGTTGGTCTTCACGAAGCGTTTTGGCCGACAATAGATCGCTTCGCGTTAGCTGAAAATCACCTAGAGAAAAGGCACAAATTCCACGATTGAGAAATAAATCGAACGAATTTTCTCCAGAAGATTCAGCCTGCAGATAGCCCTTCATGGCTTCTTCAAAATGACCTAACTTGTGATGTGCATCAGCCCACAAGAGATGCTGGTCTGCAGAGGATGGCGCATCCAACAGCGCAAGAAGTTCTTCATATTGCTCTTGGGCATACAAGGTTTGCAGCTCTTGCATTGATTGCGACTGCATTTGCAACGTTGCACCCAGAATGAAAATGAATATAAGCACTTTTCGCATGAAATAGTGTACTGAATTGGAGCGAAAAGGTTATCAAATACTACCTTCGTAATGAATACCACATCATGAAGCGATTAAAAAATTTCCTTATTGGCTTGGTGGCCCTTGTTTTAGTTGCCGTTGCCTTACTGTATCTCACAGGGAATGAGCACATTTTGGAAGGACTCCCTTCGACTTATTTTAGAGGTAAAGCCAGTCCAGACATTGATGATTTTGCCTACCATGATGTACGGAAAGTGGAAATGGGTGAGCCTCAGCCCTGGCCAGTTTCTTCGCGCTTCGGAAAGGAGCTTGATGCGGCCGATATGGACTACATGAAAAGCTTAGAGACCAGCGCATTTTTGGTGATACATCAAGACTCTATTTTGTTTGAGTATTACGGCGAAGACGGAGGGGTTAACACCCTTTCAAATTCATTTTCTATGGCAAAGAGTTTTGCTTCCTTGAGCATGGGAGCGGCTGTAGATCGCGGGTGGTTTAAAATCAATGACCCCATTGCGAAGACTTTACCTCGTTTTTCGGAAGGAACCAATGCCAAGTTAACGCTTCAACAAGTGCTTCAAATGCGCTCTAACATTGATTTTGGAGAGAGCTATGTCAGTCCGTTTGGCTTCCAAGCGAGAACCTATTTTGGCGACGATGTGTGGAAAGAAACGGAGCCTTACAGAGTAACAGGTTATCCTGGGTCTCTGTGGAATTACGAAGGCGGAAACACCCTCATTGTGGCTGAAATGCTAGAGAAGAAAACCAAGAAATCTTTAAGTGAGTGGTTTAGCATCTATTTCTGGAAACGTATTGGGGCGGAAAACGATGCCTATTGGGCCTTGGACCGTGAAGACGGACATGAAATTGCCTATTCTGCTTTCTTCGCCACAGCAAGAGACTTTGCGAAGGTTGGGAAACTGATGTTGCACAAAGGGAAATGGGGACAAACTCAGGTGTTAAGTCGCACTTGGTATGACCTGTGTACAACGCCTTTCAGTGTGCAGGATATTCACGGAAATGTGGTGAAACACTACGGCGCACAGTGGTGGCTGGCGCCGCCGAACATTGAACCGTGGCATTTCTCTGCCCGTGGCATGCGCGGACAGTACATTGTGGTGGTTCCTGATGCAGAATTGGTGATTGTGCGTTTGGGTCACGAAAGAGACGAACAAAAAGAAGATGAAATGAGTCTTGACCTCAAGAAGTGGGTCGAAATGGGACTCAAATTAGCAGAATGATATGATCAAAGACATCGATCAGCCGGAAGTAGATGGTGTTTCTGTGGCCATTACAGAATTCACCAATGAGGCGGGCGAAAAAGAGTGGACGGCCTACCTGATTAACTTAAAAGAAGAACCGTTGGAAAACGTATTGATTCGTTCCAATGGATTCGGCGAAAAAGACGGGGAGGAGTTCAAAACATCCGAATTACGTCGGTTTATAGAACGTATTGAGCCCCTTTCGACCACCCAAATTGAACCTATTTTAGGAGAGGCGCTTGCTTTGAACAACCAATATTGGGTCAGCTTCTACGTTCACAAAATTCTGTACGATAAAAAGTATGTTTTTGAGCCAGGTTCCGTTTCAGAGGCTAACTTTATATCCATCCCCTTCATTGACAAAGTGGGAGTGGTGATAGAATAGAGCTTATGTTACGGTATTTAGATCTTGAAAACATCTTATTTCTCGACATCGAAACGGTGCCAGCGGTGCAGCATTTTGATGAGCTGGACGAAGATTGGAAAGGCCTTTGGGAGTTAAAATCGAAGTACTTCAGAGAAAAAGACGGCATTGAATTAAGCGACAGCTATGAACGTGCTGGCGTGTATGCAGAATTCGGTAAAATAGTGTGCATTACCGTGGGGTATTTGCGGCAATCGAAAGGAGAGCGGCGTTACCGCACCACCTCGTTTTACGGACATGACGAAAAGGAATTGCTGCACAATTTCGCGAACCTCTTGAACAATCATTTTAGCGGGAAAGACCATCAGTTGTGCGCGCACAACGGCAAGGAGTTCGATTTTCCATTTATTTCACGAAGGATGTTGGTGCATGGCATTCCACTTCCTTATTTACTAGACACCGCAGGTAAAAAACCGTGGGAAGTAAGCCACTTGGACACCATGGAAATGTGGAAGTTCGGTGATTACAAGAACTACACTTCCATCAAAGTGCTCACCAAACTCTTCGGCATTCCCACCCCAAAAGACGACATTGACGGCAGTGATGTAGCCCGCGTTTACTACGAAGAGAACGACCTAGATCGTATTGAAATTTACTGTAAGAAAGATGTGTTAGCTGTTGTGCAGTTGTTGTTGAAGTATAGGGGTGAGGCGTTGATTGAGGAGGATGCGATACAAGAGGTGTAGCCTTTTGGCACAACGCTTTTGTAAAAGCTTTATCTTTCAGAGATAGTAAATCATTTGAAATGAAAAAGCTTGTACCCTCTTTTCTGGTAAACTCCAAATTTGTCTTCGCTTCGAGCAGGCTAGCCCTATTGCCTCGCATTTCAATTTTCATTGTGCTCTGTTTCTTTGGAGTGCACGGAAGTGCTCAACTAACCTTTGGTGATCAACAAATAATAACCGGACAAACGGATGGAAA
>CAYGUR010000019.1:6757-24372 GCA_964353035.1 uncultured Comamonadaceae bacterium | reverse complement strand
TCTATACAGAGTTAGCTGCCTCCTATTCTTCGTTCGAACTTTACTTTAATGCCGGAAACGCGGCTTATAAATCAAACCGATTAGGAGAAAGTATTCTGTTCTACGAGCGTGCGAAAAAAATCAATCCAACGAACGAAGACTTGATCACAAATTTGGCCATAGCAAATGGGAAAGTCAAAGACCGCATTGAGGACTTACCCAACTTGGGCGTGGAAGATGCGTGGGGAATTGTAACTGCATCTAAACAATTAAACCTTTGGAGCTGGTTAACCATTCTTCTCACTTTTATAGGCTTAGGCTTGCTGGCTTTTTCATTTTGGGTGAAAAAAGGAAATATGCGCAAAACACTTGTTGGGATTGGGATTGCAACAACCTTGATTAGTTTCGCTTCTTATGGCATAGCTAGAGCCACCTACAACAACGTGCTGAAAAACACCTCAGCAGTTATTTTAAGTCCGAAGGTTGAGGTGAAGATTGGCCCCAACCAGACAGAGCAAAATGCATTTCTGCTACACGAAGGCACTACGGTGAAGATTCTCCAGCAAATTGATGGGTGGGTTGAAATCAAGCTTGCCAATGGCAATGTGGGATGGGTAGAGAATGAGGCCATCGAATTGGTTTAGGATTTTTTAAAAAGCGAAAGTCCCGGACGTTTCCGGGACTTTGCCTTAACCTTAACCAAAATACTAAATAACTTAACTACTAAACTTTAATCTATTGGCACTTAGATTGTGCCATAAAGCTGTGTATTATTTGTACACTTCAAATGTAAGTTACCCTACTCGTATTTAACGTAATCTTTTTTCCTCAAGTATGCGTAAGCTTCTTCCTACAGGTTAAAAAACCTTAATACGAAAAGGGTTAGAAAAAAACGAGCAAAAAAAAGAAGGTCTCAATCGTTATCGAGACCTTCTACCTTAACCAAATTAACTTAAATACTTAAACTACTATTAACCTTTGCATTCTCGTCCGAGTGGACTAGAAAACTATGAAACAAACTTACGCCGCTCATTTCTATCTGTTTGTAGGAGTGTTTCGGGGAATGCGTGTGGGAATATTCTTACAAAAGTGAAATTTTTAGAAAAGTAAAAAGGCCTTAGACAACTCTAAGACCTTTTACCTTAACCAAAATTTTGCTCTAATGCTATATGTGCTGTGCACATGAAAACTCTTATTAGCTATTACGCAAGGGATACAAAGAGGTTTCATTTTTTTCCAAAAAAAAGGGCTTCCGTTACAGAAGCCCTTTAAAATTCGAATAGTCTAATAATCAATTCACCTGAAAAACAGCTGTTTGCACAACAGAATCATCAATAATGTATTTCAAGAAATAATTTCCTGATGATAGATCTGCAATCGAAATAGCACGATTCGTAGTGGTCACGATGCCTATTTGCTTCACCATTCTTCCACTTGCATCTACAATTTCCAGTTGTCCGCCAACTTGAGACAGCGCGATGTTAAGGGTTGTAGTGGCAGGATTTGGCCAAACACTCAATTCAATCTTATTTATTTCATCTACAGCATCACCTGGATCAACATCGTAAAGTACAATATCATCCACAGCAGCTTCAACCAAGCTTCCGCCATCGAGGTTTTGACCTATAAATGTGGAGTCAGATGCAATGAATCGAATTTGAAATTCAGAAGTTAAGTCTACATAGTCTGCTACCTTAAACGCATTTCTTCGCCAAGAAATATCTTGCGTCAATGTGTTTTCAAGATAGACCCAGTTGGACCCACCGTCATCAGACAATTCAACTTGCCACCAATCCGTTCCAGGATTTGCACCACCAGAAGGACCGTTCACGAACCATCTCCAATAGGCTAAAATCGGATCATCATATTCTGTTAAGTCAATTAGAGGCGAAAGCAAAGTTGTATGTCCGCCATCTACATCATTTGCTCCTATTCCAGCATCTGCTCCTGGAGAAACGCCGGTCAAGAAACATGAACCACCAAAAATATCTGTATGGTTTTCGTTTGGAGCTACAATTGTTGAAGCATCCATGGGGTCGCTGTAAGAACCAACAGGTGTTGTGTCTTCCCATTCACCTGTTATAGCTAAATCTCCCGGTACGCCCATGTCCCATGAACCAAAATCTGAGAAATCATCAGAATCATGTGTTTTCACAGGTGCAACTCCAACTAGCGTAAAGTAAGGTAGGTTTGGATAAACTTCTTTATTTGCAGCAACAGGGGATACGGCTGAAATTCCACCGAATACATCAGAAATCCCGAAGTAATATTCAATCAGCGTCATTGATGCTTCGCCAGCAAGCGTAATCGAAAATTCATTGTCTACCTCATCCATTGCTGCTGATTGCCATTCGGCTCCAGTTTCTGTGCGGTAAAAGACATTCATGCTATCAAAGTACTGTCCAAATGGAAATACGATGTCTGCATCTGCCACCAAAGTAATTTCGTTTTCTGCATCAACAAACTCAATTGGATCATGCTCAATTTCGGCATAGCTAAAGAGCGATATTCCGTGGATATCGAATCCTTCAATGATGGCAGCACCGTTTGGTGTCCCATTGTTCAGATCTCCATCATCGTCATCTGCTTGAAGGGCGTCTAGAAGAACATTGGTATAGGCTGAACCTTCATTTCCATCAAAGGTATTTGCCTGCAGTCCACCATAGGTTTCAACAAAAAGCTCCATTGTAATATTCCAATCAGCCCCCATTAATAAGTGTGTATCCCACCAAGCTCCGCAAATAATTTCTCCATCTGCGTGAACCTGTCCTACAAGGTCTTCAGGATATACCTTTTTATCAATGTCGTACCTTCTTAGCGGACCATCTTGATCATCATAAAAACCAACGCCTAACAATGGCGAATCAGTGAGAGACAATCCCCAATAGTCAGCATACCCTTCCCCCATTGCTCCATTTTGAAAGAAGGAGCCTTGTGATTGATAGTACTTGTCATTGATTCCGTGTCCGTACTCGTGGTAAACCACATCAGCAAGCAAAGAGGTCGGATTACAGCCACCCCCACTTGGATAAAAATTCACTGAGTTTCCATCATAGAATGCGTTGCACTCACCTGCCACATCGATGTTTGTTGTTAAAGAGTAATCCAGACCAGTAAAATCTGGAAGCCACGTTTTCATATGGTCATGAATATCATTTACACTGTTGTAAGCGCTCAACTCACGCAGGTTAGCAGCATTGTCGAAGCTCACTTCTGTATAGCCATCAGACAAGGTCAATGAGAAGGTCGGTGTAACGCCTCCGCTGTAAACGGTCGAATACAATCCGCTCAAAGCAAAATCACCTTCAGCAGGTCCCGTTACATTGGTCACAAAGTTTCCGTCATCATCAGTTGTAACAGTTTGTCCGTTTAGGTCGAACTGCATGTACCCTAGCCCAACTTCTGTTTCATCATCAAAGACATTTAATTCCAGAATGGTACCTACTGTTTTTCCTGAAACAACTTGCATTCCCATCGGTAAGATCTTTTTCTTCTTCTTTTCTTCTGGATTTTTGTCAGAAACGTGACGAACTTGATTCACACGCACCATCACTTCACCTGAATGTGCATCAACAAGTGTCAAATAGTTCTTAGGAATTGTTCCTTCATACCCCGTGATCCAGATTTTATTTACGAGGTGAAACTGCAGTTGACCGTCAGTCAGCATGGGCAGCAAAAACTGTCCCTCAAACGCTGTTTCCATTAAACTGAGGTTCATCTGGGCAGTAGCAATGGCCATTGTAGTTTGCTGGTCTAGCTCAGGTTCAGACGGAACGGCTGCTGTAGGATAAAAGTTCAATCCAAGCATGTTCAGTTGTCCATCAGTAAATTTTAATTGCACCTCTGAGCGAAGCACTTCTATTCCATCTACAATTTGGGTGTAACGCACACGTTCGTGCTTTTTTGAAGAGGTGTTGAAAGGTGCTGAGAGTTGATCACTCTTAATGCCGAAGCGATTTAATTCATTGGCAATGAACCATTCTGCCTTCTCCACACTTGAACCGCCCATGACAGTGATTGGCGTTCCCCAAGCCCGTTGAGGTAACCCATGCTCTTCGCTCATCAAAGCGTACCATCCAGAATGGGCTGTTTTGAAGGCATCCCAAGCACCGTTTTCACGCAGTTCTTGTTGTAAAATGGGATCGGGTTTTTTGTTCGTTTCAAAATCCAGTCTGATTTCAAAAGGATCTTGATAATATTCAATATCGCTCTGGGAAATACCAGGGATGACCATCACAAAAGTCATGGCTAGGAGTAGCAATTTTCTCATTTTCCAATATTTAGGTGCTTGAATATAATGCCTTTGAGTTAAATACTGGAAACGAATTCGACCAAACCTTGGAATCTGAACCGTAGAATTCAGTTTTTCGGTTTAAGTCGAAACCTCAATTTCAACGCATGTGATTCTCTTCATTCGACGTTTGACTTATTTTTGAAGGACAAAAAACGAGGTTGCCCAAGAGGAAGGTCAGCGAGGTAAATTCTGACACTGTTTTTTTAGGGCGAAGAATATCAACTGCGGTTACAACTTTTCGTTTCTAGACGTGTTGAATTGCTAAGACAAGGTACTATGACAGCTTTAAAAGAAGGTGATACCATCCCGGTCATCACAGCTAAAAATGACGAAGGAACACTCACCACCATTGACCCCAAAACCCTTTCGGGCGCCAAAGTGATCTACTTCTATCCCAAAGACGACACTCCAGGATGTACAAAAGAGGCCTGCTCCTTTCGCGACAGCTACGAAGCCTTTACTGACATGAATGTGGAAGTCATAGGTATCAGTGCAGATTCTGTTGAGTCGCACAGGAATTTCAAAGCGAAACATCGTTTGCCTTTCACACTTCTTTCTGATGAGTCGAATGTAATCCGTAAACAGTTTGGGGTAAAAACAAATTTGTTTGGCCTGCTGCCTGGAAGGGTGACGTATGTAGTCAACCAAGAAGGCACAATAATTAACCTATTCAGCTCCCAACTCAACATGGAAAAACATGTTTCGGAAGCCTTAGAAAGCCTGAAACATCAGTAAATAAAAAGCCCCAACATACGAGATGTATGTTGGGGCTTTTAGATGTTTTAATGTTCTAGTGTTGAATCATCATTTGTTCAGAAATGATGCCATTGGCAGTTGTGATTCTCACCACATAACTTCCTTCAGCTAGCATACCTACGTTGAACGTGAAACCCTGCTTGTTCAAAACAGTGTTCTCAGTTAATATGATTCTTCCAGCTACATCGAACAATTGGATGTTTACGAATTCGTTCACAGCAGATGCAATTGTTACAGTACTGTTTGCCGGATTCGGATATACCACTAGGCCAGTTGCTTCATTTTCTTCGATTCCGATTGGACAACCAAGTTCCTCTGAATTGATTTCGCACACATCACCAAAAGCAGATACAATTGTGATTACCACAACTTCATCAGTAGGAAAACTTCCGAAAGAAATATCACCTGCTTCTTCAGCCATTTCTGTTTCATCATCATATGAGTTTGAAATCGTGTAAGGTGCTCCGTTTCCAACTGAAGTAATTGAGATCAACACAGTGAATTCTGATTGCTCACAGTTCACCACGTCAAATACCACTTCAGGCAACACACAGTCATAAATACAGTCTTCACTGTCAATAGTAGCTTCAGCATCATAGTTCAAAGCCGTTTCATCCATGCAGCCTACACACGACTCAAAGTCGCAATCTTCACTGTCAATGATTGCTTCTTCATCATAATTACAAGCGGTTGGATCTAGACAACCTGCACATGTTTCGAAATCACAAGAACCATCATCAAAGTTCGCTTCTGGATCAAAGTTGCATGCGCCTTCGTCTGTACAGCCAGCCGCACACAAAGCTGCAGGATGCGTAAAGTGCTCAATCGTAAGGGTTCCAAGTCCACAACAGTCATCTGTTGCTTCTATTCCAAACCCTAGAATGGTGCCTGCCGTTAGTTCAAGCGATACAGATCCTGACTGTCCGCTGTTCCCAAATTCATTGCCTTCAATGTCTTGTTCCAATGTCAAATCAGTTCGCTCGTCATTGATAAAGTAAGCGATATCATATTGA
This sequence comes from uncultured Comamonadaceae bacterium, assembly GCA_964353035.1. Lineage (GTDB taxonomy): Bacteria > Bacteroidota > Bacteroidia > Flavobacteriales_D > Sanyastnellaceae > JAQWQB01. Next base: position 18,330 of record CAYGUR010000019.1, on the reverse strand, counting down.
GCGCCATCTACTGTAAAATAAGTCCAATCAAACGCATACGTGCCATCAACGAGAATTTCAATGGTCGCTTGTGTGAGCACTTCGTTGCCACCGATATTCGAATCACTTCCCCAAATTTCCATTTGGTCTTCTTCGATTTGAACTAGTCCGTCTCCTTCACTTAGGATGTCCCAAAACTCTGGTGCAAAATCATCCACGAAATTGATTTTATCTCCCGTGGCGTTCACCATGACTTCGCAGTCATTCATAAAAGCGCACCATTCATTGTCGTAATCTGCATCAGGATTGTAATTCAAAGCCGTTTCATCCATACATCCACCAACGCAAGGAATAGGCCAAGCAAAAGAATATACGTTGAGATAGCCGGCGCCGCAGCAATCGTTCACTGAAAGCACCCCAAAGCCAATTTCGTCACCTGCTTCTACTTCAATCTGGATCCACCCACTTTGACCTTCAGAACCAATTGGCTCTCCAAATTGATCAAATTCTTGGGTAAGAATATTGATTCCATTGTGGAAGTAGTAAGCTGGGTCATTCACAGATGTTTCGTCATCTGTGTAATAGTCCCAAACAAATGAGTATGTTCCGCTGACAGGGGCAATGATGGTCCAACCAGTGCTGACATCACTTCCAGCTTCTTCATTGCTTCCGATTATTTCTACATATCCAAAAACGCCTTCATCATCAAAAAATTCAATAAATCCGTCACCTTCATTTAATTCAGTCCACAACTCAGGAGCAAAATCTCCGGCGAAATTGCTACCGTTCCCATTGCTATCCGTTTGTTGTCCGCACTCATTCGTCCAAACACACGAATTGAAGTCGTAGTAGTCCCCAGAGAAGTCATAGTTATCAGCAGAAGGATTATAACAAGTTCCAACACATGAGAATGGGTATCTGAAGTTCGTTATTTCAAGGAAGCCAGCACCACAACAGTCATCAGTTGCATCAATTCCAAAACCAATAAGATCTCCTTCATTCGCTTCGAACTCTATAAATCCGTTTTGAACAAAGCCGCCATTTATATCTGTGAAATCAACCCGTACATTGTTGATGTAGTAACCAATATCATATGAGGCATCTTCATCATCCGTTGAATAGTCCCAATTGAATGAATACGTTCCTGTTGCAGAAGCAGTGATGGTCACTTGAGTTAAAACTTCACCACCTCCTAGATCTGTGTTACTTCCTTCTATGTATAGGTAGTCATTTTGATGGTCATAAAAACCTTCACCACCGATGTTTTCAAAGGTCCAGTTTGAAGGGGCGTAATAATTGTAAAAATCAGCGCCATTTCCTTCAGCATCTACGATGTTATCACACTGACTGTAGTATAAGCAAGACCCATCATCTTCAGATGCTTCAGAATTGTAATTGATTGCCTGCACATCTGTACATCCACCAGGACAAGCCTCTGGCTCTTCTACGATTGCAACGTGGTAAGCAATTTCTGACAATTGAAGAAAACTTTCATAGTAAAGTGTCTCACCAAAGGTTCCTTCTCCATCTTGAAAACCAATTGTATGTAGGTTGTCATTCCCATCAATTGATTCTAAATTCATTGTGAAACTACCGTTAGGATAAAGAATCAGTTGCCAAGTGGTGTAATTTGTTGTTCCACAACACGTTGGAATTGCATCAAATCCAATCATAAAGTAGTTCGCGTCACCCGCGGTATATACTACACCTTCTTCTTCTGGATAGTAATCTGCCCAGTTTGGAGCAATACCTGCCCCGAGTATGTTGTCCATTGAAGGCATAAATGATCCTTCGCAACAGCCGTCATCATCACCTAAATTAGTGAATGAGATGAAGCCGTTTGAGCTAATCCACAACTCGGTATACATCATTCCAAAGTAGGGGAATTCAAACGGTATGATGGCCTCTACCATGTCGTCATCTGACAAAGAATAGGTTGTAAAACCTGGTAACAAGTCGTATTCAGCATCATAGCTGAAAGGCACTTCAGTGACTTCGTACTCACCAATATTTGGATTGTAGCAATTGCAATCTTCTTGGATGTAAACTCCTCCGCAATTTCCGTTGCAATCTTCAGTATAGAAGCATTCGCCTTCGCAACCAGCGTCTGAATCGAAATTACATGCTGTTTCATCTATACAGCCTGGAAATTCGCAAGAACCATCATCGTAATCAGCTGTTTCATCGTAATTACAAGCTGTTGGGGCTAAGCAGCCTGGATTTCCTCCTGCTCTTGAAAGCTGAAGCTTTGTGGCAGTTTCTTGCGCTTTCATTCCAAAAGTGCACAGTGCTAGGAAAAGAGTAAATAGTGTAAATTTTTTCATGGGTGTTTATTTTTAGAGAGATATTAGATATCGCTAAACGGTTCATCGGCAAAGTAGTTACCTTATTCTTTGATATCTTGTAGGATAACTTCCATTGTGAACGTAAGAATGTGCGTTAATCAGAGGTTTTTACGATATTAGTCCTCCTTAATCAATGTATCTGAAATACTATTCGTGGAATCAAGCTCAAGTCCTGAAAACCAAAACCTTACACCCTCTGTCGATGACAAAACGGGCAAGGTTCGCGTGCGGACAAAAATTCGAAAGAAGCGTGATCCACTGGACGAAAAGGTGAAAAAGTACCGTCGCAAACGAGAACATGCTACTATAAAGCGACAGAAAGTAGAACGCTTCATGCTGGCCATCGCCGGGATTGTTGTTGGAATATTCCTCATCAACATCATATTAGCCATGACTTCTGAAGTCAATTTGAATTGGCTTACCTCAATAATCGTCTCCGTTGGAGTGATTGGCTTTCTAATTTGGAGCGTCCTTAAACTAAAAGAAATACTTGTTATCAGAAACTATCAAAAGTACCGGAGGAAGCAAAAGCTTCGAGACGCACAAAAAAGTGTTTAATAATCCCACTTATTCGTAAACGTATTGAAAAAGTTTATTCCAAATTTGATGGTGTAGGCTGCTTGATCCAAATTATTATCTGAAGTAACACCCACAATACTAAATCGAAAAAGCTCAGTCTTTATTCGCACAACACGTTCGATTCCTGCATAGAACTCTGCATGGGCGAAATTTTCTCCTGAGAGTAACAGCATACCCGTTCCAGCCGTTAACTGAATTTTCGTTCGATTGAACAAGGGTACTTTACCTAAAATCGTTCCATTGAAGTGGTGGTGATAGTTGGCCCTAAAATAGCCATCTGCTGTGCTCAAAGTTGGTCCTAGTAGCTGAAAGGAAATGGTAGGATCCGAAAAGAAAAACCGATCAGAACCCCGAAAGTATTTATGCTCCAATAAACGCAAACTGCGCTTGTTCAAAAATGAACCCGCTGCCACTCTCCAGCTTGACTGTCCCCATCTTGCGAGGTTCCACTTATGGTCTGCTGACAATTCTAAAAAATCAAAGTTCACTTCACTTCCAAGAACTCCGTTTAATCCTTTCCTATATGTCAAACCTAAAATTGGGTTGTTCGAATCCAGAATTTCTTTACGTCCACGTTTCATCACATACTTCTGCTTCACGCGGTACATCAAGTCCAATTTGATTTCACTCTTCGTGTATCGTTCAAAATCGGAAGCAGTATTGAGTTCCCCGAACAATTCGTTTGACCAAACTGCAAATGAAATGTCTTTCAACGGAATTTGATCTGCATAGTCCAATGTCAATTCTCCGTAAAGACCGTTGAAGAGTTCCATGCGCTGGGCAATACTGAAGTTCTTCGTTCGCACATAGTTACTTCTACTGAAGATTTGCTCAATGCTAGCGAAGGTGTTAATCATTTCGTAGAAATCACCTACTCTGACGAATGTTCGAACTGATTTCTCTGGCCTATAGGTCAAACCCACTCCGATACGTCCTTTGATATCTTCATTTCGAAATCCGTAGTCAATAAACCCTTCTGTTTCTAAGAGGTAGTTGTTGTCGAATGTCTTGTTGAAGTATCCCGGAAGCTTGTGCCGATACCCACCTATACCGAAGGGATTGATTTGTCCGAGAACCCCCTCTATGTACCATTCATTTCCGCGCGCTCGGTTTCGATGTCCGATGCCCGCTAAGGGCGCCCACCAATCAATTGCGTTGAAAGCAGAGTCCAATCGCTCAAAGTAAGCATCGCTGCCCAGGTAGTTTTCAATGCTATCTGCATTCTGAATAAAGGCAAGTTCCTTTTCATTCAGCTGAATGGGACGTTTTTCAACCCAAAACGAAGAATCTCTTTCCAGGGCCAATTCATCAAACTTTCTGACTTCTGCATTGAAAAACCCAAACGGATACTCCTTGTTCAGAAGGTAATCGTATTGGAGCATTTCCACCTTCCCGAGTACTTTCTCGTTGCCATCTTTGATGGTGTATGTAATGTCTCTTCGCACTGGCACATAAACTCCTCCCCCTTGATCTTCGTAGTTCTGAATGATCCTGAACCGCTCACAAAAGTGCATTGAGACCGGATCAATTTCTAAATCAACGCCATGCAATGCAAAGGTTTCGTCCTCAATAAAAATAACCCCTTTGAACAAGGATTCAGAAACGAACAAAGGTGTCACGGCAATTTCAAAGATCTGTTTTCCATCTTCGTAAAAACTCCCTTTGTAATCGTACTTATAACTCAAAGCTGATTGCGAAGCTACCGGACTGAGTAACGGCTTTGAAACCTGTCCATCAAAGTTGATTAGGTTGTCATAGAAATCGAAATCCCCATCTTGAATGCTGGTATAAATTAGGTACGGGTTGGTTGCTCTTGTGGGCAAAGGAGCAATGTCGTCTCGTTCAAGGTTGAAACTAACCGTCATGGATTTCCCTAAATAAGGGACCTTTTTCGCTTCATTATCACGCTGCGCGGAAATGAGTTCCTTGTACCTTGACTGTTTCTTGTAATACAAGGTGCCGAAACTTTCAGATAAGATTAAATTCTGCTTTGACAGTTTCACTTCGGCATCAGGATTTTCCAAGGGATTCAATGTGGTGTCTGGAAACTCCCTTTCGATGGACATTTTCATGTAAGCCTGACATTCATACGTTGCAAGGCGATCTTTAATCTCTTTTCGCGCCGCACGTGCTTTTTCCATGATTGCCTTCGCCCGATCTTTGGTGTTTCCAACTACCTCAGCTGAGAGCAATTCATTCGAAACCGATTTCAGTTTGACATTCAGTTCTGTCTTTTCAGAAGACACATTAACCTGTCGAACTGTCTTTTCAAATCCGATAAAACTAAAAACTAAGTTGTGCGTTCCTTCCTTCAGGTTCATTTGATACGCACCTTTTTGATTGGTGGCTACGCCGAAGGACGTGTTCTCAAGGTATACGCTGGCGTAGGGCAACGGATTTCCTTCTTCGTCAGAAACAGTCCCATAGACCAGTTGAGCATTTCCGTAAAATGATTGTACTAACAATAGGAACAGAAGCAGGTAGCGCATGTGACTAGGACGAAAATCAGACAACACTAGTTACAAGTTGTGTTGAAATCAAACACAACTTAAGCTTTATCGTTGGACAACTAGTCGGTTCCCAGCGAAAAAATACAATCCTTCTGGCCAATCTGACACCTCAAGAACCAGGTGCGTGCTCTTCACTTCTTCCGCCCATATTACGCGTCCTTGCGTATCTAGAATTCTCAAAATAGTACCAAGCATTTCTTCCGAAACAACCACATTTATTGCATCACTAGCAGGATTGGGAAACATGCTTACCTCTGTGGTTCTTTTTTCGTTCACCCCTGATGGACACTCAATGTCTGAAACGGTGTGAACGCAGCCATTGGCATCTGTTACGTACAAGGCATAAACACCCACAGGAGCTTGAAAAACTTCACCTTCCATCCCATTTGACCAAATCAAAATGTAAGGTGAAATTCCTCCAGAGACGTCTGCAGATACTGTCAGATCATTGTCGCAATCTAGGCCCAACAATTCCACGACAATTGGTTCTGGCTCGCTGACCGTGATCGAAATCGTTTGCTCACAGCCATTAAAATCTGTAACGCTTACCTGGAAATCACTTGCCTCTAGCTCCTCTGGGGCGAAGTCTGCCCAATCAATTTCAAAAGGAGCAGTTCCTCCTACAATTTGGATACTGGCAGTACCGTCTGTGCCACTATAGCAAGAAACATCAGTTATTGTAGCAGATAGTTCCAATTGAGCTGGTGCAATCAGCGTTTCTTCATACAAGAACTGGCATCCATCTGTATTCCAAACTGTAAATGGGTAGGTACCTTCAGAGAGCGAGTCATTGATGAACGATACATTTTCTTCGTCCCATTCAACCGATATTACATTGCTGGTTTCAATGAGCTCAATTCGTCCATTTTCATCCCCAAAGCAGAGCGGATGTGTGACAATGGAAGTGAAACTTGGTGGCTCAGAAGCAGTAATTTCAAAAAGTTCAGAAACAGCACTATTTCCCCATTCGTCCCACGTGGTCACCGACACTGACTCTGCTTCATACACCCAAATTGTAGGGTCAGTACTTTGGTTGCTCCAAAGGATTGCTGCATGTGAACCAGTTACAGCTAGTAATAAACTATCTCCTTCGCACAGCACATTCCCGGCGCTTGATTGAATTGAGCAGGCGTAGGTACTTCCTTCCACTGCTTGCAGAAGCTGATTGGAAGGAATAGCGAACCAACGGTCCAAAATCCCTGAAGGCCATTGCACTACAACTGAGTCTATTTGATTGGCTCCATTTGTGCCGAAGAGCAGTATATTTGTGTTTTGGCCAAGGTAATTCTCTCCGGCGAAGAGTTCTTTCGTTTGCTGAACTCCATTGACCCAAGTTGTCACTTTTGCCCCAATTCCATGGCTATTTGAAACGGTTCCATGCAAATTGACTTTGAGCCATCCGTCTCCAGGTTGATTACTTCGCCAAACACTGGCATTTTGCGGACTGAAATTATTCACAGCTAAGTCTGCTCTTCCATCCTGATTCCAATCCAATGTAGCCACTGAGTAGCTATTGTTATTGTCGAAAAAGAAGGTGCTACTTGCTGAGTTCACAAAAAATCCAGCACCATTGTTTTTGAGATATGGATTGGGGAGCAGCGGACTGAGATAGTTGTTTTCACAAACGTACAAGTCTAAATCCATATCTAGGTCTGGATCAAACCATGCAGCTCCCCAGGTGAGCATGTTCAATTCAACATTTGCTGAGTTGGCCACATTTTCGAAGCCGTCACCCGTATTTTGGAGTAAGGCGCACTGACCAATTGACGTGTTCGTCACAAAGATATCTTGCCATCCATCATTGTTGTAATCTCCAACGCTGGCAGTCATTGCATCCATTTCAGCCACAGCAGCGTTCCATTCTTCAGCCACTTCAGTGAAGGTTCCATCAGTGTTGTTCAAGTACAATCTATTGGGGTGTTCAAGGTCGTTGATAACATATAGATCTAACCATCCGTCGTTGTTCAAATCACTCCAAATGCTTTGAAACGAAAGGCTAATACCGTCGCTAACTCCTGCTTCCAGCGTAACATCAGAGAAGGTACCATCTCCGTTGTTTTGGTGCAAGTGGTTGTGCCAATCGTATTGATTTTCGCCAACGTAGGTGTAGATGTATGTGCATTCAAAAAGATCAAGATCTCCATCTCGATCATAGTCACCCCAAGCGCACCCAAAGGTTGAGACATTGGTTTGAGGTAAACCTGCCGAAGCAGTCACTTCAGTGAAGGTATTGTTGCTATTTTGATATAGTTTATTGGGAAAAAGTGATTGGGTGAAATAGAAATCTAAATCGCCATCATTGTCGTAATCAATCCAGACTGGATGCTTGGCGTTGTTGTCAACAGAAAATCCAAAATCTACCAATTGCGCTAGTCCGCCAGTATTACGATAAATGCGGATTTCATTGTCAATGGCGAAGGTGAGGTCATCATCGCCATCAAGATCAAAATCAACACAAGAAGTTCCGGCACCATGTTCATTTGCACTGTTCACCGCAACAACACCCAATTGTTGAGCGATGTTGTTGTAGGTTTGAGCATTCGAAAATGAACACGCGAAGAGCAAGAGCCCAACTATGGTATAGCGCGTCATGATTAAGGTTTGTAACCCTAAGATACAGAAAATCAATTGGTGAAAAGAAGAGTCTCTCGTGCTATTTTTTAGCCGGACGATCTTCGATACGGGTGAATTTGATCCACCCCAATTCCACTTTAACCTCGGTTGGAACTGTTTCTTTTTCTTTGGTATCTAGGTTCAGTCTTGAAGAAAGTTCGTTGGTTAGTTTTCCACCAACATAGCCCATCACTTCCCAGAAACCGAAGACCTTTTCGGTTTGAACGGCAGATGAATTTGTCACAGAATCTTGTGCAGCAGTTTGTGCTTGCACCTGGGCACAACACATGAATAAGACGGCGGCTACAACTATTTTTTTCATGGTAATCGTCTGCTAGACGAATGAAAGATACTAGAAGTTACTGAGTGCATAAAGTTTGATCACAAAACAATTCAACAGAATCAAGTTTTCATGTAAAGTTCTATCTTCACTTTGTGAGCACGAAGCCAACGCAATGTTTAAATTGTTCGACCGAACTAAAACCGGAATTCGAATACTGTCCCAATTGCGGACAAGAGACCCAAAACACAACGGAGTCCATTGGCGAATTTTTGAAGCATTTTCTTTCTGATTACTTCACATTTGACAGCAAGATCCTCCGCAGTTTCAAGCCCTTATTGTTTCAGCCAGGATTCTTAACCAATGCATTTTTGTCAGGAAAACGAGTGCGTTACATCCCCCCGCTTCGGATGTATATATTTATTTCTCTGGCCTTTTTCTTGGTGCTTTCTCTTCTTGGTGATTCATCCATCAGGGTCGAAAGTGAGCAGCAACTTTGGGATAATTTTTTCGGCTCCTACTTACCGAAAGTGTTTTTTGTTCTCTTGCCAATTTTCGCTTTTATCCTTTGGCTTCTGTACATCCGACAAAAAAGAACCTTCGTCCGTCATTTTGTATTTTCGTTGCACTTCCACAGTTTTCTCTTTGTAGTAACACTGTTCTATCTGCTTATTAGTGAGTTACTATCAAAATTTGAGCTATTCGGCATCAATCAAATATTCTCGCTGATCTTAGGTATTTCATTTTTAGTCTACCTCTTCTTTGGTTTGAAACGAAGCTATCAACAAGGGTTTTGGAAAACCTTACTAAAATTCACCTTGCTCATTATAGCTTATGGGAGCATGGTCTTTGTGATTACAGCTTTCACCCTCCTATTTGCAAGTCAAGTGTAGCTGGTTTCGTTGTGGTATCGAAAGGGATTCTGTACTTTCGGACTTCCAAAAACCTGCTATGAAGAACGTGAAAATTGGAGTGATCCGAGAAGGAAAGAATCCGCCAGACAAACGTGTTCCATTGTCACCTGAGCAGTGCAAGTCTGCTATGGAACAGCATCCAAATTTGGAGATCATTGTGCAGCCAAGTCCCATACGGAAGTATCATGACCGTGAGTACAAAGCACTCGGTATCAGAATGGAGGAAGACTTGAGCTTTTGCGATATTCTAATTGGGGTTAAGGAAGTTCCGGTTGACATGCTCATTCCTAACAAGACCTACCTCTTCTTTTCACACACCTTCAAGTTGCAACCTTACAATGCAAAGTTGCTGAAATCCATTCTCAATAAGAAAATCAAATTGATAGACTACGAGGTGCTTCGTGCTGAAGGACAACGACTCATTGGTTTTGGGCGGTATGCGGGAGTAGTGGGCTGTTACAATGGATTCAGAACCTACGGTATCAAGCATGGTTTGTATCAATTGAAACCTGCGAATCAGTGCGAAGACCGGAAGGAAATGGAAGGTGAACTGGATAAAATTAACCTTCCTTCTAATGCTAAATTTGTGTTTACTGGACTTGGCAGAGTCGGACACGGTGCACGTGAAATTATGTCGCTGCTGCCCATTGAAGAAGTAACTCCAGAGGAATTTCTGTCTCAAGAATTCGATCATCCAGTGTTTACTCATTTAGACACTGACCACTACAATGAGCGTATTTCAGATGGTGGATATGACCGTTCTGAGTTTTACAAAGATCCTTCAGGCTATAGAAGTACCTTCATGCCCTATGCGAAAGAAGCAGACATGTACTTTGCTTGTCATTACTGGTCTGAAGGCTCACCTTTTATTTTCACGCGTGACGACATGAAAAAAGAGGAGTGGCGTATTTCTGTGGTGGCTGATATTAGTTGCGATATTGACGGACCAGTGGCATGCACGCTCAGGGCATCTACTATTGCAGATCCTATTTATGGATACGACCCCAGGTCAGAAAGTGAAACCGTATTTACGGCTCCAACGGCCATCGCAGTGATGGCAGTAGATAATTTACCCTGTGAACTTCCAAAAGATGCCAGCGAAGATTTTGGTGGTGAATTCTTGAAACACATCATGCCATTGCTTGTGAATGGAGATCAAGACGGAATTCTAGAACGGGCAACTGAAACTACCTTAGACGGAGAATTAGGAGAACACTACAAATACCTTGAAGACTACGTTGCTAACGCGAAGTAGTGCTTGATTTACTGAGGAATAAATCGGTAAGTGATGGTGCCGGGTGATGCTTTCGGCGCATCAGATTTAATGAAGAAAACAGATTTTTTAGCGCTTGCGATGGCTTCATTGATTAAACACGATGACGTCATAGACGAAGCACTCTGGTTTACTTCTGCCTGAACAACTTCACCAGCCTTGTTGACTACAACATTGACTACTACCTTTCCTCCTGCTTTGCACTTGTAACCTGGAACATCAATTTTCCGTGCATCCCTTCCTGGGACGTCGTATTCTGCTGTTACGCTTCCATTGTAAGACTTCCCGAAATAGTCATACTTGTCCAGCTCGTTTACTTGCGACTCATTTTTCGCAGGAGCAGACTCATTTGGATCATTTTCATTTGCACGTTCAGCATCTAATTCTGCTTGCACTTGATCTTCATACTCCTGCAATTCATTTTCAACAGCGGCGTCACTAGCTGCTCTGTCACGTGCAGAGAAATTCATTCTCTCAGAGGTCTGTTCGCTATTGGCGTTGGCAGTGAGGTTGGCAATTTGCTCGTTGATTCGCTCAGCCATCACCTCCTCAAAGGTGCGTTGCTCAGTAGGAATCTCTTCTGCAGAAAAATCAACTTCTATGTAGGTGGCTGTTTCTGCAGGCGCCCCCATCGGAGTCAAATTGAGCACAATGAGCACAACAGCATGAATGAGCAATGCTGCAATTACTGCAATGTAGACGAATTCATTTTTCTTCACGAAACGTTTGTTTCAACCACTGTTTGTGCTTTAGTTCAGACGTTTGACGTTGCCTGAACCATTTACAGACTGCTCAATATCTTGTGGGTTTCCAGCGTAGTTTACGTCTCCGCTTCCATGAAGTTCGATTCCAAGGACATCTTTCACACTCACTGAAACTTCTCCACTTCCATCATTGCTGACCTCAACCTCGGAAACTCTTGTTTCAAGGGTATTGACGTCTCCACTTCCATCCAAAATCACTTCTAATTTTTCTGCTTCACCTAACAGTCGAACGTCGCCACTGCCTTCATTCTCAATTTTAATGTTAGCCGCTTTCGCTTTAATCATCGCATTTCCAGAGCCCGTATTTTGTATTTTC
>CAYGUR010000019.1:0-6747 GCA_964353035.1 uncultured Comamonadaceae bacterium | reverse complement strand
CAATCTTCGTGACTCCATTGGTAATCACCTCAATTGTAATGGCTTCCGTTGGCGAAATACATTCTTTGGTTTCGATCACAAGTCTAGAGCCTTCCACCTTCGTTAATATGAAAGGAAGCAAGTTTTCTTGTGCGTGAACAATGATCTTGTTTTGGTCAGAGATGAGGGCTTGCCTAATGTTGACATCAAAACTTCCAGACGAATAAATGACCTCATAGTCTTCTACTGTGCGTTTTTCATCAATTGAAGTTCCTTCGCCATTCAGGCAATCTGTGCATCCAGAAAATAGAACTAAAGCGAGCAAAAGTGTAAAGAGTTGTTTCATAGTTCAAATGTAGTGACCTAAAGTGTGAAGTAAGCTTTTTAAAGCTAAACCATCTTGCGAATATTACGCAACAAAGTTGTTAAACAGACGTTAAACAGAGCAAACAAATTGTAACCTGAAGAAATTTTAATTACTTTCAAGGTCGATATTTACCAACGAAATTTAAACCGATGAAAAAACTAGTGATGATTTTTAGCCTTGTAGCGTTTTTTGCGACTGCTGCTACGGCACAAACTACTGCGAAAGACAGTAAAGATACGAAGGCTAAGACTGAGCAAGCTGACAAGGCTAGCGACAAAAAGTCTTGTGAAAAGTCTTGTTGTGATAAGAGCAAAGCTGAGGCATCAAAAGACGGTGCTAAAGCTGAAGGAAAAGCATGCTGCTCTGGTGACAAAGCATCTGCATCTAAAGACGGCAAAGCTTGTTGTGACAAATCTGCAGCTGGTTCATGTGATAAGTCAAAAGGAACGAAAGCAGAAGCAAAAGCATCTGGAGAAGCTGCAAGAGCTGAAGCAAAGAAAACTGCCAAGCAAAAGAGCACTACCTCTTCTAGCTTAGGAAAGAAATAAGGTTTTTAACCTCAAACGAAAAAAGCAGCCCAAGGGCTGCTTTTTTTATGTCTGAACTGTTGGTCTAGTCAGACTATTTCTTGAACATTTTCTCTTCCGCCATCTTAGCAACTTGCTCTCCAATGGCTAGAGATGCTGTAGCTGCAGGACTCGGTGCATTTAGCACGTGAATGCTGTGATCAGTGTATTCAATTCTGAAATCATCACGGGTATCTCCATCAGCACGCAATAGCAATGCCCTCACTCCCGCTCTTCCCGGTTTGATATCATCCATAGTCAAAGAAGGTACCATGCGCTGAAGCGTTTCTAGAAACAACTTTTTTGAAAAAGCACGTCGGTACTCATTGATTCCAAAACTAATGTTGTTGAGGAAGAGTTTCCACGTGCCACCATAGGTCAAAGCATCAACAGTATCGTTCAAATCGAAATCTGTCTTGCCATATCCTTCTCTCTTGAACGTAAAAACCGCATTCGGACCGCATTCAATTTCGCCATCTACCATGCGCGTAAAGTGTACACCTAAAAATGGGAAGTCCGGATTTGGAACAGGGTAAATGAGGTTTCGAACTTTGTGCTTGGCCTGCTCGGTCAATTCATAATAGTCCCCTCGAAATCCTACAATTTTTTCCTTCAACGGAACACCATCTTTCTTGGCCAGTCTATCTGCCTGCAAACCACCACAGAAGATTACATATTTCGCTCGGTACAGTGATTTGTTCGTTTGGATCACTGACTGCCCCATGCTGCGCTCAATCCCTGTCACTTCTTCTCCTAACACCACTCTGCTCCCAGCTTGCTTGGACGTGGCTATTTCAGCCATTTTTTCTGTTGCTCCTCGAAAGTCAATGATTCCGGTACAAGCCACATGAATTCCTCCAATGCTTTCGCAGAAGGGTTCTATTTCCTTGACCTCTGCCGCCGTGAGTTTCGACATTCCTTCAATACCATTTTCCAATCCGGTATTGAAAATTTTCTCCATTTGAGGCAACTCTTTCGGGTCAGTGGCCGCAATGATTTTCCCGCAGACATCATGTTGGATCTTGTGTTCCTGGGCGAATTTCACAAGTTCCCTTCTTCCATTCACACAGTTCTGTGCTTTCAGAGAGCCTGGCTTGTAGTAGATTCCGCTGTGAATTACACCACTGTTGTTCCCTGTTTGATGGTTGGCCAGCGCCTTCTCTTTTTCAATCAAACAAATCTTCAAGTCAGGATTTCTCTCTTGAAGTTTATACAAGGTAGCGGCACCTACAATACCTCCACCAACGATTACAACATCATAAATTAGTTCCACGTGTTCCAGAAATTTGCTACAAAGGTAACTAACAGAAGTGCATCTTGTTTCAATCAATGAATCCAACTACCTTTCGATTCCGAAATGAGCGACCTTAATAACACAAAAACGCAGAAGGCTTGGGCTTTCTATGATTGGGCCAACAGCGTTTATCCGCTTGTGATTACAACCGCTATTTTCCCCATTTTTTACAATGCTGTTACTACCCAAAAGGAGAACGGTGTTACTGTAAGTGATAGGGTTATGTGGTTTGGAAGGGAATTCGCTAACACGGAAATCTACTCCTACATCATTGCTGCATCGCTCATTGTAGTGAGTATTCTATCGCCCATGCTTTCCGGCATTGCAGACTACAGTGGAAAGAAGAAATTCTTCATGAAACTGTTTTGCTACTTGGGTTCTATTTCCTGTGGTGCTCTGTTTTTCTTTAACCCAGCACATTTGGAACTCAGTTTCATGGCGTTATTTTTCGCCAGCATTGGCTATTGGAATAGCATTGTTTTTTACAATGCCTTTCTGCCAGAAGTTGCTGCTCCTGAAGACCAAGATAAACTGAGTGCCCGCGGCTATTCTCTAGGATACATTGGAAGTGTGCTCTTGCTAGTGATTATTTTGGCTGTTGTAATGGGTATATCAGACACTTTCACCAGGTATTCTTTTATCCTTGTTGGAATCTGGTGGCTCGGCTTTGCTCAAATCACGTTTCGAAGGCTCCCTGAAAATCCGCACAATAGAAAGCCTGAAGGTAGAATTTGGAAAAAAGGATTTCTAGAACTCAAGCAAGTTCAGAAACAGATTAGCTCTATGAAAGGGCTTCGACGTTACCTTTTCGCCTTCTTTGTTTTTAGCATGGCTGTTCAAACCATTATGACGATGGCGCAATTCTTTGGAATGAAAGAGGTTTTTTCTTGGGGCGAATACAGTGCTGGCGGAATGGGTGTTTATCCAGCAATAATGGTGAAGGAAACCGGACTTTCAACAGCGCAATTGATTGTTGCCATCATTCTAGTTCAGTTGATTGCCATTCCGGGAGCAGTAGTTTTTTCGAGGGGGTCGAAACGCTTTGGAAACATCACTATGTTGGCCATTGCGCTGATGAGTTGGATCGGCGTTTGTCTCTTCGCTTTCTTCGTTGTAGATACACCAAACGAGTTCTACCTTGCCGCTGCCTGGATTGGATTTATGATGGGAGGTACACAATCTTTGAGCAGATCAACTTATTCCAAAATGCTTCCTGAAACGAAAGACACGGCCTCATTCTTTAGCTACTATGATGTGCTCGAGAAAATTGGAATGGTCATCGGAATGCTGTCTTTTGGATTGATAGAAGGACTTACTGGTTCTATGCGGAATTCAGTCTTGTCACTGATTATTTTCTTTGTCCTCGGACTGCTTTTACTTTTGATGGTTCCTCGCAAAGGTGCAATTCAAGGTCAGTCTACCTGAACGTACTTTCGTTCCAATACTTGAAACTCAACCCTTCGATTTTCAGCCCTGCCAGAAGAAGAGGAGTTGTCTGCTGCTGGCAATGTGCTCCCATAAAAATCAATTTGCAACCTACTCGGGTCTACACCCAAGAATTTAAGGTGCGCCACTACAGCATGTGCCCTGTTTGCAGATAGCTCAACATTGTAGCCTTCTCTTCCTATGACGTCTGCATGTCCGTTCACTTGAACAAACATGTACTTATTTGACCGCAGCAACGCAGCCACCATCTCCAAGTTCGTTTGAGCTACCTGATCTAGGGTGCTATCATCGAATGCGAAATACACGGTTTGCAGTTGCACCTCACGTGACTCACTCAATTGCAATGGTGGGTCATGTACTTCAGCTCGAATTTGGTCATTCAGACAGCTGCATTCACTTCTGCTCTGAACAGACTTCACAACAAGATCATCTACATATACGTAGGCCCAATCACTGGCATCTGCCATTCCTTCTACGTCTGTTCGAAGAAGTTTGCTGATCAAGGGGTCGGGTAAGAAATTTCCAATGGTGATGTATTCTTCTCCTCCAGTTGCTATGAAAGTGTCTGACAGTTTTATCCAAGAATCAGCATTGTCTAGAATGTGCAATTTCGGGTTGGCAACTTGTGGCCTGCCATCAATCAATCCTTGGTTTCTCGTATGCAGGGCTGTTTTACTGAATTGAACACCCAGTCCGTCTGTTACATAAATGGCCTTATCAGCACACGAAACCCAAAACTCAACACAAATTGTTTCACCTGCACTGAGCTTTCGATTCAACTTTGCTTGCAGGTACTCTCGGTAGTTCTTTTTTGTACTGGTGTAAGTGACTAATCCGATGTACGCCTCTCCATCCAAAGGAGCTTGCGAACCTACAATGTTGTCTGGCACACCAGCTTTTCCTGAGGCACAGGTATGAAAATGATCAGGTGTTGCAGAATTCGGTTGCTTCCAGAATTTCACCGTCTTCAAGGTTTGCATATTGTACGAAGAGGGACAATAGGGTTTCTCTTCAAAACTTCCATTGGGCACAAGGTTTTGTGCCAGACCTTGGAAGACTAGGAGTATAGAAGCAAATATGAGTAAAATTCTTTTCAAGTCGGAATCGTAAAGATGGTGCTTTTCAGTTGTGAAGAGACGCTTAAAGAGGCAAGGTATCAACACTTCATTTTTTATGTAACGATGAATGACGCCAGAAAGGTGTGCATGGAATGGTAAAAAAAAGGCCATTCAAGTAATTTGAACGGCCTTTTTAAAGATTCTATGTGATCAGGTTATTTTCTAATCTTGAAAACAACTCTTCTATTCTGAGCTCTACTAAGATCAGTAGGTCTTGTATTGGCGGGATCTGTGTTTGATTTCGAAAGTGGAATCAATCTGCTTTGATCAATACCTTGAGAGACTAGGTATTCTACCAATGCATCAGCACGTTGCTGACCCATATCTCTGTAACGCGTATTGATCTTCTCTTCATTGAATTCGTCATTGTCACAATGTCCGATCACTTCCATTTTCCAAGAAGGATTTTCCGTCATGATGCGCACAATCTCCTCAAGGGTTGACTTTCCTGCTCCAGTAATATTTTTCTTTTGGAAGGCGTAATAAACAGCTGAAACACCAACAATATCTTCAGCAGACATGCTTGGTCCGATGACAGTTGACTGTCCGTAAATAAGGTCTGGCTCCTTGTTTGCGGCAGGATCACACTCACATTGTGACTTTGCTTCGATAGGGTATACTTTCACATCATCAATGAAGTAATACGCGTCATATGACTGAGAACCTGTAACTCCACGTGGACGTTTCATTTTTTCCAATTGTAACTTGGTGTCGGAACCGAAGCATCCAATAATCATGTATTCTTCTTCGCCATTTGCGATGTAAGTGCCACAAACAGTTTCCCATCCGTCCATTACAATCATAGCCTTGTTGCTCTTATGCTTTACCGAAATTTCATTTAGGTCTTTCACGATTGGACCTGTATTCGGCTGAATTTGCTTTCGATCAGGGAAGATTGCACCGATGTAATTCGTTCCAAATTTAGAAAGGTCAGAAAGGCTAATCTTAAACTCTACGCAGTACATCTGGTTTTTTTCCATTTGTTGCGTAAGTTCAACTCCGAGGTAAGAGCGGTTCTTTTTAGAATCCTTCGTATATGCTCTGAATCCAGCATATAAGTCACCTGAAGGGGCGTCTTGAACTCCGTTTTCATTTTCAGGAATACTCACTTTATCTGACTTCACATCTTTTGCGTAGAGATCACAAGGTGCTTTGGTAGCATTGTACCAGTTTTCGCACAGCTCTTGCATCATCCCCATTTTTTTCAATGTTCGAGTTTCTGCCTTCTCAAAATCCCCATTTGGCACAAGGTTTTCGCTCTCCTCTTCTTCTTGTGCGAAGGCGAACGTTGCCGCAAAGGCAAAGAAAAACATTAACATTAGTCGTTTAGTAGTCATTTCCATTCTTTTACAGTTTCAATAAACGTTTTTACTTTTTCTGGATCAACATCCGGATAAACGCCGTGGCCTAAGTTAGCAATATGCCTTTGGCCACCAAAACGGCGAAGCATCTCTTTTGTATGAATCTTTATTTCTTCGTGTGAACCGTATAAAACACTGGTATCTAAATTTCCTTGAAGTGTTTTATTTGGTCCAACAATTTCACGCGCCAATTCCGGGTCTATGTTCCAGTCTAATCCGATGGTTTCACAAGAGAGTTCTGCCAAATCTTTCAGGAAATGGTTTCCGCCTTTTGCGAAGACTGTAACGGGCACTTCATTGATTGCGTCGCAGATTCTTTTCATACATGGCATCGCGAATTTAATGTATAAATCTCTGCTTAACACTCCTGCCCAGCTATCGAACACTTGAACCAAATCTACCCCTGCTGCAATTTGCGCTTTGAGGTAGTCAATTGTTGCATCCGTGATCATACTTAGCAAGGTCCGTGCCATTTCGGGTTCTTCCCACAGCATCCTGCGTGCACCGGCCCATGCTTTCGTCCCCTTCCCTTCAATCATGTAGCAGAAGATCGTCCACGGCTCACCAGCAAAACCAATCAGAGGAACCCTGCCGTTCAGCTCTTGTTTGGTCAGAC
>CAYGUR010000018.1:0-25453 GCA_964353035.1 uncultured Comamonadaceae bacterium | reverse complement strand
CTACTTCTCAATGAAATTCTTTACGACCCTTCGAACTCAGGGCTAGATGGAGACGCGAATGGCGATGGAAGCTACGCGCAATCTGAAGATGAGTTCTTGGAGTTTGTAAATCTATCTGCTTCGCCCCTTGACATGAGCGGATATGAAATTTACGATGCCGAAAATCTCGCCGCCAATATCCCAAATCACATTGTGCCAGCCGGAACCATTGTGCCCGCTGGCGGTGTCCTTGTTGTGTTTGGGGGTGGCACACCTACCGGATCATTTGGTGGTGCCATTGTGCAAACATCTACCACTGGAAACCTCAATTTGAACAACGCCGGAGATGTAATGCACCTTTTGAACTCCTTGGGAGAGACTGTGCTTACCTTCGACATAGAACCTTTGTCTGACAACCCAAATGAATCTTACACGCGTGACCCTGACTTGAGCGGAAATTTCGTTCAGCACGGAACGGTTGTTTCTGGCGTGTTGTTCTCTCCTGGCACACGAACTGACGGAAGTCCTTTCTAATTCACAAATGGAAACCATAGGACCCATCATATCGCTCCTGTTCATCATTGTCGTAGCACGACTCTTGTTGAAAAAAGTATATCCACATGCGGTATTGCTGATTGCTGGTTTATTCATGCTGGCAATTGCCTTCGCTTTTAACTTTAACATGCCGGCACTGAAGAGTCCAACCGGATTCGAGGGGTTTGACTTGTTTCGCTACATCAAGGAATCTTTTGCGCACATTGATGCCGGGGTAGGACTGATGATCATGGCCATAGGTGGCTTTGTAGCCTACATTGATCACATTGGCGCTTCCAATCGGTTGGTGTTTGTTGCCATGAAGCCGCTTTCGGCACTGAAAAAGCACCCACATATTACAGCCGTCTGCGTCATTCCAATTGGGCAAGTCCTGTTCATCTGCATTCCTTCGGCCGCAGGCCTGAGCCTCTTGTTGATGGCCGCAGTGTTTCCCATTCTTGTGAACCTCGGGGTAAGCAGACTATCAGCCGTTTCAGTCATTACCGCTTGCACGGCATTTGGAATTGGTCCGGCTTCTGCCATCACGGCCAGTGCTACCAGCATTGCCGGAGTAGACAATATTCTCTACTTCTTGAATGAACAGCTGCCCGTAATCATCCCGCTTAACCTGACTTTGATGGTGACGTACTACTTCGTTAACAGACACTTCGATAAGAAAAATCAGGTTGAAAACGAACGCGAGGCAAAACCAGAAAGCGACTTAAAAAACATGGGGCCAGCGCATTATGCTCTTATTCCCATTCTGCCGTTGATTTTGCTCATTGTTTTTTCCGACTTGTTTAGCTTTTTCCCTCAACCCATTGTGTTAGACACCACTACAGCCATGTTGATTTCCTTGTTCGTAGCCATGTTCTTGGAGTGGATTCGTCTTAAAAGTATAAGCAAGGTGATGCAGTCTTTGAAAGTCTTTTGGACGGGAATGGGCGACATTTTCAAGACCGTAGTTACATTGATTATTGCCGCAGACATTTTTGCCCAAGGCCTAATTGCGCTTGGGTTTGTGGAAGGCCTCATAGGACTTAGTCAAGGCATGGGGTTGGGATATGTTGGAATTGGAATTGTAATGACCGTGATGATTTTCCTTTCGTCAATGATGATGGGAAGTGGAAACGCAGCCTTCTTCGCTTTTGGTCCGCTCATTCCAGACATTGCCACCAAACTTGGGGTTAAATCTGCTTCTATTTTGCTGCCAATGAACCTTGCTGCCTCTATGGGGCGAACGGTATCTCCCGTTGCAGGCGTCATCATTGCAGCCTCAGAAATTGCTGGAGTGAGTGCCATTTCATTGGTAAAACGAAACCTCATCCCTTTAAGCGCCGGACTTGTTGTTCTTCTCATCTATCATTTTATATAAGCCATGTTACTGATACGAAACGCCAACATATATGCGCCCGAACCTTTGGGCATTAAAGACCTTCTGATCATAGAAGGGAAAATTGTGGCCATTGAAGATCACATTCAATCCAATCCGCTTAACGCGAAAGAATGGGATGCGAAAGGTCAAACAGTGACGCCTGGTTTCATTGATCAGCACATCCACATTACAGGTGCCGGAGGAAAGCACAGCTTCTCTTCAATGACTCCTGAAGTGTCTGCTATGGATCTCATTGCTTGCGGTTCAACAACCGTGGTAGGCTTGTTGGGAACTGATGGGGTGATTCGAAACGTGCGCAGCCTTTATAAAAAAGCAAAAGCATTGACGCAAGAAGGACTTTCGGCCTACATGTACACAGGGTACTATGGCGTTGAGCCCACCTACATCATGAACACGGTGCAAGAAGACATGACCTTCATTGACATCGTGATGGGGTGTAAAATTGCCATTTCGGACATCCGCTCCTCTTATCCATCAGCCACTGAAATGCTGCGCTTGTTGAGAGATGTGAAGGTGGGTGGAATGCTCGGAGGGAAAAAAGGAATCCTCCACATTCACCTAGGGAATTTGAGTACGAAAATGGATTTGCTTTTCGAACTCGTTCAGAAATATGAGTTCCCTATAGAGCACATCTCACCAACCCATGTGGGAAGAACCAAAGAACTCTTCGAACAAGCCATTGAGTTTGGCAAGCTAGGAGGAATGATCGATATCACTACTGGCGCTTCAAAATACACAGACCCTTACAAATCTGTGCTTGAAGCAATGGATGCCGGACTGTCTATTGACCAAATGACCTTTAGCACTGACGGACATGCAGGTCTTGACAAACGAGATGACAAAGGAAATTTAATTGGCATTAAAAAGGCCCCTATTCAAGCCAATTTGAATGAGGTGGTTGCGCTTATTAACGAAGGTGGGGTGGCAATTGAAGAGGCCATCAAATTGGTGACGGTGAATCCGGCCAAAAATGTGGGCTTGAAACACAAAGGAAGAATAGCAATCGGGTTTGATGCTGACTTCTGTTGCTTCAACCACTCCATGGAACTCACAGATGTTATAGCAAAAGGCAAGGTTATGATGGAAGACAAACAAGTCATTCATCAATCCTTATTCCACGAGGAAAAAGCACAATGGATACAAAAATAATACGTCTGTTCCTGCTGTTTCTGGCAGTGGGTTTCATCACTGAGCATGCCCAAGCGCAAGCTCCTGTGTTGAATAAATACACTTTCGGTGAAGGGTTGAAATTCTCTGGTGAAAGAGGATATGAGTTTTCCTTTACCGGATACGCTCAGCCTTACTTTGAGTCGAAATTCTTTACCGAAGACTCCCTTGATCAAAACGCTTTAAATCGCTTCAGAATGCGCCGTCTTCGACTGCGATTCAGCGGTTCAGCAGCAGAACAGAAAGTAGATTACCGCCTCCAAGTTGACTTGAGTGGGGTTTCTGAAGTGGGTGACGATGTAGGCGCATTTCTCCTTGATGCCTGGATTGCCTACAACATCACCAAAAGATCTACCATTTCGTTTGGACAACGCGCCACCCCAACAGACAATCGGGAATTGAGAATGAACTCAGAAACCTTGCAACTGGTAGAACGAAGCAGAGTCACCTCAGCCTTCAGCAGCATCAGGGAGTTTGGCCTCTTTTACCAAGGTGATCTCCGTTTTAAAAACGGAATGTACCTGCGGAATTATCTTGCTGTCACCAATGGAGACGGCCTCAACGTTCGCAATGCAGACTTTGGTGGGTTTAAGTATGGCGGACGAATCGATTTCCTACCCTTTGGACTGTTTACATTTTATGGCCAATTCAGGCAAGTAGACATGGTTCGGGAGAACTCCCCCAAACTTGTGGTTGGAGCAAGTGCTAGTTTAAACAAAGGGATGAGTAGCAGAAGAGGTCGTAACAGCGGGGCCATTTTATACCTGAACGATTCATCAGAGGTTTCACTTCCTGACTATTTCAAAGCGGGTGTTGACTTTTTATTCAAATACAAAGGTTTTTCCGCCTTGGGCGAAATTGTTACAAGCACAGCCTCAGTGCCAGATGACATTACAACTCGTGTGAGGAATGACGGTTCTACCTCAACCAGCTTTGATGTAGACGGAGAGCAAAACGTTGAGCGGTATGTGAAAGGGCGAATGATGCTCGGAACGGGCTACAACATTCAAATGGGCTACATTTTCAAAAGCCTTATTTCCGTTGATGCGCGCTACACGCATTTGCAGGCAGACGAAGATTCATTTTTAAACAACGGTACCTTCTACAACAGGCCAAATTACTACACGCTGGGTGTGAGCAAGTATTTCGCCCGCAATTATGGCTTTAAAATTCAGTCGTCAGTGACCTACGTGGACCTCGCAGAAGGATCTACAGACATCAATGGCCTTCCGATTTCGGGCAATGAAATCATCTGGAGAATTATCACATCATTGTCGTTCTAATGAAAAACCTCTGGGCCATATCGCTTCTATTCCTTTCGTTGAGCTCTTGTGCCCAGCTGAATCCACAGTCAAAAAAAGTGACAGAAAAGTTCTTTCCTGAGTTTGACGTTACAATTGACACCCCTGCATTTCAAAAGAAAAAGGGTTTCACAACACACGACGAAATGATGGCTTTCCTTCGTCAACTGGAAACCAATCACGCGGAAACAGTTTTGCTCACAACCATTGGCAAAAGCCAGAAGGGCAAAGACATTCCAATGGTCACCCTGAGTAAAAACAACGGGAACACGAACAAGGTTAGGGTGTTTTGTCAAGGCGGACTCCATGGCAACGAACCCGCTAGCACAGAAAGTATGCTCTACCTGCTTGACCAGTTGCTCAACAATCCAGAATTGAATCAACTATTAGACCGCATTGACCTTCGAATGATTCCTATGGCGAACATTGACGGATACGAAAAACAAGATAGGTATGCCGCCAATGGGTTAGACCTCAATAGAGACCAAACGAAACTTATGGCTCAAGAAAGTGTCTACTTGAAAAAAGCTTTTAGTGATTACAACGCTGAAGTAGCACTCGACTTTCATGAATACCGTCCGTACCGCAAAGATTTTACACAAATTGGAACCTTCGGAATCACTTCTATTTACGATGTGATGTTCCTTTATTCTGGAAACCTCAATGTTCCAGAAAACCTTCGCGCTTTTACGGAAGAACCGTTCATTTCGAATGTGCGCTCGGTGATGGATGAAAAAGGGTTGCGACACCATGATTACATTTCCTCTTCAGATCATGACGGTCACATCCACTTCAATCAGGGTTCATCCAATGCCCGATCAAGTGCCACTTCGTATGCTTTGACGAATTCCATTTCGGCACTTATAGAAGTCAGAGGAGTTGGAATCAATCGTACTTCCTTCAAAAGAAGAGTCATGACTGGGTTTTATGTTGCTGAGTCCTTTTTACGAACTACCTACAACAACGTTGATGAAATCAAAAAGCAGATTCAAATCGCTAAAGAACAAAAGGACATTGCAGTAGTAAAAAGTAAACCGCTTGTCTCTGAACAGCAAATTCAAACCATTGACTTAGACAAGGTTGAAGAAATCACGCTTGATGTGACCATTCGAGATGCGCTCAATTCATCTCCTGTTCTGACCAGAGAAAGACCGAATGGCTATGTAATAAGAAAGGGGCATGGAGACTTGATTGAAAAGCTACGTACCCTTGGACTTGATGTTACACAGATTTCTGAGCCGCAATCGCTGGAAGTTGAAAAATACATTGTCAAAGACTATTACGAACAACCTGAGAAATACGAAGGAGCTACCCTTCAAAAAATAACGACCGATGTTGTTCGTGAAACCATTGAAGTGGAAGCTGGAACATGGATTTTGGTGCTCAATCAACCGAAAGGAAACATAGCAATTGAAGTTCTAGAGCCAGAAGCCCCCAACAGTTTTGTTTCGTTTGGCATACTCAAAACCGAAGCAGGTGCTGAATTACCGACCTACAGGTTGATAGGAACATTTTTACCCGAGAAACCATGAAATTGAATTCTACTTTTAAACGCACATCCATACTAGGGCTTTGTTTCCTAGCGGTTTCAGCTGCATTTGGACAAGCGTCTCCTTCTGAACAAGCTTCATTTGAGCTCGGAAGCGGATTGAACCTTCAATTCAATGACGGCGATTACAAATTCAATTTGGGAGGAATGATTCAACCCAATTTTGGATTTGAAATTGACGGTGATGCAGATCCAGACTACATCTTAAATGCGAGAAGGTCCTACTTGAATTTTTCGGGCGAAGCGGTTCAAGAAAAAGTTGATTTTTTCATTCAACTCGACTTCAGTTTGAACGAACCCCTTCTGGATGCTTGGGTAGCATACCACCCTATAAAAAATGTCTCTATTGCTGTGGGACAAAAGCAAACCATTGCCAACAATCGTGAGATGTTGTTCATGGAAGACCAGCTACAATTCGCCAACAGAACCTTGCTCAGCTCTCAGTTCAGCAACACAGGCAGAGAGTTTGGCCTGTTTGTAAATTGGAAATTTGGTCCCGAGAAATTCGTTGTCATGCCACGCATTGCTGTCACATCAGGTGACGGACGTAACTCGTTCGGGGCAGATTCACGCGATGTAGATTTGGGCGGGTTGAAGTACGCCGCGCGACTTGATATTTATCCGCTAGGGGAATTCTCAGAAGGAAACGATAAGTGTGTGCCAGACTTGCTGGGCGAAGAAAGTCCGAAAATTCTGATTGGCGCCGCCGCTAGTCTCAATGACGGAGCAAGCGGAATCACAGGAGAAGGACATGGAGACTTTTTTATTTACAATGCTATTGGACTTCCACAATTACCTGATTATCGGCAGTTATACGGCGATATCTTAGTGAAGTACCGCGGATTTTCATTGCTTGGAGAATATGTAGTCGCCACCGCGGCTTCATTGGAATCAACCTTTGTTGACCCAACAGCACTGAATCCGCTAGTTCCAACAGAAATCAGTGAATACCTCGCTCTAGGAACAAGTTTCAACGGAACACTGGGTTACGTGAGTAAATCAGGTTATGGCATTGACGCGAGTTACGCCCAAGTGGCTCCGGAATTTGAGTTCAATCCCAACTCCATTGTTGGAGAGCTTTCAGCAGTAACACTTGGTCTTTCGCGCTACTTAAAAGGAAATGCCTTGAAAATTCAAGCTTCAATCTCTCAAATAAGTGATGATTTCGACAACAATTTTACACGCGGTGACTTGATCTTCCAACTTCGATTTTAAGTGAAAAAATAAATGACCTTTTCTTTAACCAAATAGATAAACCATGAATGCGAAAACTTTATTTACGAGCTTGGCTCTGATGTTTTGTGTGAGCTTTTTGAGTGCACAAGACCTTATGCTAACCGGGATTATTCA
Source organism: uncultured Comamonadaceae bacterium (assembly GCA_964353035.1). Classification (GTDB taxonomy): domain Bacteria; phylum Bacteroidota; class Bacteroidia; order Flavobacteriales_D; family Sanyastnellaceae; genus JAQWQB01. The sequence goes on along the minus strand of CAYGUR010000018.1, from coordinate 18,177 downwards.
TCCCGCTGCCACGCCAAAAACAATTGAATTGTACGTTGTAAACGACATCCCAGACTTGTCTGTCTATGGCATTGGAGTTGCAAATAACGGTGGAGGAACCGACGGTGAAGAATTCACTTTCCCTGCGGATGCGGCAACGGCGGGAGATTTCATCTATGTCACGAATAGTATAACAGATTGCAACACCTATTTTGGTGTCTCAACCACATATGAGTCAAGTTCGGTAAGCTTCAATGGGGATGATCCTGTTGAGCTGTTCGGCAATGGTGTTGTGATTGACGCCTACGGAGATGTGATTGACGACGGAACTGGCTTACCCTGGGAATACTCTTTGTCTTTTGCGACGCGCGTTTGCGGAACAGGACCTGATGGGGACACTTTCGTGCAAGGAAATTGGTCTGTAGCCCCTTTGAACACCTTAGATGGCTCAACAACAAATGCAACTGCTACAATTCCCTACCCGCTAGCTTCTTACGTAGCTTCTTGTCCACCGCAAGGATGCACAAACTCCTCGGCGTGTAACTTCGACCCAACAGCTGTAGAAGACGACGGTTCTTGTATTCTTGTTGGAGACGCTTGTGACGATGGAGATTCTGGAACCGAAAACGACCTTGTTCAAGGAGACTGCTCTTGCGCTGGAACAACCATCTCAGTGACCAACAGCCTTGTGCTTACTGGACTGATTCATGCCGAAGCTGCGCCGAAAGCAATTGAGCTCTATGTAGTCAATGACATCCTAGATTTAAGCACACATGGAATTGGTTCTGCCGGAAACGGTGGTGGTACAGATGGGGAAGAGTTTACCTTCCCTGCTGATGCTGTCACTGCTGGAACATTCATATATGTAACAAATGACCTTGTTGCTTTTAATGACTTCTTCGGATTTGCCGCTGATTATTCAGACGCCGGAGCTGCCATCAACTTCAACGGAGATGATGCCTTCGAAATCTTTGAAAACGGGGCTGTAGTTGACGTCTTTGGCGACATTGCAGTTGATGGAACGGGTTCAACTTGGGAATACTCAAACGGATGGGTAAATAGACTCTGTGGAACAGGTCCAGATGGATCAACCTTTGTGGAAGCGAATTGGACGGTGAGCTCAATTGATGCGTTTGTTGGTCAAACAGCCAATGCCACATCACCAGAACCTTACCCTGTAGGTGCTTACCTTGAGGTTTGTCCGCCTGTAGGTTGCACAAATGTTTCTGCGTGTAACTATGATTCAGAAGCAAGTGTTGACGACGGAACGTGTATCCTTCCAGGGGACCCTTGTGACGATGGAAACGAGTTCTCTACTGGAGATGTTATACAAGGAGATTGTTCATGTGCAGGTGTATTCCCACCCACAACCAACAGCCTTATCCTTACAGGGGCCTTGTATCCAGATGCAGTGCCAAAAACAATAGAACTATACGTTGTAAATGACATTCCAGACCTAAGTATTTACGGTTTTGGTGTGGCAAACAATGGCGGTGGAACTGACGGCATTGAATACACATTCCCTGCTGACGCAGCTACAGCTGGTGACTTCATTTACGTAACAAATGACGCCGCCGCATTCACAGCTTTCTTCGGTGGAACGGCAGACTACGAAACTGGTACAGTCAACTTCAACGGTGATGATGCCATTGAAATCTTTGAATCTGGACAGGTGATTGACGTTTTTGGAGACATTAACGTAGACGGAACAGGGACTTCTTGGGGCTATGTAGATACATGGGTTGCACGTAAATGTGCTACCGGACCTGATGGAAGTACGTTTGTGGAAGCAAATTGGGACATCGCTCCTGAAGGAACTTACACCGGACAAACAGACAACGCAACTACACCTTTGCCGTTCGACCTTGGAGCTTACTCATTGGTTTGTCCTGCAACAGGTTGCACCAACAGCGCTGCGTGTAACTATGACCCGGCCGCTGTTTCTGATGATGGCTCGTGTATTTTGGTTGGAGACGCTTGTGATGATGCCAATCCGTTCACAACGGGAGATGTGCTTCAAGCTGACTGCTCATGCGCAGGAACTTTGATTCCCACTACCAATAGCCTAGTGCTCTCTGGTGTTATTTATCCGGGGGCTGCGCCGAAGTGCATTGAGATTTATGTAGCTGCAGACATTGCAGACTTGAGCGTGTATGGATTTGGAGTAGCAAGCAATGGTGGTGGCACTGATGGACAAGAGTTCACTTTCCCTGCTGATGCCGCAACTGCAGGTGATTTTATCTATGTTGCCAATGATGCTGTGGCCTTTACCGACTTCTTCGGATTTGCACCAAACTATGAGTCAGGCGTTCTTTCTTTCAATGGAGATGATACCGTTGAACTCTTCGAAAACACTCAAGTAATTGATGCCTTTGGAGACGTAGATGTTGACGGAACTGGAACTACTTGGGAGTACGTTCTTACGTGGGCCAACCGAAATTGCGCAACTGGACCTGATGGTGCTTTCGTTGAAGCGAACTGGACTGTTGCTGCTCAGGACGTCTATTCCGGTGTTACCCTGAATGCTGATGCAACAGAGCCTTTCCCAGTTGGCGAATACGCACCCGTTTGTGCCATCTTGGGATGTACTAACCCAACAGCTACAAACTATGACCCTGCAGCTACTCAAGACGATGGGTCTTGCATCATTCTAGGTTGCACTTATGCCGTTGCCACCAACTACAACCCAGACGCCAATGACGATGACGGGTCTTGTGAGTTTGACAGCCAAAACGACTGTCCGGCTGACATCAATCAAGATGCCCTTATTAACACTACAGACTTACTTGAACTGTTAGGTTCATTTGGAAATACCTGTCAATAATCTAACTAATACACATTCATTAAAAAGAGCCATGCATTTGATGCATGGCTCTTTTTGATTCCTTTAAACCTTATTTCTTTTACTCGAATAAAAACATGGCCGCTTTTGTAGACATCGTTTCAAAATCATGGCCTACATTCGGAACTTCAACTTTCGTCCAGGCAAAAGGCAAAGAATTGGAAGTGCATATTGCCTGACTCTCTGAGAAAAAATGCAATCCTCTAGCGTAGCGATGAGGTCCTTGTGCGTTGGCTCCATCTGTGGTGTTGAGAATGGGGTCATTCGGATCATCATCGTCTTGTCCTAAATGAACAATCAGGTTCCTGCTGAAAAAGGTGGACATTTCAAGCAGACCTGCGGGGCTTCCATCCAGACCATACGGAAAATCAATGCTGATATCAGGTACCGTATACCAACCTGCATTCGCCGAAATGGCTCTGTTCAAACTCGTCGTTGAAGTGAAAAGCGTAAACCGGTGCACAAATTGCGCTCCCGCAGAATGTCCAAACATGTCAAAGTTTGATACTCCACTTCCAATGTCTTGTTGAATGAACTCAAAAAGTGGTTCAATCACTGAAAAAGTCCATTCGCTTTCCGGATTAAGATTGCCTCCCGCATCTTGCACAAATCCAGTCATGTAATACAGACTACCAGGATAGTCCTCTTCCGAAAACTCGGGCGCAACCACTAGGAAACCGTAATTCGCAGCGCTTGCTATCCAAGCATCACGATACTCAGCGCCATTTCTTGTGTTTCCATGGTGAACAAACACAATGGGCATATTCGAGTAATCACCTTCGGGAAGGTAATAGTGCACCGTGATGGGCTTGTCTGAAAGTGGGGCGTAATCATTGTAAACGAAAGACCCAACACCCGGTTGAATGAAATTGAAAGGTGCCGGTCCGGAACAAACACTTCCAAACGCACTCAAGACGATGAGCAGATCTGCGGTACCAATCACACCATCGCCATTCACATCCTGATGACAGCTTTCTGCTATCAGACAAGATCCGTCATCTTTTGTAGCTTCAGGGTTGTAGTTCGAAGCAACATCATAAATGCACCCATAAATAAGGCAAGTACCATCATCAATGACTGCTGAAGGATTGTAGTTCTCAGCATTGGAATTGGTGCAGCCAAGAAGTTCGTCAATCACAAAATCTCCAACTGGATAGGGCTCATTCGAAGTTGCATTGATGGTTTCTCCAACAAAATTATTCAAGGCGCTAAACGCCCAATTTGTCAGAACGAAGGAACTGCCATCAGGTCCAGTGTTATTGAGTCGGTGCGCCCACCCCAAGGTATATTCCCATGGCGTTCCATCGCCTGGGGCGGAAATTTCTCCAAAGGTGTCGATGGGATTTCCGTTTTCGTACACCACAAAAGCGTCATTTCCATTGAAGTTGCAAGCAGATCCACCGTCTTCGAAGTCCGCAGGGAAACCGAAAAAGCTTTGAAAAGAAACGGCGTCATTCACCACGTAGATAAACTCTCCGGCAATGACGGATTGACTAGGGAAAGCATATTCTACTCCCGGATTTCCGCCACCATTGTTGGCACAACCGAGTCCATAAATCGACAGGTCAGGAATGTCTGCCGTGACAAAAAGTTCCACTGCTTTTGGGCTGCCTGAAAGTGGACCGTGAATGAGACCGGTAAGGATTAAATTTTGTGCCGATAAAGCCATGGAAAAAAAGGAGCACATGGCCAATAGAAAAGAGAACTTGAACGTCATAAAAAAAGCGATTGAAAAGGAGCCAATGATGGCTGACTAAAGATACTGAAGTTCTGGCTGAAAAGCCCTATTTAATGGGCATTTGCTTTAAAATAAACCGACATTCTTTTCGCTTTCTTGACTATGCCTTTTCCGTCCTTTTTCGATGGCCACAAGATGTCCTCAAATCGCACCCATTGGCCATGCATTTTCCTTCTTCCAAAAGTCTTGTTTTTAGCCCGAAATTTCGACCCTTACATTCTTGCCACAGCGGCAATTAAATCTTTCCGTCCTGAACTCGAAACCGGCAGAACAATGTCTGATTCCAGGACCACTGTTCCGTCAAAATTGACACTTTTTACAAATTTGAGGTTGATTAAATGAGAGCGATGAATGCGGAAAAAGCCTGATGAAGTCAATAAATCATCATAGTATTTTAAGGTTTTGGAAGTCAAAATAGTCTCATCCAATAAATGGATTTTGCTATAATTTCCATCACTCTCAATGTGCACAATGGTTGATGTATTTAGGATGTCATAACCAACACGCGTAGGGATGGTAATTTTCTTTATTCCGCTCTTCCTTTTTGTGTTATTAATCTCATTTCTACCTTTTCTAATTTCAAGAAATCTTTTGTACGCCCCCACAAACATCTCTATATCAATTGGTTTTGTCAGATACTGTAAACAAAACCTGTTCATGGCATTTTTTCGCTGGTCATCAAAAGCGGTTATTAATATCACTTCAAATTGCGGATTTTCGAAAAAATCAATGATTTCAAAACCCAATCCATCGCCCAATTTTAAATCCAAAAACAGCAGGTCTGGTTGGGTTTGATGAATGACGGGAATGCTGTCTTCTATTGAGGCACATTCAGCAACGATCGTCAACTGTGGGCAGAATTCATTCACCAACGTCCGAATGGTTGACCTAGCTCCTACTTCATCATCAATAATTACACAGGTATATTCCATTGGTCCTAACATTAATTCAAAAATGGCAAGTGAAGAAAAACGACTGTGCCGAACGCTTCATCTACCTTTTCAATACGAATACTTGCATCATAGCCCATTTGCCGAAGAATCGATAAACGTTCTGTAAGGATAACCAAAGAAACACCAAGTGACTCCTTCTTGCCTGTGTTTCCTTCTTGATTACCGTTATCTCTGAGAATGCATTCAACCCCCGTATTTAGCTTTTTAAATCGAAGCTCAATCACCCCTCCATTGTCTTCGTCTCTTCGAGGGATAATCCCATGTTCAACAGCATTTTCAAGCAGTGGTTGTAAGATCATGCTTGGAATGCGTTTATCAAAAAGTTCAGCAATTTCTCTTGTGATGATGTCATAGGTAAAGGCATTGTTCAGCCTTGTTTGTTGCCAGCTCAAGTATTGATCTAGCAATTGAATTTCATTTTCGATCGTTATGCTTCGTTCTTTCGAACTGAAGAGCATTTTTTCCATGAGTCCCGAAAAAGAGACCAACAAGCCATTTGCTTTTAATCGGTCATTTCCGAGAATAAAACCTTGAATGGCAAAAAGCGAATTGTGAATGAAATGAGGGTTCATCTGATTGAACAGCGACTGTTGCTCAAATTCCAAGTTCTTCAATTTCAGGGCGATGATGGCGCGTTGTCTGTTCGCTCGAGCACGATAAACGCCCCATACAACAAGGAGCACAAAAACCCAGAGCAGGCTAATGAACCACCAGGACGTTAGCGGGTTAGGGAGAACAACGAAGCTGATTTGGTAATCCTTTCCTTTAGTGAATTGTTTGTTTCGAACTTGAAACGTATAACTTCCCGCTGGTAACTCTTGAAAAGACTGTTCTGAATTTCCCGTGATGGACCAGTCTTTTTGCAATGGAAGTAGCCTCGTTTCCCAAGATCTAGTCTGGCTTGAATAATCATCATTCCGATAAGCGAATGTGATTTCATTCGCTGTATGATCTATTTCAATATGGTTGGAATCAGCGAGTAAGTTCGTCCCAGAAGTGGTGATGGAACTGAAATAGATCTTCGGGTCAGCGCTGTTGTTCTTGATGTTCTCTCGTTGGATTTGATACAGCCCATTCGCCGTACCAAACAAAAGTTTTTCAGGTGTCACGTGAATGGTAAAAATGTCGTTGGAACTGGCCGCATAGTTCAACTTGATCAGCTGTTCTATCTCCCATTCACCGTTTAGAAGTTGGAGAATAGCCAGTCCTTTATTGGTTGCAATCCAAATCCGGTTTTCGGTTGGCTGATAAATATCATACACATTGTTTCCATCCAAACCTTGATGACTGTCAATGGCGAATTCTTGTCCTGTTATTCGATTCTGAATGATTAAACCATTGCCATTCGAACAGATAAAAAGGAACAATGAATCTTGGGAAATCTCCAGTTTATTGGTTGCGGCAAAGCCTAACTTTTTGATTTCAAGCGGTGTTTTGGAGGTGGGAGTCCAATCATAGAGCCCATGTAGATGTGCTACTATCGTATGATTGTTGGCAAGAGGGAGAAAGCAGAGTGTTCTTTCATGCACTAAATCCAGCAGCGAATCAGAAGTAAACTGAACAAAATTCGCACTTGTAGCACCGAATAATTCGCCATTTTTCATCCGAAGCTCTTTCCATGCCCTCAAACCATATGGAGTTGTCACCTGGTATGTTTGACGATCAATTCGATAAATTCCACCATCAGTTCCTGCCATTAAAAAATCATCATACATGACCAAGGCACGAACACGTCCATTCTCATTTGGTAAACGAATCAAACGTTCTTGCTGAGGGGTGAGGAGCCAAACTTCACCTTCATGGGTTCCAATGACGGTTGTGGTATCATCCACTTGCAGAATACTGTGGACCGCTGCACCGAGAAGACTGGTAGAAACAAGTTCAATATCAGACTCTACAAGCTCAATAATTCCTGTTCCAACGGTTGAAATCCATAAGTTCTGTTGATGGTCTTCAATCATCCAAGAAATGGTTGTTTCTGGGGTAATTCCGAGGTCTAGTTTTACGTATTCCCCATGAATTTTTCGATATAAATAAAACCCATTGTGAAAGGTAGAGTTGCAGCTAAAGCGCTCTGTTTCAAAAACACGGAGATCCCATTTGATCATTTTTAAATCTTGGAAACGATCGAGCACTATTTCACTATAATCCGTTGTCCTTGATGGGGACCGATAAAAGACCCAACTTTCTTCTTTAGCGAAGACTGAAGTATCCTCAAGGATTGCAGTTGAGGTTGGAATTAGACTGATCTTTTTATCCTTTTGTTCTATCTGAAACAATCTGACATCTTTATCAAATTTCCGATACGGTTTCCCATACAATTGACCGTTGAGGTCGCTCATAAAGGCTAGGATACTCACATCGGTTGAGAAGGTTGTTACGTGTTCCTGTTCTAACATGCGTATGGTATAAGATTCGCCACAAAACCAAATTCGTCCCTGCTCATCTTCGTGAATATCACGCACCAGGCAGTTAAAATCGAGGTCTTCCAACCAAGGGTCAGTTGTTGCGTTGTGCACTTGTCCGTAATGCATAAAACAAACCCTACCATTAAATCCTGCAAACCATAGTCTCCCTTGACGATCTTCCTCCATACAAAAGACCTCCAAATCTTCGAGGCCGTTGCTCATATCGTAGATCTGGAAAGAAGTACCATCATACTGTGCAATCCCTTTATCTGTTCCGAACCACATCAGGTTTTTTTCGTCTTCAAAAATGGTGTAGACGGTGTTGGAAGGCAGACCATCAGCGATGCTGAAAGTAAAAGATGTTTCTTTTTGCGCCAAGGAATGCACACTAGCGGCAAACGAGAAAGTCAAACATAAAACAAGATTTCGCATAACGATAAAAGTCTACCCCACTCAAAGGTCGTGAATAATTGGGATGACCATCATAAGGGGTGTTGGGCTTGATGTAAAGAAGGTGTAAAAAATCATAACCCCTTGTTTATCAGGCATTAAACAATGCGGGTTTCACCCCCAATAACACTCAAAAAAGGCAAAAAGTCTTGTTCAGTCATTCAGACAGGGTCTTCATACAACCAGACCGTTTGTTCAGTAAAAGGGCAATCAATTCGATTTGAAAAGCGGGTAGCTTGAGAAGGAATCTTAAAATCCCGCCGTTATGAAAACCACATCTACGTTTATTTTATGTTACTTCTTTTTGCTAACGTCATTCGCGAGTTGGGCACAGTATAATATTGTTGGGCCGAGTGAGGCGTGTCTTGGGGAGTCAGAAACGTTCCAATACACTGACCCTATTCCTACTGGTGCCACGATTGTTTGGAGCGCTACTGATGCTGACTTCTATGGAGCGACTGGAACTTCAGCAGTTTTTGGATTTAACAACCTGAACGAAACAACAATTGAAGCTGAAGTTTTTTCAGCAGGTGTGTCAATCGATATTTCAACTTTCGAGGTAATGGTGGTCAATTCGCCAGTTGTTTCAACCGATTTTAGCGGCAACCTGTGCAAGTTGTATCGAAATATCAGAGAGAAATATGAGTTCTACGGCATCTCAGCTTGTGTTGATGATGTCATTTATCTGAACACTGGAAATCATGCCTTTTGTGAAATTGAATTTGAAGGATTTGTAGAAGACATCAGTTACGTTCAAAATGGTTGCGACTTTGAAATTCATCTTCCTTCTGCCGCTCAAGCGGGTCAAATCAACGTCACTGTGTCAAACAATGCTTGTGAGAGTTCCATTTCGCTAGAATTGTACATTCTCGCCGCACCCGTTTCTACCGCTGAAACTATTCCTGCATCACAGCAGAACCAAGATGGAAATCATCTTGATATTTGTTTGAACCAAACAGTTATATTTAATGGTGCCAGAACGACGCCAATTTTCCCTGCCATTATCAATAGCGGTGGGCCAACCACCGCGTCCGAAAACAACTGTAATACCTACTACAGCATTTGGAGCATTTTTGATGAAAACAACGTGCTCATTTACGAAGAAGCATCCTTAGAATCTTCCTATGTATTTAATCAACCAGGCAACTATGTAGCCACTTTTACAAGCTATTCAATATCTGGTTGTAGCTCAAATACGGTTGAATTCAACATTCATGTGCAAGAAGGAGAAACTCCTACTGTTGAGTGTATTTCAACCATTTGTGCCACTGCTCAAGACACTTATACAACAGATGCTGAATGTGATGTAACATGGAGTATAGAAGGTGGAAACATCATTGGCTTAAACACGGAGAACACAGTGGTCGTTCAGTGGACAGGTGAAGTATCTCCCGGATTACTCATTTTAACACTTGATGGTTGTGAAAACAACTGCTCAACCACGATTGTTAACGAAGTGCCCGTTATAGCTGCCTCTATAAGAGGTCCTGATGCATTGTCTTGCTTTGATTCACAGTTCTATTTTTTACAAGGCATGGCGGCGAATTCCAATGTGACTTGGGAACTGATTCCTGATGATGTACCTGGAATTACAATGGAGTTGAATACGCAACAAAACCCCAAAATTATTTATGATGCAATTGTACCGATAGAAAGTGTCATTTTGAGAGCTACTGTTACTTCACCATTTCACGGCTGCACACAAGTAACAGAGAAAGAAATTGCTTTATTTAATGCCCCTGAGATTACTGTGTCTGGACCCGACTTTATTTGTCGTGACGAAAATTTAGTGGTTCAGATTAATGGCATTGATGAAAGTGAATATCCAAATCTTGCATACAACTTGTTGGATAATTTTGGTCAAATCATTGTTTCAAATCAACCGCTCAATGGAAATTTAACCTTTAGCACAAGTGTTATTTCCGCAGACGGTTCTTATCGTTTTGAGATCGTGAATTTAGACGAATCAAATCCTGCAATCTGTGGCTCCTCCTATTTTAATTTTTCTGTCGGATCAATTGCGAATGAAATTGAATTTGGAACAGGCCGTTTTGAGTTTTGTGGAAGTACGCCCGTACTTTATGAAATTGAATTTGTAGCTGGACTGATTCCTGAATGGACATTGATTGGAGGTGTCACAACCGAAGGTGATGTAAGTGGTACGTCTTACTCGTTCAGTGTAATCTGGGGAGGCCCTGGAGAAATTCAAGTAAGGTGGATTGCTCCCGGTTCAGACTGCGACGGCCCGCTGAACATCATCGAAGTAGAACCTATTTCAAATGCTGTCTCTATTTCTGGAGAACAAGAGGTTTGTGCGAACAGTTCTACCGTCTATACTTTTGAAGAAACAGACATCGCAGAATGGTCTCTTTCGATACCAACTGCTGGCTCCATTACGATTGACCCATTAGAATCAACTATCGAAATCTATTGGAACCAAACCACTGTGCCAATTAATGTAGACTTGATTTTAACATTCGAACACTGTGTTGGGGCAATTGAACAACTAGCGTACCCTATTTTAGTTAATCCCACTCCTGTTCCTACGATACTTGGAGATCAATCTGTATGCTTTGCTGACCTTCTGACATTAAACTCGAGTTTAGTCGCTGAAGTCTACACGTGGTTTCTTGATGGTGAAATACTCCCAAATGAATCAGGCCAAACAATTTCTCTATCTCCCGAAAATCTCGACTTAGAACTGGGGTTGCACTCCATTCGCTTGTCTGTCTTAAACCCTGAAGGATGTATAGGCATTACAGAAGCAATTCACTCCTTCACGGTAAACCCTTCGCCTTTTGCTGCGATTACCTCTCCACTGCCCAACTGTCCTACTTGTGAAGCAATCAATGAGTACGAACTTGTAGCTTCTGAGCAACCCTCCAATCAAGGTGTTTTTGATTATTTCTGGACACAGGATTTCATGGAGTTACCTCAATATAATGACCAACGAATTTTAAATTTAAGTGGTGGTTCAAATGTACATGGAATCTATCGTGTAAGTGTTGTGAACACAGCAACACAATGTACAAGCGTCTCTAATCCGTTTATAGTAGACTGTAGCTCCGGACCAGGTCTACCTCAGGGTGAAAACGTGATTACATGGGGATTAACAGATGTGCCGGGTCAAGTTCGTTTCTCTGGCAGTGTTAACGCCTTAAGCGTTTTAGATGAAGATGGTTTCGTAACTGTCGGTACATGTGGTTCAGGACTTGAAACAATTAACTTAAATCAGGTGACCTCTTGTCAATATTCTTGGACCATAAAAGACCCTATTAACGGGGTCACCCAATACCCCTACGGGCCTGATTATCAGTTCAATCATCTCTTTGACCATCCTGGGTATTATCAGGTGTCATTTACGTCAATTTGTCCAGGAACAGATCCAAATACATGGGAAATTGGGGCAGAAGAAGTAGTGGTGATTGTACCTTATATCATTGACCAAATTATTGATATAGAATGTGACCCCGCAGGTGGACTGATCACATTGACTGATAATACCGATTATCTGCCCGCTTATGCTGATGCACTTATGAATTGGAATATTACTGGAAATGGCATGGCATATGATCTTTCAGTCTCACCAGGGATGCAAATGCTTACGCCGGGGCCTTGGGACATCGTTACAACGCTGACACATCCGGATGTCAATGCTCTTTTTTGGGATGGATATGGTCCTGCTTATACACTAAATGAATTCGTTAAGATTGGATTATTAGATGGATCAATCTCAGGTCCTTCAGAGGTCTGCGAATCTACTGGAGCTCCTTTTGAGTTCTATACAGATGATGAGTTCTATAATCAAATTTGGAGTTTTGACGACGGCACCTCTTTCATTGGCTCACAATTGATTAAGACATTTCCTTTCGACCCTAACTTTCCAACAAGAACAGTGCAACTAACCGCTGTAGACTTTAACGGATGTGTGTATGAGTATACTCAATCAATTGAGGTCATTGAAAATGAATTGAATCCTGAAATAGAGCTAGTGCCAAATAGTTGCCCGAATGTGCCATACGTTCTAAACGCATTAGTCAATTCAAATGAAGAAGTCAATTATTTGTGGTCTACGCAAGAAACATCACAATCTATCATTGCTGCTGAAGAAACGTATTGGGTACAAGTCTCCAATAGCATTGGGTGCAGAGCAAATTCTGATAAAGTTGGTATCCAAATAGAACTGCCAACTGAAGTTACTTTTAAAGAACCATTGAATACTTTATGCGAGGATGGCTTCTATGAATTCTCAGTTACTCAGGTAGATGGGGCTACATATAACTGGTTCGAGAACGGAGTGTCTTTTCCAAATTCAGGACCAACCAGAGGCGTTAATTTAACTGAAGGACAATTACAGATAGAAGTCGAAGTCATTTTTCCTGACAATTGCGGAATTCAGTTATTCGAGAGAACCTTTGTCGTATCAGAACTAGATGATCAACCTCAAATCGAACTAGAGTATGACTGTGAAGGTGAAACGGCAACATTAACAGTGACGAACTACGAAAGTGGAGATATTTCATGGTCGTTGAATAATAGTCAGAGCAACGTCCTATCAGGCCTTTACCCAGGGAATTACGTCGTTAAAACGATTGGCGCTTGTCCATCTGGAAATGAAGTACGTGTATCGCCCATTGCTGACCTATCAGGCATATTGGCCGGATGCTATGACTTTTGTTCGGCTGACTTTGATGCTCAAGATGTGTACCTGCCTATTCGAACAACGTTTGCCATTCAGAGTTGGCAACTTGTGCATGCTGGTACAACTGAATTGGCTTGTGCCGATTGTCAAGGTACAGGGAATATTAATCAGCAGACGATTCAGATTACCTCAGACTGGGAAAGTGGATCTTATCAGCTGGTGGTTGTGTTAGCAAATGGCTGCGTTCGGGTCTCTGACCCCTTGAACGTTGAATTGAACAACCTCTCCTACGTAGACTTCGACCCCATCTCCTGTGATGACCTCAACGCTGATGGTTCCTACACCGTGAACGCTAAGATCACCAGCTCTTTCCTAGAAGAAGAAATCCTGTTCGAAAGTACTACCGGAACCGTTGAAATCGCTTATATGAGCGAAGAAGAAGATGGTGTGCGAACCGTTGAACTCACCTACATGCCAACCGAAGAAGAAGGTGAACATTGCATTCAATTGACGGCCACCAATGACAATATCAGTTGTAGCGACGAACGCTGTTTCGACTTACCTATCTGCTGCTTTAATGGAAGCATGGAAGTGCTGGAAGCAGAATGTATTGGCGATGGCTACTTTACGTTCCTTCTGGAAGTCACGAACAATGGTGCCTATCAGTATATTGAAATTGATTTGCTGAGCGACGACAACCTTTTTGATGTATTCTCTATCACAAATCTAACTATCCCTGCGCCAAATGTCCTTCCTAATGGTGTGTCCCTTCTGCTTGTGACCGCCTCCTATGCAGGAAGTTGCACTGAGGCATTAGACGCCACGGTCCAATTACACCTCGTTCAGATAGATTGTAACATTACAGTGCCAATCACCTTTGAATGCTGTCAAACACCGTGCAACGACTTGGCTGTTGATGTGGATTGTTCTGATGCCGAAGCGGGTGTAGTGACCCTCACGGTGGCACCGCCTACGCTTAATCCAGAGGATCAAATAACGTATGCCTGGACAGTCAATGGTGTAGTGGCTTCGTATTCAAACTCAATCACCCTCACAAATGCGGAACAAAGCACATACAGTGTTGAGATTGCTATCTTCTATGGAGACACGGAATGCAAAACGACGCTGGAGGGTGTAATTGACTGCATTCCTTGTTCAAACGTGACTTTCCCAGGAGTCATCTGCTGCAATCAAACAATTTGTGCAGGCGGTTCAGCTGAATTCACGTTTACTCAATTGCCTACAGGGGGCGAAGGAGAACTCACCTATATGTGGCGATTGAGCTCCGATGGAATGATAGACACGTTCTACGAAATCAACGGCACAACCTTCGTCCTAAATGATTACCTAGCTCCTGGCGAATATGCTGTGGCCGCCTGCGTTGCTGCTGAAGGTTGCTCCTTTGTGGAAACGGAACCGGTTGAACTCATTGTGGAAGCATGTGACCCCTGTGAGTCTGACATCTCTGTGGAGTTTGAATGTGCCGGGTCCAACTCTATACTCACTGCCTATGTAAACGGACAGTTAGCGACGACAGATCAAATCAACTTTTGGCAAGTTGAAGACATCATCTTTCCGGCACAGAACCCATTGACGGTGGCAAATGAAGCAGGGTCTACCTACAGCTTATTTGTTGAATTCGAAGTAGATGGAACATTCTGCAACATAGAGTTAACAGGTATCATTGATTGTGATCCGTATGATTGCCAGAATGAGCCAGATCAATGCGGAAGTAGCCTCAACCCTTCATCTATTGTTGTGCAAGAGGCAGGAGGATATACCTATATCTCCTATCCGCCACTTGTAAACGAAAGTTTCATGGTCAAGCTGTATGAAGAATGTGTGTTCTGTAACGGGGATCTCATAACAGAGCCTGAAATCTACTTTTCAGAGAATGGCGAAGTTGAATTAGACTATCAATTATCTGATTTGATCTACGGCTCAATTGAAATCTACGCTATCAAAGAAGATAAATGCGAATTGGTAGCGGCCAGCTGTTTTATTGATATCCAAGACGAAAAGAAATCAATGAATGCTGACAGCATTGAGGAAATGTTCACGTTGTTTCCTAACCCAACTGGAAACGGAGAAGTGTTCATCAACTACCGCGGTGCAAACACTTCTGCAGAACTGGTTTCTTTAGAAATAACCGATGCGAAAGGTAGAGTTGTTCAGTCGCAAAGGGTGCAGTTGAACGGATTGCTTGCCATTGACATTTCACTATTAAATGCTGGAGTTTACTTAATCTCATTAACGAATGAGGAGGAACAACAGCTATTCCTAGAACGTTTAGTTCTTCTTAAATAGGAAGGCTTGTGAGGACAAGCCACTTAGGTAAAACCCTGTTCGCTTCTCTGGAGCGAATGGGGTTTTTTGTTGTTCACTCCCAACAATCAGTTTTATGACGCAACTCATCGCAGTTGAAATTGCCTACACAGGTTTCTTGAGGAGCAATTCTGTGATAACAACTGATTAACTTGATGTGAATGTACAACGCGGATTTGCAGTGGTGGGGAGTATTGCTGCTATGATTTTACAGAGATTCACCTCCCCTTTGTGTTTCAACAACAGCCCCTGAAGAATCAAAGGGGGTGCTCATCTTTTTTCCTGACTCCGTTATTCTCATTGTTTTTGAATCTAACTTTGATTGTTAATAAGAGGCCGGTCAATTTTGGTCGTCCATAAGTAAACCATTAGGCAATGGCCATCTAAAACTGTTTGTTGTCCAATTCAAATCCATATAAATGAAAAGTATTTTATTCTGTTTAAGCTTATTCACCTTTGTTCTTGGACATTCACAGAGCCTTCCGATTGACTTTGAAGGCGATATTACGACCGCAGATTTCGTTGATTTTGACGGAGGAACGGCTTCAGTCACTGCCAATCCACTAGAGGGCGGCATCAATACCAGTAGCACCGTTGCATCTATCGTTAGAGATGGCGGAGCTGTCTACGCTGGGAGTAAAATCATCCTTTCTGACAATCTAGATTTTTCTGTCCTAACTAGGATCACAATGAAAGTCTACACTTCAGCCCCAATAGGCACACTAGTGAAGTTCAAACTGGAAGGAGCAGGAGCGCCATCAGAATTAGATGCCTTCACCACTGTTTCCAATGAATGGGAAACACTGGAATGGATTTTTCTCGACACCCCTGAAAACCTCAACGAAATTGTGTTCATGTTTGATTTTGGAAATGTGGGCGATGGCTCAACAAATTCCACATTCTATTTTGACGATGTAGAACAAGTGGAAGGACCTGCTCCTCCAGAACCTACAACGCTGCCCATCGATTTTGAAACAGGAATTGAGAACACAGACATTCTAAGCTTCGCTGGAGCCGGAGCGGCTGTCATTCCAAACCCGCAATCAAATGGTATCAATACCAGCAATACCGTATGTCAAATCATCCGTGATGGAGGACAGTTTTGGGCTGGAAGCTACATGTCTTTGGTAGAGAGTTTAGACCTTTCAACCAATTGGGTTATTTCAATGAAGGTTTATACAACTGCTCCTGTTGGAACCACCATCAAGCTAGAGTTGCAAGGGCCAGATGCAGCTTATGCTTCTGACTTCCTTACCACCACTTCTGGCGAATGGGAGACCATCAGTTGGAATTTTGACGGACAGGTTGCTGATTTTGATCGACTTGTTTTTATGTTCGATTTTGGAAATGTGGGCGATGGCTCAGCCAACTCAACGTTTCTATTTGATGATGTGCAACAAGTTGAAGGTCCAGCAATACCTGACCCTGTGCCAGCTGCACTGCCTGTAGACTTTGAAGAATCGGTTGTTTCTACCGACTTTGAAAATGTATTTGGCGCCATAACTACTGTTATCCCAAATCCACAGGTTGACGCTACCAACCCGAGCGCGACTGTTGGTCGGTTTGTAAGAAGTGGCGGGCAAGCCTGGGCGCAGAGCAAGCTTGTGCTTACAGAGTTCATGGATTATTCTACCCTCAGTAACATTACCATGAAAATCTTCACAGATGCCCCAGTAGGCACCGTATTGAAGCTCAAGGTGGAAAGCACAGAATCAGGAGCTGCTAATGAGTTAGATGTCACAACAACCGTGTCAGGCGCTTGGGAAACCTATTCGTGGGATTTCGCAGGGGACCCTCCAGTATACAATGTGCTGACATTCATGTTTGGTTATGGTTCCGTCAACAATGCATCACCTGAAGCGACCTTCCTTTTTGATGACATTCAACAAACAGGTGGCATTGTTAGCACAGATGAGAACATGTTTGAATTAACTGGGGTGTCAGCCTATCCCAACCCAGCAAAAGACCGTTTAACAATTCGTTCCAATGATACAATGATTCAAACACTCACCTTGGTTGATGTGCTTGGAAACGAAGTGATCGTCCTCTACCCGAACGCCCGCCAAGTGAATTTGAACGTGGCTGATTTGTCCAGTGGAATTTACTTCGCTAGAATCTCTACAATCACAGGTATGGGTAGCATTCGAGTGGTAATCGAATAAACCAGCGAAAAGAGCTAACACTGTTTGATTGAAACGAAACATCAAACTCAATAAGAAAGATTAAAAAACCCCTGAGCTCAGCGAGTTCAGGGGTTTTTTAATCCATAAATAGCTAAATCAAAGGTGTCATGTAGGACTGTTGTTCAGTGGGCTCACACCTCAATAATCGCCTCTTCCTCTATCAACGCCTCTCCTCTGTATTTCAACAACAACTGCACCACGGCTAACACATCTTTCTTGCAGTAAATTTCAATGCGATCGAGGTCGTTTTCTTCATAGTAAACACGCGCTACATCACTGCCGTCAATGTCGTCTTTTGGGGTGGGAATGCCGAAGAGTTTGGTGAGCAGGAACGTGCAATTGTTTTCCATAGTACCTTCATCACCTCGAACTTGATTGACATTAAGCTCTTTCAGAAGGCCAAACTTGCGGTATCAAGTTGAAGTTTTTCACTTCGTTGGCATCCTCACTCCCAACAAGCCCTACTATACAGCCCCAAAAACACAATTAAATCAACGGTGTCCACCGTATCATTTCCATCCAGGTCTTCAGCGCACGCTTCTGTGCATCCGAAGGCGGCAAGAAAGGCAATGAGGTCATCGGTGTTGCGTTGGCCGTCGCAAGTGAAATCGGCTAAGCAAGGATCCAGCAGTTCGAATTCAGGAACTTCGTAGACGA
>CAYGUR010000017.1:0-25499 GCA_964353035.1 uncultured Comamonadaceae bacterium | reverse complement strand
CGTATGCGTTGCTTGCAGTCAATGAAATATCCCACGTTCCTTCCACATCATAAGTCACGGTGGGCTCAAAGGTGTTTCCGTTACCGAAAGGTGAGAAATCCCATTCATAGCCGTCTGCGTAAATGCTTGTATTGATAGTACTGACCGTGATTGGGTAGTCACAGCTTTCGTAGCTATCAAGTTCGAAAGAAGCTACCGGACTAGGCGAAACAATCACGTTCGTTTGGAAAGTATCTGCACACAACTGTAAATTCTGAACAATCAGCGTCACATCGTATGAAATCGGATCAGCTGTGTTGTTGAAGAAGGTGTGCGTTGGTTCGGCCCCATTGCCTGTTTCATTGTCGCCAAAATCCCAGATGTAGAAATTCCCACCAATGGTATTGTTTTCGAACGTCACCGTGTATGGATTGCATCCCGTTTGGTTCGCTAAGGTGAATTCCGCATCCGGACTTTGATTCACGGTGTAGGGTTGGGTCAAGGTAGCGGTACATTCATTGAACATGGACGTCGCTGTGATGGTCACGTCATAGGTTCCACCCTCTTCGTAGGTATAGATCGGATTGGTGATATCTGAAACACCACCATCGCCGAAGGTCCATTCAACGTTGTTCACGTCTTCACTCAGGTTGAGGAATTGCACGGGTTCGCCTTCGCACACAATAGGTAAATCAGAAGTGAAGTCGAGCTCAGGAGCAGGAAATACTTCAATCATCGCTGTGGTGGTGTCGAAGCTACAACCGTTGTTGACATACTGGTAAATGGTATAAATCCCCGCTTCCGTGAAGGTGTGGGTTGGATTCGGCACATTCGTCACATTGTCGTCACCAAAATCATAGCTGATAACGGTTCCTCCTTCTGAGAAATCAGTGAACTCAACGGTTAGCGGTTGACAGCCTGAAGTGGTATCCGTATTAAAGAAAGCTGTTACCGTATTCGGAAGCACGGTGATGGTATAGCTGAAAGTATCAACCCCACACTCATTGGTTGTGACAAGCGTGATAGTGTAATCAGTAGGTTCATCGTCGGTGAAAAAGACATGCGACCCAGGCTCTTCCAAGGTACTTGTCGTATTGTCGCCGAAGTCCCATAAATACTCATCTGGAAGCCCCGTACTTGTATTGTTGATTTGTGCATCCCACGGCGTGCAGAATTCATCGTAATCAGTTCCGAAACCAGCTACAGGCTGAGGGAAAACCGTCACGATGTCTTGCACAACATCTGAACCGCAGTAATTCGTAGCAATGAGTTCGATGGTGTATTCTACCACTTCGTCACCCTGCGGATAGGTCAAGGGATCAGGAATTTCATTGATGGAGTTGTCAATGGCCAAGTCCCATTCGTAGGTGAGGTATTGCCCAACGCTTTCGTTCTCAAATTCTACATCCAAGGGAGCGCATCCTTCGTTCGGAAGTAAATTGAACGCCGCTGATGGTGGATCCACTATTTCGTTTGAAAGCACCAAACTATCTCTACAGCCAAACAAGTTCTCTACCACCAATTCGATGTCGTAAATACCCTCATCTGGGTAGGTGTAAATGGGGTCGAAGACATTGTCCAATTCACCATCTCCTAAATCCCACTCATAAAAGTTTCCTCCCGTTGAATTGTTGGTGATGTTGACTGGTGCATTGGTACATCCTTGTGCATCCACTGTGAAGTCTGCCACAGGAACAGGACTCACACTAACGGTTACATTGCTTGTATCTGCACAACCCGTGATTGGATCTGTATACCAGTAGAACACATCATAGGTGCCATCACCGATGGAAGGGTCAAAAATCCCGAGGTCCGCATCTGTGATACTCGGTCCTTCCCAAGTTCCTCCTAATGGAGAGAAAGCACCCAGATCTGAACTTGGATCATTCCCACAGAAGATAGGGTCTGGAATGGTATTGACCACTGGCAATGGAAGGACTGTAATCTCTACATCATCTGTGCTGTAACACGTTCCTGCACCAAACTCAATGGTGAGGGTAAAATCGCCCTCTCCTGCCACAAGTGGATCAAAAACCCCCAAATCGGCATCACTAATTCCTGTTCCACTCCAGGTCACGTCAGCAATAGGATTGAATCCTTGCAATTGATACGCGCCATTGTTCAAACAAATCTCTTGAGGAAGGCCAGCGTCTGCCACTACTGGCGCCACTACTTCCACATCCAGTGAATCCAAATTGGTACAGCCTGCAATGTCTGTGAAGGTGTAGTACAAGGTATAGTTTCCGATGCCCGGTGAAGTAAATTCGCCCGTTGGATCTGTAATCCCCGTCCCTGTCCATTCTCCTGTTTCTGTCATATCTGGTAGAGGCGAAAATCCAGTTAACACCTCAGCAATGGGTTGGTCGCACAAGGTTAAATCTGGTCCTGCCTCAACAACAGGAAGGGTGTTGACATTCACAGTTACATCTGCAGAAGCTTGACAGTTTTCTTCATCAGTAACAGTCACAGTGAACAGTTGTGTTGCAGGAGGTGTCACCCACGGATCAGCAATCAAGGGATCACTCAGCGCAACACCCGTCCATTCATAGTCGAAAGTAGGTCCATTGGCACTGGCTGCAACGGCGTTCAGTTGAATGCTATCTTCTTCACAAATAAAGAGGTCTATGCCGGCATCTACAGTAGGTAATTCGAAGACCGTAATTTGTAAATCGTCAGATGTCTCACACGTTCCCGTTCCAGTTGTAAACACTAAGTCGAAGGTTCCCGTTGCACTTGGGGTGAAGAGTCCACCGGCAGTGACGTTCGGACCAGACCAGGTCCCACCTGCAGCAAGTTGTTCGGCGGGAGCGTTCAAACACAATCCGAAATCTGGACCTGCATCTGCAACAGTAGGATCAGCAACGGTCACGGTCAATGAATCCACATTCGAACAGCCTGCCACGTTGGTAAAGGTATAATAGAGCGTTACTACACCAACAGCGGTAGGTGTGAATGTTCCGTCTACGGTCACATCTTGACCCGTCCACTCTCCTGTTTCGCCAGCACCAGCGATGGGCGAATACCCCGTTAACACCTCTGGTATTGGCTGATTGCACAAGGTCAGATTCGGCCCTGCTTCTACCACAGGTGAACTGAGTACGAAAACGTCTACCACATCTGTCCCTTGACAACCATTGTCGTCTGTTACATTCAAGGTGAACGTCGCATCCGCAATTGGAGAGGCCCACGGATCAAGAAGTGTATTGTCGTTAAGGAAGGGAGAAGCATTCCATTCAGCCAATGAATAGGGCAATTGTCCATTTGAAATGACCCCGTTCAGCTGCACACTATCGCCTTCACAAATACTCACATCCATTCCTGCATCAGCAAGGGGTAACTCCCACACTTCAACGGTAATCTGATCTCCTGACAAACAGGAGCCACCTCCTGTTTCGTAGTCAAGCACGTAAGTTCCTACGGTAGAAGGTGTAAACAGTCCGCCAGCTGTCACATCCGTGCCTGACCAGGTTCCCCCTGGCGTCACAGGTACTAGCTGCTGTGCTGTAGTTGACTGACAGAATGCAACATCAGGACCTGCATCAGCAATGGTTGGAGCTACAACTGTAACTGTAATGTCATCGCTGTTTGAACATCCATTTGCATCTATGTAGTCATAGGTTAAGACCACCACTTCTTCGCCATTGGGTGAAAAGACGCCTGCAGGTGTTACATTCGGACCAGACCATGTTCCTCCAAGAGGAGAATAGCCTGAAAGCACTTCGTCAACTGGTTGATTGCAGACAATAATGTCTGGACCTGCGTTCACGACCGGCAGCGGATTGACCGTGACAGTTACGTTTCCAGATCCACTGCAGCCATTGCTGTCTGTAACGGTGGCCGTGTAATTTTGTGTTGAGGGCGGACAAGCTTCAGGTGAAGTGCTTGAAGCATTGTCTAGTGTGCCCGCGGGTGTCCAGCTATACGTTGTATATGGAGGTAAACCATTGACCACGTCAACCGCGATGTTGACGCATTCGCCCGCGCAGATTTCATACACGTCGGCAGGTGAAACTACCGGTAAGGGGTCTACCGTAATTGTGATGGTTTCAACAGTCGGACATCCAGCTGCGCTAAAACCAGTAACGGTGTAGGTAGTAGTGGTCGAAGGCTGAACAGTAGCACTGCCACCGTTGGTTGAAATCAGTCCAGGAGCTGGTGACCATGAATAGCTATTGGCTCCGGAAACTGTAAGTGTTGTAGACTGACCAACACACAATTGGTCATCAGCAGCATTCAAATTCAAGGTTGGTGCAGGTTCAACAGTGAAAGCTTCGGAAGCCGTTGTTGTTCCACATGCGTTTTCTACGTCCACAGAAACAGTGTAATTTCCATCGCTGTTGTAGGTTACACTTCCTGGAGACAGTGTTGAAGCTGAACTCGGACTACCGCCTGTCATAGTCCAATCATAACTGATAATCGGTGTTCCGCAAGTGACAACAGATGCCGAAGGAGCCACAGCTTCGCCTTCGCAAATGTTTGCAATTGGAAGCACATCTACTTCTGGAACTGTGTTCACTTGTACGCTGACTACATCTTGAAAGTCACCACAGGTGTTCGACATTTCGTAGACCACGTCATAGATTCCCACAGACTGAAACAAGAATACCGGTTCGTCAGATGATGCGTTTGTTCCGCCAGTGTATGAGAACGCGCCTGTAGTTGGTGAACATGGAAGGTCAGTGTAGAACACCTCCCAAGTTGTGGCCAGCGAGCATGGTTCTCCGTCGTCAGAGGTATTCGTCACAGCACTTTGCAGAGGTAAACACCCAATGACTTGATCTAAACTGAAGTTAGGCGTTGGAACGGTCTCAATGCAAACATCTAAGGTAAATTGAGTATCACCACAAGCTAAGGCAGGGTTTCCAGAATTCGTAGCTTCCAAAGTCACGGTATAATTCCCGGGGGTACTGAACTGGTGTGTTGGACTTTCTAAAGTGCTCGTATTTGCTGCTCCTGAAGCAGGATCACCAAAATCCCATGTCCATGAGGCATTTGGGTTACACCCTTGGTTGTATCCGCCAATTGAAGTATTTGTGAAGGGCACATTGGAATTCACACAAGCTGCCGGAGGTGCTGTAAAACTAGCAATTGGTGGTGTGTAAATCTGTATAGGCGAAATGGTTACCGTTGAAGGTGTACAATTGTTATCTGCGGTAATGATGAAGGTGTAAAATGGCGGGTCATTTTCGCATGCAGAAGTGGTGTAATTGTGGCACACACTCGTGGGTGGTGGGTGAGCGAAGGTCTCTATTGGAGAGCCATCACCAAAATCAATGAAGTACTCTGAAGTTGGGTGGTTGTTCTCGTATGAGTTGAGTTCGAAAC
Organism: uncultured Comamonadaceae bacterium; assembly: GCA_964353035.1. Classification (GTDB taxonomy): domain Bacteria; phylum Bacteroidota; class Bacteroidia; order Flavobacteriales_D; family Sanyastnellaceae; genus JAQWQB01. Next base: position 20,195 of record CAYGUR010000017.1, on the reverse strand, counting down.
ATAATTCTACCGGTCCGCATTGTAATGTATTCCCTAAGGTTGCAGCTCCAACGGCGGGATTCGTAATGTTCGTAACTGGGTAATTCTCTGTTGTTTCGCAGCCATTTGTACCCGTCACAGTATAGGTCAAGTCCCAGATGTCAATGCCCGTATAAATATGTTCCAAACTATTAGGAGCAACGCTGCTGTTGTATACTGGAGATCCGTCTCCCCAATCAATGAAATAATTTGAGTTTACAGCTGGTGTGGAAGCATCATTGAAGTAAGCGAAGAAATCATCAATCCCTAGGCATTGGACAAAACTCGCATCCTCATTCAACACAACCAAAGGACTTTCATTTACTGTTACGGTCTGTGTGATTGTGCTTATGCAGCCATTGTCTGCTTCTACGGTCAAGGTCACATCGAATGTACTTGATCCATTCCCTGTTGCCACAAAAACATGGGACGGATTTGTCAGAGTAGATGAATTGGAAGCACCTGAATCAGGATTCCCAAAATCCCAAGTGTATGTTAAACCTGTTCCCGTTGAAGTATTGATAAATGGAACAGGAATGCCAGCGCATTCTGTTGCAGGATTGAAATTGAAACCAGCGTTGGGCGAAGGAATAACAGTCACCGTAATTTGGTCTGTTTCATCACAACCATCATCATCTGTTAACGTCACGGTATAGGTAGTGGTGGCTCCTGGAGAAACTGAAGGATTTTCAGTGTTTCCAGCGCCGTTGTTCCAGCTCACTTGTGGATTGTTCCCAGCGTCCTCAATGGTAGGTGCTCCACCAATTACAACTGATTCTCCCGCACAAATCGTAACATCATCACCTGCATCTACTTCGCACTGGGCAAAGGAATTGCTTGAAAAAACAAGCAGGAAGAGCAGTGAAGTTAGTTTCAGTAATTGGTTAGCTATTCGTCTCATCAACAGTAATTCCGCGCACGAAGGTACATAAATCATTAAAGTATCGCGCGCATGTCTCGTTCGTTCAACGAAGGAAATAGGGTATTGGTTGCTTGCAGTTGGTAACTTGTACCAAGAATGTGCGAATTCGAGTTTGTAATGGATGAACGCAAGCGTTATTCAACCAATACCACCTTGGATGACGCAATCCGAATACCTTCGTCCAATAGTACCACCTGGTAAATGCCTTGCGTGAGTTGTTCCAATGAAATTACATGAGAACTGGCAGGCTGAAGGAATTGTGAGAAAACCCTTCGCCCTAAAGCATCTAGCACTACCACTTCTGTTCGAGTGGATGCAACTTCGCGTTTCAACGTTACTTCACCATCTGAAGGATTGGGATACAGGTCTAATGCCTCCATTTTTGACAGTTCATTCACGCTGACTATTTCACAGCTCGCACCTTCGTCGCACGGACGATACGCACCATAAATCACCGTTGCATTGGTATTCAGTGGATCTAACCAAGCTTTGAGCTTTTGCTCGGGGGTATTGTCGTTGTTGATAAAGTGCTGATTCATTTTCCCATAGTAATCGGGCTCATTCGGTCCAGACTGAGGTCCCGCTCCACCAACTTCGCATGCTGAATATCCGCCCGTAAGCGTGCCGATGATGCGGTGTTCGAAATTAAAAATGGGGCTACCACTAGAGCCCGGTTCAGTCACACCATAGCCATTGGTGGTGGGTTGCCAAGTGACCTCCCAATGGGAGTCAGGATAGCCTACCCAAACGCTTTGCAGCGCAGTACCGTAGGTAGATATTTTCTTTACATCGCCTGATGGATGGTGGATGGTGACACCCGTAGAGCTTCCCCAGCCAGACGCGTCCCAACCTGCGAAATACGGATCCCATTCATCGGGGATGTTGTCTTCGACCTCCAGCAGAAGGAAATCACTTCCCGTAGTACCTTCACCTTCAACATAATCATCGCTGTCTGTGAGGTAGTTTACTCCCACCCTGTTGTGGGTAATGGGAGCACTTCCATCGCCACAGAACTCCCATTCAGGAATACCGTCGTTATTGGCATCCGCTGCGGGTACTTCATAGTTGAAGCGCACTTGCAGGAAGGCCCATTCATCCGATTGGACATTCCAAGCGCAGTGGAGGGCAGTGAGAAGGTACTGTCTGCAATCGAACGCCGTGGTATTCACTAACGAACCAGAGCAGTTGAATAAATCTCCATTGGCGGTGACAAGTAGTTTGACTACTGCATCGCGTTGACACTGCCATTCTTGTCCTTCTGGACAATTAACTCCCACTTCACAAAAATCTGAAGCTGTACCTCGATTGGAGTCATGTACTAAATATCCACACCCCATGATTCCAAGGTGAGGCACCCCAATCACTTCGTTACCTAATTTATACTCGAGCATTAAGCGATCCCCGGGAATGGGCGTAGTCATAAACTTTTGGTGGTCATTGTTTTCGTCGCTTGAGTACGTTGCTAGCACGTTACCTTCAGCGTTGGCCACTGAAAGTTCAGCCCCAACAGGCAGATGGAAATCGTCAAAATAGATGGCTAGTTCATCAGCTCCTTCGGCTTCGCACCACAAAAACCAAGTTCCTTCCTCAAGCATTGCATGGTCGAAGAAGTTGATTGCTTCGTAGCGGACCTTTCCTGCCATTGACCTGCCCTCAGCGCGCTCAACTTCAAGGATTTCAGCCTGCACTTCATTTTTATCAAATGGGGTGAATTGGTGAATGCCTCGGGTTTGTGCCGAAATACTAGTAACGCTTGTAAAAAGCAGAAAAAAGATAAGTATTCTCATTGGTATGAATGAAGTGTGAAGATACGGGAATTTGGGGAGAGGAATTTGAGCTTACTGAACCCAATGAAGGTGTATTATTGATTTCTTAGACTTGTATGAGTCGTTCTAGCACTTTAACCCTATCAAATAGCCGAAGGTAAAACTGAAAATCAGCCTCAATCTCTTCCAACGATTTATGCAGAGGGTCACGGAGGTTTCCCTTGATGCTGAGATTTGCATATTGATCAATCAACTGAAATTTTTCACGGCTGATGGCGTCAATATGACTTTCAAGGTTTTCAATTAGTTCTTCACGGAATTCAACACCACGATTTTCTTCCTGGAAGAGCAACCTGCTTGCTCCGATTACTTCCTCATTGTTTACACTTGAAATTATCAATGATATCAAGGCAGATGTTGATGGGTACGGATAAGTTCTCAGTCCATATTGAACATCACTAACATCCCCTTTTGGTCCATCGAACGCATAGCGCTCCCAATGTTGTTGGCTGACCTCCTCTAAGTACAATTCAGGGAGTTCTGTTCCTTTATATGGAATGCGTTTAAGTCGTTTAAGTTTTTGCTCAACGAGTGAAGGTGATTCAATAAAGTGGGTTGCCATACTGCTCCTTGCTATTACAAATAGAGGTTACTACGCGTTTATAAATTATTGTCCTTGACCACATACCGAACATCATTTCCATTGGCATATTCCCCTTCAATGTACCATGTAATCAAATCCTTCAAGGTTAAGTCGGTAACATCACGCTCAGGCCAACCTAAATCCGTTGTTTTGAATTTCAATTTGTTCAATGTCAGCAGCTCAACAACTTTTACTAGCAACCAAACAACCAATGACAACAAGGTAAAAAACGATGCACTTGAACCGAATAATTCACCTTCTGTTTGGAAATGTTTTTCGTAGTCAAACGCCTGATAGTCCAGCTTGAATTGATCAACGAATTTGACAACCAATTCATGATTATCATCGCCATAAAGACCTAAATCTTTTGCTATGGCCGTATGAAGCGAAGGGATAAGACAGGTCGCCTCCGCTTCCACCCATTGTTTAACCGTTGTGTAGGCGTGTCTCAGTTGACTGAACTCGACTTGTTTCGTGAGCGTATTCATGGAACTCATCTAGATCTTGAATGTAGTGAAAACGTTTTGATTTCCAGTATTATACAGAAACCAAATCAACATCATCAGAGCTGGGTTTGATTTTGTTTGTACCGATGGATTGTTTCATGCGCATTCGTTGCGTTTGGGACAAGGTGGTTGGGTCAAAATCCGAAAATCAACCATGAGAATACATAATCTATTCATCCTTCAGCACCCCACTCACTACTTCCCCCTTGTTATTCGCTTTGATGAATTCTCGTGTTTCCACATTCAAACATGTCAACCACTGCCCACCATGCGCATACGTATCAATGCAAATGGTGTGTCCAAAATCAGCGATCTCCCCGTTCTTACGTGAGGTATGTCCGCAGATCACCGTTCTAGACGACTTGTACTTTTCAGGTGTTTTGTACTTCTTCCAGAACAGGTGATGGTCATCTTGCTCTTTCAACGTTTTGCCTTTCTGAAGTCCAGCATGCACAAAGATGAATGGAGCAATTTTGAGATACGATTTACAGGAGACCAGAAAGTTCCAATGCGCTTGGTCAATTTTATTCATCCAGTCGAGCGCATCATCTATTCCGTAAGAATCAAGTGTGTACCCGCCGCCATATTGAAGCCAATGCCTAAGACTTACTGGGCCCGCTTTAGCAACAATCATCATGATTTCATGGTTCCCTAGCAAAAACTCGAAATGGTAGTGTGCTTTGTGTTTGAGCAACCAATCAATAACGCCCTTGCTATCAGGACCTCGGTCTATATAATCTCCCAAAAAAACCACGGTATCTTCAGGTGCAATGATTCCTTGGTCGAAAATGGTTTTTAGAGCAGCTAAACTTCCGTGTATATCTCCAATTGCGTAAATCGCCATCTGAATGCTACTGTTTGTGGATGATCGGGGTTATTTTTCACGAATGCTCCTTCAACAATCGGAGCTAGAACTGCTCTCGTATGAGTTGCCGTTCCAATTCTTGAGGAATCCGTGTTGATGGTTTCATATAAACCTATTCTGTTCTCGTTCGATAGGAAAACGAATGTAGCTTTTCTTTCAGATTTTTCGAATAACTGATTGCGAATTGTATCTGTTTGAGTGAATTCGTTCAGACTGCCCTGAAAACCTTCAATTCACGACGATTATTTCCACCTCTTCAAACCTGCCAATCTGACAGGAAATCCTGAAACCCCTGCTATAGCGCAGGTACACGCCGCGTAAAGTCGGTTTAACGACTTGTCACCTCGGTTTTATCGCTTGAACGGTTGGATTTATCGTTCGTCAAGTTGGTTTTTCGAGTTGGAAGGTTGGTTTTATCGCTTGAAACGGTGGTTTTATCGTTCGTCAAGTTGGTTTTACGCCTCTTAACCTGACAATCTTGCAGTTGAACCTTGGTTTTAAGAGGTGAAAGTGATGAATTATAGATCGAATTTGGTCAGTACTTGCTGGTGGAGATTGTTTGAAGAGGAAGCAGAAAGGAATTAAGACTCATCAACTTCTAATAAGGTTATCACTGGTTAATTCTTCGGGTAAAACAACTTGGCCTAGAGCACTATTTCTCCGCAATACCGTAGCAAATGTATTTCCACTTGTTCGGACAGAGGTTATTCAACACTGATTGGTCCAGGGTTGCAAGAGCGTTTCGCTGCTTTTCATTTCTACCGAAGGTGGCCAACACACCTGTTGTTTTTATCTGATATGAAGTGAACATGTGCAAAAAACCCTTCATTTCGTTCAATGAAACGTAGCGCCACGCACGTCCCCAGTTGACAAACTTCTTTCGCATTTGCTGATGAAAAGCAGACGCTTTGAGGTTTTCGGCAAATAGCAACTTACCTCCTGGTTTGAGTGCTTTGTAGATCTGATCAAATACTTGTTGCTGCATAGCAGATTGATCGTCCCTGCCTATTCCTCCTATAATGGATTTGAAAACAATGATGTCAAAATGGTTTTCGTACGGAATTTGAGTAGCGTCAATATCTTGATAGGTCACCAGCGCCTTTACATTGTGCTTGGTGTGAAGTGTTTCGGCCGTTTGCTCTACGTCGTTTAAGTCAGAGCAGACAGTCGTTTTTCCTTTTAACACCAGCCAAAGCGAAAGTCCGCCTTCTCTTCCGCCCAGTTCTAAACAGGTTTCAACGGAGTTCCAATCAACATTCTTGTCCCAATAGGTAAGTGCTTTGGACCATGATTTGACATCCCATTGAATGATGTCGTTTACGATTGTTTTGTGCGGAAGGGAGTTTTTTTTCATCCTCAAGCAAAGGTGATTCTTTTAACAGCGGCACCAATTCTGACCCGGTTGCCAACCAGTTTATTTTTTTGTTCTCTTTTTTCGCTTTTTTTGGTCCGCATTAATCTTATCTATCGTTCCCATCGCAATTACTGTCAATTCATTTGTTTCGCAATTCCACATGTTTAAATAATTCTCAGATACAACATTATGAGATTTCCAGTTTGTGAATTTCTCATAAAGCATTAAAGTGCAAATATCTGTTGCCGTAATATAATCTCCAGTTTCATGGGCGTGACTATGAATCGTTACTTCAGCCCCTTCTTCATTGCTATATTCAATTGGAATAATGTTATTGTGAAGCGCTTTTTTCGATTTCAAATTGTTCTCTTCATCAAAAGTAAGTAGGTAGTCATTGCCGAAAATCACAACTCCTCCCTGTTGGGGGCCCGTTAGAATGTATACTTTCTTTTCTTTGCCATTGATCAGCGGGATGATATTGGGATTGGTGTTTTCGTAAAACTTAAAAAGTCCATCCTCGTTCGTTTGCAATTCAGCTAAAGCACGCTTTCTGATTTCATAGAGCTGGTATTCTGCATTCGATAACACTCTTCCTGTTAAGTCGGTTTTAGCCTTCGTCAACTCAAAGGTATTTTCAAAAGAGACTGTCCCAATGATTGTTGGTTCTTCTGCCTTTGAGAAGAAGACACATTTAACGCTATCTTCTTGACAGTATGAGAAATACCCGCCAATGTTTTCAATGTTTGTGTACTTCGCAATAAACAATTCTGTGCCCATCCACGAAGCCATTTCAGAACGATAGAGAAGCTTTCCTTCTTCGACAATTGCCCGAGCTTTAGGTGAAAGGTCATTTTGAGCGGACATGTTAATTGTCACGAGGGAAACGATAGTCACTAAAATTATACGTATTATCATGAGTGTCTACTTAAGTTTTGCGCAGGTCGAAATGTTCGCACATTAAACGCTATCCGTGTTATCGTTCAGGTTTTCACTTTTCTCTCCACGTTATTCGATCATTGATTTTGAAACTTCCGTCTGCTATGATTGTTTTTAAATAAGCTAAGAGCGGGTTCAATACGTTATCATCTTGTCGTCCTTCGAAGGCCTCAATGATAAAGTAATTATCAGGGTTGTCTATTACTTTGTAAGGTGAATCGTCAATAATCAACAAATTATTCATTTTATACCCTTTCCTTCTCACTTTTTCAAGAGGTTTAATACTTTGATATTGTTTTGATTGCAACCCGGTCTCTTCATCTTCAACTTTACTAATTTTCATCCAGCATTCAGATCGTCCCCAAATAAAATCCATTTCTATTGATTCGTTTATCAATTGTTTGGCTATTGATTTGACATACTCATCCTCTGCTGATGACCAGATGGCAACAGAACAAAGTTTGCTACATTCTGATAGAAAATCTCTCACATTGGGTCTCAGGTAAACGTAAAACTCTTCATATCGAAAATCCTCTTGGAAATGCAATTTGTGTTTCGTAGCATGGATGAGCGTTTCATCTAAATCAAAGATTATTATTTTCTTGAGATTTCTTTTCATCTTCTATCTCGACTAATTTCTCGTGAACTCGGTCATGCTCTTCTTTCAATGAGAAAAAGCGAGTAAAGGTGCATTCTGAATTGACAAGCATTGCGCACCCCTCGAATAGCGCAGTTCATTCTGCAAATTAGCTTCTGAAGGTACAAAGAAGTTTGTGGATTGAGCCATTGAAAGCGTCCAATTCTTTAATTTCTAATTCACTAAAAAAGGCAGAAAGCACAATCGAATAAAGCGTTCGAGTGCGATTCCTGCCTTCCTAAGAACTTGACTTTACAAGGTTCTACGATTTAGAGGTAATTTAACAACCCATCAAACCAAAAAAGAACACCATTTTCTGATGAACGTTTTCACCTTGGTCATTCTTTGCGGGTTCCCACTTCGCTGGCATGGCTTCAATCAGCTGAACGAATTTCTGATCAATGCTGCTGTAGCCTGATGTAGATAGCAAATCCACTTGTTCTACAGAACCGTCTTTCGTTACTACGAATTCTATCATTCCAGATTGGAGCTGCTCACCTCGCAGATTATTTACTTCATTGTACGTATTCTCCTTCAGGTAGGAAACAAGCGCTTCTTGTCCGCCAGCATACTCAGCCCACGTTGTTGGTGAAACTGAAAGCACATAAACCAAGGTGTCTTCGGCAACAATTCCACTGTTGAACTTGCGCATGTAGTCACCAACGATGAAGAGGTCTGAGGTATAATCCAATGAAGTCAACAATTCCTTCTGCTCAGATGTGAGAAAGTCGCTCTCCCCCTTGGCAATCCCTCTTCGTGTTCCATCTTCATCAAATTGACACATCTCAATGTTCCAGTAATTCTGAATCTGCTGCATACTTCGCACTTCAATCAAGTCTCTCAATGAAGTTGCCGCTGCCAATTCATTTTTATCTTTCGAATACACAAAGCGCGAACTCACTCTGTACTCAAAATCAGATTTTGAGGGCGTCTGAAAGATGTCTTGCGTCAAACTTGCTACCACACTTTCACCAACCTGTTTTTCTTGTGTTTGTGCTTGTGCTTCATCTGCAACTTTACAAGCAGCAGCAGGTTCACATTTCGCCGTTTCAGCAGTGGCACAACTTTTCAGTTCTTGACATTGACTGTTATCTGTTTTTGCATTGCATTCTGAAGCGGGCTGACATTGGGATGCACTTTCGCTAGCGCAAGCCGTTTGATTCGTTTCCTTCACTCTCATAAATCCGAAAGCGGTGAGACTCACGCAGATTGCACCTGCTATGAGGAGAATTAGATTGTGCTTTTTCATATTTCTGATGTTTTGAGGCAATCTAGGGCAGTGATTGAGATGGACGTGTTACGCAATGTAAAAGAGTGTAAATGATTGTTTTGGAAGCGGTAGTGATTCACATTGTTGTGGTCGACAAGTAAGCCGACCCTGCTGGTATCTATTCGATTTACGATTTCACTCTTTGCAAGCCGAAACAGGTATGCATTCATTATCTGTAGTTTTTAGGCGCTCATGAGAAAAACACCTACGATTTCTCTAATGAGCACATGATATTCGACTCTCCCATTATCTTTAACCCAAAATCGAAACGGTGTATTTAGGATTCCGACGCTCATTCAAAAAACTACTTCGGTGGGGAAGCTTTCTGCTCCTCATCTGGTTCTGGTTTTGTTTGCCGAAGACCTTGTTCAACAAACCTACTTCACCCGTGTTGCTGGACCAGAAAGAACAACTGCTGGCGGCACGCATAGCAACAGACGGACAGTGGCGCTTCGCTTCACCAGACAGTGTTCCCTTTCGTTTCAAAGCAGCCATCATCCAATTCGAAGATCAACACTTTGAATCACACTGGGGTGTGCATGTACCTAGTATTTTCCGTGCACTCTATCAAAACATAAAAAATACGGATGTGGTTAGTGGAGGAAGCACCATCAGCATGCAGGTGATTCGTATGAGTAGAGACAATCCGCAACGCACCTACACCGAAAAAGTGTTTGAAATGTTGCGCGCACTTCGACTAGAAACCAAGTATTCCAAGGACGAAATCTTGACCATGTATGCCACACACGCGCCCATGGGAGGCAATGTGGTTGGATTGGAGGCAGCTTCTTGGCGCTACTTCAATCGATCTCCGTTTGAACTCACTTGGGCTGAAGCAGCAACCTTAGCTGTTTTGCCGAACGCTCCATCACTCATTCACCCAGGAAAGAACAGGGTTGCACTTCGGAACAAACGCAACCGGTTGCTCAAACAGCTCTTCGAAGCGGGTCAGTTCGACCAAATGACTTATGAATTAAGCATTCAAGAAGAGCTACCTCAGAAACCTTCTGCCCTGCCACAACTGGCCATGCACCTGCTGAACAAACTGGACAACAATCAAGGGAAACGCAGTAAATCTAGTCTTGACGGTGATTTGCAAAAACGAGCTGAGGAGGTTCTACAGCACCACCATGAAGCGCTAGCCGCCAATCTTGTGCATAACACAGCAGCCCTGATCATCGACGTGAAGAACGAAGAAGTCATTTCTTACATTGGAAACTGTGGAACACCTGGAATGGGTGATCACGTAGATATTTTGGAGTCACTTCGCAGTCCGGGAAGCGCACTCAAACCCTTCCTGTATGCTTCCATGATTGACGAAGGACTCATCACGCCCAGACAACTGTTGCGCGATGTTCCCGTGAACTATGGCGGATTCCAACCTAAGAACTTCGACAAGAGTTACCGAGGAGTTGTTCCCGCAGATGAAGCATTGGCACGCTCACTAAATGTGCCTGCAGTGGAAATGCTGAGCACATTTGGTGTTACCCCCTTCCATGAGCGCCTGTTGGAATGTGGATTCGATAAGCTAGACCAGCCTTCCTCCCATTACGGATTATCGCTCATACTTGGTGGCGGCGAAGTCACAGCCATGCAACTCGCTTCGGCCTATGCTGAAATGGCCCATACATTGAACACTTTCCACGATGAAAATGGCAAGTATGTGAAGCAGCATCCGCATTTCACGCCTTCGAAAAAGGAAGCGTCCAAAGCAACCCAGTTAGAGCCCTTGACCTTTTCCGCGGGAGCGTTGTTCCACACCATGGAGGCGCTGCACAAAGTAAACCGTCCGGCTTCAGAAGCAGGCTGGGAACAACTGAGCACTTCCCGACGTGTTGCTTGGAAAACAGGAACTAGCTATGGCTTTCGCGATGCATGGGCAGTTGGATGCACGCCGGAATACGTTGTATTGGTCTGGGTTGGAAATGCAGATGGCGTGGGCAGACCAGGAGTGATTGGCTCTCAAGCAGCGGCTCCCATCCTCTTCGACCTCTTCAATTTACTCCCTTCCACAACGTGGTTTAAAGCGCCAGAGGACGAACTTATCCCCACTGCTATCTGCAGCGAAAGCGGTTATAGAGCAGGAAGGCACTGCAATACTATAGACACCCTTTTTATTTCGCAGACTTGCAAAGAAGCAACTGGCTGTCCGTTCCACAAACCCATCTTCCTCAACGCTGACAAAACCCTCCGCGTGAATCGCAGTTGTGATCCAGATCCACACCCCGTAAGTTGGTTTGAACTTCCACCTTTGCAGACTTGGTACTTCCAGAAAAGCAATCCACAACACCGAAGCATACCCGACTGGAAACCAGGTTGTTCAGACATTTCAAATGAAGTGGATTTCGCTATACTTTTCCCACAAGACGGTGGTGTGGTCTACCTTCCGAAAGACATCGAATCAGGACAGCAACCCTTGGCGATGAAGGTGGTGAACAACGGCCTTGGAAACTTAATGCACTGGCACTTAGACGACGAGTTTATTGGAACCACAGATGGCATTCATGAGTTGGAATACGCTGTTCCACCAGGTGAACATGAGTTGATTGTAGTGAATCAATCAGGACAGTTCAACGTGTGCCATTTCACCATTTCTGGAGTGCACTAATTACTCGGATTCATCGTCGATTCAATCTTAGCTTAACACTCCTTCATCTGTTCAACTGGTAGGAAATTTCCCAAATCTTCCTTCCTTCGTCAAAATAACCTTAACCTTTTTTAATTAAGACAGTATTAAAGTATAGATTACCTTCATGGTCTCATACTTATTCCATCAGGGAAAGGCAAATTACGAAATGAAAAAAATTCTCTTTAAAGCTCTGGCATTGGCCTTCTTGTGCGGCACGTTCGTTCAAGCACATGCCCAAAAATCGAATCCGGCTGCAACAGTAGAAAAATTCAACACCCTCTTGTACTACATTGAGCAGATGTACGTAGATTCTGTTGATAGCGAAGGCCTAGTTGAAACGGCCATCACGAACATGCTACTTGAGCTAGACCCCCACTCTGTTTACATCTCCAAAGAAGACATTCAGGCTGCAAACGAACCGTTGAACGGGAAGTTCGATGGAATTGGCGTGCAGTTCAACATTATGAAAGACACCATTTTTGTTGTGTCTACCATCGCTGGTGGTCCTTCTGAAAAGGTGGGTATTCAGTCTGGTGATAAAATTGTCACCGTTGACGGGGAGTTAGCCGCAGGCATTGGCATTTCAAACACTGACGTGATGGGACTGTTGAAAGGTCCAAAAGGAACGAAGGTGGTTGTAGGTGTGAAACGTGGGAAATCGAAGAAGTTGATTGACTTCGAAATCACTCGCGATCAAATTCCAATTTATTCAGTTGACGCCAGCTTTATGGTAGATGACGAAATTGGGTACATCAAGGTGAGCCGCTTCGCGAAAACCACCATGCGTGAACTACGCGCTGGTTTGACAAAATTGAAGGCCGAAGGAATGACAAGTCTTATTCTTGACCTTCAAGGAAATGGCGGTGGTTTGCTTATGACGGCCATCGAAATGGCAGACGAATTCCTGACCGACAATAAACTACTTGTGTATACAGAAGGACGCGCATTCCCGAAAGACGAAACCTATTCACACCGTGAAGGGATGTTCGAAAAAGGACGCTTAGTGGTGCTGATTGACGAAGGTTCTGCAAGCGCCAGTGAAATTGTGACAGGTGCCGTGCAAGATTGGGACAGAGCGCTGGTTGTTGGCCGACGTTCATTCGGAAAGGGATTGGTGCAACGTCCGGTTCAACTGCCAGACGGATCATTCGTTCGTTTGACCGTACAAAAATACTATACCCCTTCTGGACGCTGCATTCAAAAGCCGTACGATGACGGTGTTGAAGCATACCGCAACGAAAAATACGAGCGCCTTGAAAACGGTGAACTCACATCATTGGACGGAATTGAGTTTCCAGACTCCTTGAAATACAAGACAAATATCAAAAAGCGCACGGTGTACGGAGGTGGTGGAATTCTTCCAGACATCTTCGTATCAATTGACACAACACAGTCTTCAACCTATTTCTCTGATTTGATTCGCACAGGCACCATGAACCAGTTCATCTTGCAGTGGGTTGATCAAAACCGGAAAAGCCTCATGAAAACCTATCCTACTTCACAGGATTTCATCGCCGACTTTGAGGTGACAGATAAAATGAAAGAAGAATTCATTGCCTACGGCGAAAAAGAAGACATCCCTTTTGTTGAAGAGGATTGGAAAGTTTCTGAAAACGCCATCGCTATTCGAACCAAAGCATTGGTGGGACGAAACCTATTCGACTACGCCGTATTTTACCAAGTCATCAACGGATTGAATCCTTCGTTTAAAAAAGCAGTTGAAGTACTGAACGACGGTACGTTTGAAAAAGCGAAACTGGCGCATTCCGACTTTTAACAAGTCATTAACTAAAAGGTAGATAAGCAACTATGCCACATACGGCTCAAATTATTACTTTTGCTTAGCTACGAAAAAAAAGAATCATGAATAACGGATTGAAAATTGGATTATTGGCAGTGATTGCCATTCTACTAGGAGCAATTGCTTACAACATGTACAATAAGTCTAGCAACGATCAGGTGTTCAAGCCGATTGACGCTAACGCGAAGGCTGCTGTAAGTCAAGTTGACAGAAGCGAAACTGGTAAACCAGAAAAGTACGACCCAGCAAGAAATGCAGCGAAAAAAGATGCGACTGAAAAAGCACCTTCAAAATCTTCAATGCTTCCTGCAACATCAATCGACTTTGATGAATACGAGTGGGATTTCGGAACAATGGATGAAGGTGATCGTGTTGAGCACATTTTCAAATTCAGAAACACAGGATCTGAGCCTTTGATTCTTGAGAACTGCAAAGGTTCTTGTGGATGCACCGTTCCTGAATGTCCGAAAGAGCCTATTCTTCCAGGAGCTGAAGGTGAAATTAAAGTTGCTTTCAACTCAAAAGGAAAGAAAAACAGCCAGACGAAACGTGTAACTGTAACAGCGAACACGGATCCTGAGCAAACGATTTTGACCATTAAAGCACAGGTTACTCCTGCGGCTGAATAATAGTGAACACAACAGTTCAACATATAAGGCCCCTCCTATGGGGCCTTTTCTTTGCCCTGAGCTTTTCCGTTTCTGCTCAGTCAGAATCTCCTTTGCCCTTTCAAAAAGGGGAATCCCTGACCTATGAGTTGGTGTACCAATGGGGATTGATTTGGGCCAACGCGGGTATGGCGAATTTCACCGTGAAAGATACCCTTGTGAATGGCGAAACCTATTGGCATTTCATCGGGCACGGAAAAAGCTATCCGAAATGGGATTGGTTTTATGAAGTGGATTCCAAGTATGAGTCGTTCAGCAACCAAAACCTAGAATCGCTTCGTTTTCTTCGTCGTGGTTACGAAGGATCAAACATCTACGACCGCGATTACCATGTAAAACAAGATTCCATCTACTACCGCATCGCTGATGATAAAGATGAAGCCCGATACGGTGTGATGGAATACCGCACGAACGCCCTAGACGTAGTCACGGCCATTTACTATTGTCGAGCCTTAGATTTCACGCACATGACCAAAGGGCAAAAAGTCCCATTGAACTTTTACTTAGACGGCGCTTACTACAACAGCCACTTGCGCTATGAAGGTAAAGTGAAGTGGACCAATCCAAGAACAGATGAAGTCATTGACTGCATCTTATTTCGTCCGTCCCTCATCAAAGGCACCATTTTTAAAGAAGGAGAACACATGGAGGTTTACGTGACCGATGATGATGCACGCATTCCTGTCTACATAGAAACCGATTTAAAAGTGGGCAAAGCGAAGATTTACCTCCTCAACTAAGCCAAAATCATATCAATCTCCATGGCGAGTTTACGGTCTTGCGTGGTGATGGCATGCCCTGAGTCATGGGTTGTCAATTCAATCCGCACATAATTGTAAACATTGTACCAATCTGGATGGTGGTTCATCTTCTCTGCAATGAACGCTACCCTGACCATGAACGTAAACGCTTCCTGAAAGTCTTTGAAGCGAAATTCCCGTACTAGTTTATTGTCTTTTTCTTGCCACATACCCTATGGGTTTTAGGAAATATATGCAAATTCGGACAAGAATCCATATTCTACCATTTAAGACTGTTAATTTTGCATCATGCAACACATCAACGTTCCCTTTTCACCTCCCCGTATTGACGAACATACCATTGCCGCAGTAACGAAGGTGTTGCAATCTGGGTGGATTACTTCCGGTCCTCAAACTCAAGGATTTGAAAACGACTTGGAGGGCTACATCGGAGGAGCTCCAGTGATTGCGCTCAACTCTTGGACCAATGCTTGTGAACTGGTCTTACGTTGGTTTGGTGTGGGCGAAGGAGACGAAGTGATTGTGCCTGCTTATACCTATGCTGCCACGGCAAACATTGTGAAACATGTGGGCGCCACGCCTGTGCTCGTAGACAGCAATGAAGAAGATTGTTGGATATCCTTGGATGGAATTCGAAACGCGATTACGGAGCGTACAAAGGTGATTATGCCCGTTGACATTGCTGGCAATCCCATTGACTATGCTGGTGTTCACCGTATCATCGAAGCTTCAAAGGCGCACTTCCGACCGAAGGGAGAAAATCAAACAAAACTTGGACGCATTCTTTTCCTTTCTGATGCTGCACACTCTTTTGGTGCCACATACAAGGGTAAACCGGTGGGCATGCAGGCTGACATTACAGGATATTCATTCCATGCCGTAAAAAACTTGACCACGGCAGAAGGTGGAGCGCTTGTCTTCAACTTGCCTGCTCCTTTTGACAATGCTGAGCTGAAAAAACAGTTCAAGATCAGTTCCCTGCACGGACAAACCAAAGACGCTTTGTCGAAGTCTCAAGCGGGGGCTTGGCGCTACGATGTGATCGAGGCAGGATACAAGTGTAACATGACCGATTTGCACGCTGCTATCGGTCGTGTTGAGCTCAACCGGTACGCTGAGACGCTGGCTTTTCGCAAAAAGATTTGTGATCGGTACAATGCAGCGTTTGCAAGCAATGAAGTCTTTGACACACCCCGTTTTGAAGTGAATGGAAACGTCTCTTCATATCATTTGTACCTTTTGCGTCTAAAAGGATACACAGAGACACAACGAGATGCCGTTATTACGAAACTTGCCCAGGCGAAAGTATCGGTCAATGTGCATTTCCAGCCATTGCCATTGTTGACATACTATAAGAATTTAGGGTACCGCATTGAAGACTACCCGAATGCCTTCGCCGCGTATGAGAACGAAATCTCTCTGCCGGTTTGGTATGGTATGACTGACGAAATGTTGGACTATGTAATCGCAGAAGTGCTTAAAGCAGTCGCATCAAGTTGAAAAGGCTCTTCGACATAGGCGCCTCATTGATTGCACTCATGCTGCTTTCGCCCCTCTTCCTTGTGCTGTCCATTTGGATTCTGCTAGACGATGGAGCTCCGTTGTTTTTCACGCAAATCCGCGTAGGCAAGGATCAAGTGCCTTTCAAATTGTACAAATTTCGTTCTATGTACAAAGACGCTGAATCCCGCGGACAGTTGACCGTTGGTGAATCTGATCCGCGCGTAACGAATAGTGGCCTGTTCATCCGTAAGTACAAACTGGATGAATTCGCGCAGCTAATCAATGTGCTAAAGGGCGAAATGAGCATTGTAGGACCTCGTCCGGAAGTGCCGAAATACGTCGCATTCTACACCAAAGAACAGCTCAAAGTGTTGAGTGTTCGTCCGGGTTTGACAGACACCTCATCTATCTACTACATCAACGAAGATGAGATTTTAGGCAAAGCTGACAATCCTGAAAAAGCCTACATCGAAGACATTCTTCCAAAAAAACTGGGCTTGCAATTGGAGTATGTGGAGCAGCAATCATTCACAGGCGATGTGCGCTTGATTCTGAAAACCCTCGGGAAAATCTTTAGCACGAAGTAGTTATTTCTTCCTTGCTCCTTCTTAGCAGAAATGAAGTAGGGCTATTTCGTCTTTAACACGTTTTGCAAGGCCTTCAACTCATTGGCCTTCTCTGGCTTGTCTTGTTGAATGTAGGCGAAGATCAAATTGTTGACCATGCGCTGAAGGATATCGATGTTTTTGCACGGACGGTAGTACTGCACTTCTTGCGGCAATTCTAGGTGCATTAAGAAATCATCGATCTCCGTTTTGTGCATGATAGAACCTCCGCTGAACGGATTGATGTAGAAGAGAATTCCATTGTCTCCCCCTTCTTGCAGCATTCCTAATCTGTTTTCGTCCATATAAGCCAAGACGAAATGGTTCGGAAGGTTCACCCCGTAGATAGGAATATCTAGGCTGTTGGCAAGCACTTGGTATAAGATGGCAAGGCTCAACGGATTTCCTTTTTTCGTACTCAACACATCAGCCAGGTAGCTGTTTTGAGGTGAGACGTAGTTTGTTTTATTCCCTTCGAAATTGTGAACGGTAAATAGGATGTGGTTGATAACATTGACCTGTTCAAGCGCCGTAAGATTGTCATTGAGTTCAAGCCAAATGTCCTGACGAATGGCAGTAATTTGTCTGCGCACTTCATGTTCATCGAAGGAAGGGTATTGGTATTTATTGATCAAGATTGATCCTTCGAGCAGGTCGTTTTCCTCTTTCGTTACCCAGTTCTCTAACTGAGAGCTGATGCAGTTGTATTGTATGGAATGAATGAGGTTTTCAATGCGTTCTTGGAATAGGTTCCCGAACTGGTTGAACTCCCAATACCTCTCTAATTGAGGTATGATGCCCTCACCTCTAGCGACGATTTCAGAGCGAACTTGATTGAAAATAGTTTCGTCTGGATCTTCGATTAGGGTAATCAAAGCTGATATCTCTGCTGAACTCATGCTGTATTATCGGCGGTTTCAGTCAAAAATAGGTCGGCTTATTGGGTATTAGAGCTCTCTTCGTTGGACTTTTCCCCACGAACCTGTTACAATCGTTCCAAAACCGCGTCGATCAAGTGATCCACCGCTTTTAAAGGGTCGGTTGTGAATTCCTCGTTGTATCTGTTTGCGAGCACAACACAGCAGGTCAACATTCGGTGTCCGAGGAGGCTTCCAAGCGCATACAATCCGGCACATTCCATTTCGAAGTTGGTGGTATTCAATCCGTTAAAACCAAATGAACGCACAACTTCCATTCGATCGTTTTGTTTCAATGGGAGACGTAAACTTCTGTTTTGCGGACCATAAAATCCATTCGCGGTGAGTGTGATTCCGTGCACCATTCCTTCCCCAATGTTGTTCAACATCAACTTATCTGCACGTGCACAATACGGTTTTGCTAATTCTTGGGGCCATTTTGCGTGTTTTTGGAAGGCATCTGCAATGGCCAGTTCTTGCGCTTCCATTTCCATGTCGTAATGCCACGGTACCCCATCATACCCGATGGCGTAGGCAGAAGCAACAGCGGTGCCAATGGGGATGTCAGCTTGCAAAGCACCACATGTTCCTAATCGCACCATCCGCAGTTGCCTCAACTGGCTGTTGGGCATGCGGGTTTCTGGATTGATATTAACGGCAGCATCAATTTCGTTCATAACGATATCGATGTTATCTACACCAATCCCGGTGGAAAGAACGGTGACACGTTTCTTCCCCACTCTGCCAGTATGTACGCAAAACTCTCTGCCTGACTGTTTAAATTCAACGGAGTCAAATCTATTTGAGATGGTTGGCACACGATCAGGATCCCCCACGACCAACACCGTATCAGCAATCTGATCTCCGGTGATTCCAAGATGATAAACAGAATTGTCAGCATTCAGAATCAACTGGGATTCAGGAATGCGTTGGGTATTAAGGTGGCGCGCTTTCATGCGAGCAAAAGTACGCGGAAGTAGGAGTATTTAACTAGAGCGGAAGGAATTTCTGCTCAATTTGTTCTTCGCTGGGAAGAAGTTGTTTGGCAACTGATGAAGAATCAGGCTGCACTGTTTCAACGGTGAATAGATTAAAGAAAGAGAAATACGCTTTGGACAGAGAAAACGTATATTGCCCTTCTTTCTTTTCAGGTTCTGGATCACCATTGGGGTCTACATTGTTATTTGCCCAACCTGCAGTACCTAAGAAAGCTGTAAAAACCAATAAAGAAAACAGTCGTTTCATATACATCGTTTGCTGAAATGTACGAGAATTTGTTGAAGGTTAAAACGATTAACAATCATTAACATGGAAAAAGAAGATAAGAGGAAGTTGATTGACGCCATTTTGTTCAACCTTTTTTTCCTTCTTATTATATGGGTGATTTGGTGGATTGAATTTGAATTCGGCTACCGACTGTCTAAGTGGGGCACTCATCCTAGAACGTTAAGCGGTGCTATTGGCATCATCACCACACCCTTTCTGCATGGTTCATTGGAGCACATTACTGGAAATACCCTTTCTTTCGTCACTCTGTCTACCTTTCTGATTTTCTTTTACCGCTCAATTGCCTTCAAAGTGCTGGGGCTTTTATATATCTGTTCAGGAATTCTTTTGTGGCTCATCGCCTTCGGCGGAAATCACATTGGCGTCAGCGGAGTCATATACGGGCTGGCTTCATTTCTTTTCTTCAGTGGAGTTTTACGTCGCGATCCTCAGCTTCTTCGTGTTTCCCTTGCCGTGGCGTTTATCTATGGCAGCATTGTATGGTGGGTTCTCCCAATTGATCCTACCATTTCATGGGAAGGACACCTAGCGGGTTCCATTGTAGGAATTGTGCTTGCCCTTGTTTACCGCACCAAAGGCCCCACACCACGGAAGTACCAGTGGGAAATTGATGAGGAGCGTGAACGTGAGGAAGAGCGACTTCGTCAAATTGAAGCAGCTGCGATTGATGCAGACGAAATTAAGGATGAAGATGACCCTCTGAAAGGGTGGTACGAAAGCGACTGGACGTAAGGAGTTCAACAACGAGTAAAGCTCAGCAGCATTCCAACGCATTAAAAAAGGGTCATTTATCGGCGCTTGGCGTAGATAGAATGACCCTTTGAAAAAGTTGTTTGTGGCTTTTAGCTGTTCAGCATCACTGGCATCACAAGCATCAAGATATCTTCACCTTCATCTTCGCGTTCCGCCGGAACTAAGATCCCTGCTCTGTTTGGAGCACTGAGTTCAATGATAATCTCTTCAATAGCGAGGTTTGATAGCATGTCCATCAAAAAGCGGCTATTGAATCCGATTTCCATGTCTTCACCGTTGTAGTTGCAGGCCATGCGCTCAATTGCAGAGTTAGCGAAGTCAAGATCTTCAGCAGAAATATGCAATTCGCTACCG
>CAYGUR010000016.1:16422-25972 GCA_964353035.1 uncultured Comamonadaceae bacterium | reverse complement strand
TGTTTCGAAAGCTCCACTTCATGGCAAGAAAGCGACCGTTACGGCAGGCCCCACGTATGAGGCGATTGATGCTGTTCGTTTTATTGGCAATCACTCCTCTGGAAGAATGGGCATGGCGCTCGCCAATGAACTGAGCAGAAAAGGAGCCTCAGTCACACTCATTTGTGGACCAACGCAGTTGCAGCTTCAAGATGAACAAGTACACCGAATTGATGTGACTACTGCTGAAGAAATGAAGACCGCTGCGCTATCAGCGTTCGAAGAAAGTGAGATTTTTATCATGTCAGCTGCCGTTGCTGACTACCGACCTGCAACGGTGGTTTCAACAAAGATTAAAAAATCAGATGCTTCCATGACCATTGAATTGGAAGCCACTCCTGATATCTTAAAAGAACTTGGCAACAGAAAACAATCAGGCCAGCTCTTAGTTGGTTTCGCTCTTGAAACAGACAATGAAGTTGAAAATGCAAAGGGAAAACTCGAACGTAAAAATTTAGACCTCATCATTTTAAACTCACTCAATGATGAGGGTGCTGGATTTGGACATGCAACGAACAAGATAACTATGCTAGATAGAAGTAATAAAATGGCTAGTTTTGAGTTGAAGTCCAAGGAACATGTTGCCCAAGACATTGTAGAAAAGATTTTGACGCTATGCGACTAAAAAATAGTATCCAACATTTACTCTTAATCATTGTGCTCATTGCACTTTCGAATGATCTGATTTCACAAGAATTGAATTGTGAAGTGCAAATACAAGCACCTCAGGTTTCAAATGTTGACCCCACCCGTTTTGAGATTATTCAAGAAGCAGTTCGTGACTTCATGAATTCCAGAAAATGGACCAATGATACTTTTGAATTGGAAGAACGCATTCAATGCAACGTTCTGATTACGATTAACAGCGCGCCAAGTCAAACCAATTTCAATGCGACCATTCAGATTCAAAGCAGCAGACCCGTCTACAACACCGACTACAATACGCCTGTATTTTCTGTGAATGATGGAGATTTTAGCTTCAACTTTGTTGACAATGCGATGATTCAATTCAGTCCAGACCAGCACAGAGACAACCTCTCTTCGGTATTGGCTTATTACGCCTATATGGTGATTGCCGCAGACTATGATACGATGTCGTTGGAAGGTGGAACCGAATATTACCTTAAAGCACAAACCATTGTTGCCAATGCACAAAATGCGGGTGAATCTGGCTGGAGAGCGAGTGAAGGACAGCGAAATAGATATTGGTTGGTAGAAAATATCTTGTCCCAAACATTCAACCCTTTGCGCAAGTGTAGCTACTATTACCACCGTCATGGCTTCGACAAAATCTTTGAAGATTTAGAAGAAGCAAGAAAGACCATCAGCGATGCTTTGATTGAAATCAGAAACATCCATCGTATTCGTCCTAGTTCTTACAATGTGCAGTTGTTCTTTGTGGCGAAGTCGCAAGAAATCATCCAAATGTTCGAACCAGCACCAACTCCTGAAAAGCAGCGAATTCTTCCTGTTTTAAAAGAACTGGATCCAGGAAACATTTCAAAGTACGATCGAAGTTTGAGCTAAGATGCTAACACAACTTTCTATTACAAACTACGCGCTCATTGCGCATGTCAATGTAGATTTCACTTCAGGCCTATCTGTGATTACAGGTGAAACTGGAAGCGGAAAGTCGATTCTATTGGGCGCTTTGAACTTGGTTCTTGGCGAACGCGCAGATTTGGATGCTCTTCGTGTAAAAACAGAAAAGTGCATTGTTGAAGCTCACTTTCAAGTTAATGAGGGACTTAAAAACTTCTTTACATCAAATGATTTGGACTTTGAGCCTGAGACCATTGTGAGAAGAGAGCTATCTCCAAGTGGGAAATCAAGGGCTTTTATCAATGATACTCCTGTAAACCTTAAACTGCTGAAAGTTTTTGGAGACCAAATGGTTGACATTCACTCGCAACTTGAAACGGGCAAACTTCGCGATAAAAATTTCCGCTTTGAACTGCTTGATTCTGTCGCCAAACAAATCGATGTGGTTGGAGCGTGGAGAACGCGTTATGACGTTTTGAAACAGAAGGAAGCCGAATTAAGTTCGCTGAAGGAATCGGCTGCACAATCAAAAAGAGACCTCGACTATTTTCGCTTTCAACTTGATGAATTGCTTGACGCGAATTTAGACAAGCTTGATGCGGAAGCCTTGGAAAATGAGGCAGACATGCATCGCAATGCTGAAGGAATCGCACAAGCCTTTGGAAAAGTGGTGTACGGTCTCGATGAGGCTGATGATGCACTGCTACCCTCTTTAAAGTCACTCGTTGATGCGCTAGACTCTATTTCCAATGTGCATGCTAAAAGTAAAGAGTTGAAGGAACGCATGCAATCTTCGCTCATTGAACTGCGTGACATTTCAGAAGAAGCTACTCAACTTAGAGATGCATCAGAACAAGATCCTGAACGATTGGCAGAAATTGAACGCGTGTTAGACAAGGTTTACGCGCTTCAAAACAAACATCAGCTGCAAACAGCAACTGAACTCATAGCATTGAGAGATGAACTTGACCAGAAAGTAAACTCAATTGACTCTCTAGATGACCGCATAGCACAACTTGAAAAAACAGTAGTAGAGGAAACTGAAAAACTCAGACTAGAAGCTACCTCGTTCCATCAAAAGCGTATAAAAGCTGGAGAGCAACTGCAAAAAGAGATTCAAGGACACTTGACGAACATGAAAATGCCTCATGCCACCTTGCGTTTCGATTTAACCATTCAAGACCAACTAACACGGAATGGATGTTCGTCTTTGGAATTGCTTTTCACAGCAAACAAGGGTGGCAATGAGCTTCCTTTGGAAAAGGCTGCTAGCGGTGGTGAAATGTCGCGTGTGATGCTTGCCTTAAAGGCAGTTGTATCTGCATACCAATCGCTTCCAACATTGATTCTAGACGAAATAGATACGGGCGTTTCGGGCGACGTAGCTGCGCGCATGGCCGACGTTATGAAACACATGTCAGCCTCTTTGCAATTGGTTGCCATTTCTCACTTACCTCAAGTAGCTGGTAAAGCGGCGCATCACTACAAAGTGTTGAAGTCGGTTACAGATGGAACTACGCAGACTTCCATCATCAAATTGGACACTACAGAACGATTGGAAGAACTTGCCGGAATGTTATCTGGCGAGCAAATCACAGACAGCGCAAGAGAGCATGCCAAGGCATTGATGAACTAGCGAATTAAATTCACATGTCCTAAAACAACCTTGTCTCCATCAACGAATGGGTTACTGATGATGGCGCGATAGGTGTAAACTCCGTCTGGTGCGTAGTGCTCACCTCCTTGCACATTTCCGATCCAGCCTTCAGTAAGTGAACTTTCGCTTTTGTAGATGCATTCACCCCAGCGACTATAAATTTCGAAGCTTACGACAACCTCTTCACAACTTACCACTGGAATGAAAACTTCATTTCTGCCGTCTAAGTTCGGCGTGAAAGCATTAGGGAAATAGACAGGACATTCACAGTCTCTTGATTCCAAAACAAGCTCCCATTCAGCGACTCCACAGACACTTTGCAGTTCAACTGTGAATTCCCCAGGAGAAAGTTCTAAAACATCAGCACCTGACTCATCTCCAAGTACCCAACTATCCCAACCAATCGGTAACTGGATTGTACTTTGGCTGCCTTCACACAGTTGTTCAAAATAGGCTTCCGGCTCACTAGCGAGCTCATCAACTTCAATGGCTATTTCATCTGTACTTGAACAGAACTCATTCGACACTTCTACTTGAATGATCCCACTACTGCCAACTTCTATGGACTCAGTGGTCTCCCCTGTAGACCATTCAATTGATTCATTGGGAAGGATATCAACAGCGAGTTCTAAGGCCCCGCACACGAGTGTGTCATTGCCTAAATCAACCGTAGGAATTGGTAAGAGCGCGACGTTCACTTCATCTGAAGCTTGGCAATCTCCCTGTGAGATCTGCACTGTGTAGTTCCCTCCTTGCTCAACTTCGATTTGTGGTTCTGTGCTACCAGTGCTCCATAAAACATCCACATTGGGGACTGATACTTCAAGGGTTGTGGACGTTCCTTCGCACAGATCAATGTCGGGACCTAGATCCACGGTGAGTTCTCCAATCGAAACTTCCACCTCATCTGTGTACGTGCAGCTCCCAATTGCAACTTCGACCTCATATACGCCAGATTCGTCAACTGTTATTGTTGAAGAAGTTTCACCTGTATTCCACGCGTAAGATGTGGCTTCGTCGACCTGAACTCCGAGTGTTACAGGAACACAGGAATTAATATTTTCTCCCAAGTCAATAGAAGCTGAAGGAGCAGGCGATGCTGGAAGTTCCCAAAGGCAATTCAAGCCCCATGCACCTTGTCCGACACCCATAAATATTCCTTCAGAGATGAAATTGCAGCCTATTCCGTAGGTGTCCGGATTTTCAATGATACTTACATAGTCATTCGGCCGGCCGATGTACATTTTACCGTCGGGAGCATTTCTGATCGAACCGAAGGCATCAAATAGAGAGGTGACATCTAGTTCCACCATCGAATTTTCAATGGTTGTTGGATCGTTTGAAGAAATATCAAACTGCCAGAGGCGATTGTCTATAGGGTCAAAATTCACCCATGTTCCCACATACAGTAATTGTCCGTTTGGAGAAAAACTCAATCCGAAGCCGTGATCTATGAGACCAACTTCAATTGGATTGGAAACGGTGCCGGTCGCTTGATCAAAATCGAACAGCTCAATCAATCCGCCCATTTGATCTTGCACCAAAGCCAACCTGTTTCCTTCCAGATTCGATTTGAGTTCACCTCGCGCATTTAAGCTGTTGGGGTAGAACTCATGCACATCACCTACTTCAGAAACCACAGGCGTTGCGTTTACTCCAGCAGCCGTGACTTCGAACGCTAAAAACTTGTTGTTCAAGTATTCATGTGTCACCACCCACATTCCTGTGCCATCTGATTTTGGGATGGTACAAATTCGTTCTTCAATGTTCTCTGCAGGAAGGATGAATGAGTCCGTCACCGCTCCAAGTCCACCCAACTGACTCATATCAACTACTGTGCAAGTAAACTCCTGAAACCCTACATTCTGGGCATCGGTAGTGAAAATGTAATAGAGGTTTTGTTCTGCAGGATTTTGTGCAACAGCAACTTGGGTATTGGTAAACATAAAATTAGAAGTACCCGTGGGATCATAGAAAAAGCCATTGATTTCACCATTCTGCATGATTTGATGATTGGCATTCCATACATAATCGCTATTGGTGTAGAACAACAATTCGCCTGCTTCATTGCTGACCGTCAAACATCCCTCAAAGCCATCGATTCCTCCTTGAACAATGAGAGGTTCACAGGTGCCAAAGTCCAGCCCGGCGCCTTCAGACCCAAAATACCAAAAGCGATCTGCTTGGGCTTGAGCAGAGAACGTTACAAGAAGGAATAAAATATGAAGGGCGATTTTCAACTGTCTATTTTGGAACTAAACATTTGATAAGTGTGTTTGTTTGCGAGATTATGCACGAAATGATGTAATTCTAGTATTCTTGAAATAAAAAAAGGCTGGACTTTCGTCCAACCTTTCCTGTTTCATTTTTCTACTTCAATTTCATTAGAATCGGAAATCTACTCCAAGACTAGGTAAGAAAGGCAATTGATCAACTCTTGATCCTGTAACACGATCAATGTAGAAGACGTTCGCTCTGCTGTAGAGGTTCGTTGCACCTAAATTAAATTCCAAGGTCCTCTTATCTCCTAGATCAAGGGTTCTGCGCATATTGACATCCAACCTGTGGTAGTACGGTAATCTTCCTTCGTTCAATCCAGCATAGGTGATACCCAGCTCATTGCTGTTGGTCATTACGTAATCACTTGAGATGTTACCATCTAGGCCTGGCGCTTGGTAATACCCTTGCGTTTGTGTGAAAGGCAAGCCTGAACCAAGGTTCCATCTTAAGCTAGCTTCCCAATCATGTTTTTTACCGAAGGCGCGCGAAGCAACAAAGTTTACGTTATGTCTTCTGTCGAAAACAGGATCATACCATCTGAAACCATCCCAACGATCTACATCAGCGATGCCATATACCAACCAGATTGACGAGTATTTCTCTTCGTATTTCACCACAATATCAGCTCCACGAGCAATACCTGTTTCTACGATGAAGTCTTTCTTTAATAGATCTGGAACATCTGCATTTTCAGGACTGTCTTCAAACAGTTTGTTTCGGTTAATTCCTGTCAGCTGATTGAAGTCTTTGATGTACCCTTCAACGTTCACATTGATTTTATCTGTCACATCGAATTCGAATCCAGCCACAACGTGCTGAGACAATTGTAGCGCATTTTTGATTTCCCTTGTATCACCATTTGGCAAAACGAGTTCATCTTGCAGGTTCTCAGGTCCCGTTAAGAAACCATAGAACAAGTTCACTACATCTCTATCACTGTTCGCTGAAATCAGGTTTTGTGAATACAGTCCGCCTGAAGCTTTCAATCTAAATCTTCTGGTCACTTTGTATTTCAACCCGAGTCTAGGCTCAAGTCTTGTCTGCCCTACAGAAGCGTAGTACTGCACACGCACACTTGGATTGATTAACCATTTCCCCGCTGATTTTTTGTATGCGGTATAGAACCCAAGTTCCGTTGTGTTTTGTTTCTGAGACACTTCTACTCCAAGCGAGTTGAAGGTGATAAAATCTGTTGTCAATCCTACTACTTCAACCCCGTACTTAATGTCGTCATCACCAAGAATGTACTTGAAGTCAAGTCCGAAGTTAAATCCGTTAATAGAGCTTCTTCTGTCACGATCAACGTCGTCTTCCCTCAAAGTTACCTCGTAATTTGAAATGGCGAAATTCCCGCTGATCAGCACTGCAGAGCCCGAAGGTACAACGAGGAAGTTTGCCCCTCCCCCCACATTTGACCAGTTTAAATCTGAAAGCGCTTGATAGCGCACATCATCATTGAAGCTAAATCCATACAAGCTAAACTTACTTCCACTTCCGCCGCTGAATGATACTTTTCCGTACAAATCAGTAAAGTTGAATGGAAGTCCGTCTTCGTCAATGTAGCTATAGAAGAGTTTCGAGCTTTCTTCCAAGTATGAGCGCTTAGCGGAGAAAATGTAGCTAATTCCACTTCCGTTTTCTTGGAGTTTTTTCAAAGGCCCTTCGACCATGATCTTTCCACCAAACGGACTAGCACCAATTTTACCCGACACTTCTTTCTTATTTCCGTCTCGTGTTGTAATGTCCATCACTGAACTTACTCTTCCTCCAAATTCGCCTGAAAAACCACCCGAATAAACATCTGCATTCGCAATGATGTCTGAATCAAACACAGAGAATAGCCCAATACTGTGGAATGCATTGTAGACAATCATCCCATCAAGAAGCACTTTATTTTGAACGGGGCTACCACCTCTGATGTAAAGCTGCCCACCTTGGTCACCTGTAGAAACAAATCCTGGCAACACTTGTAAGACCTGCACAATGTCTGCTTGTCCGCCAAATGAGGGCACTCTTTTCAAGTCAGCCGGACGAATGGTTTCAACCGCAGTACGTACTTCAGTTTCCTGTTCGCCATTGGTGGCATTAATTTCAGCACCTTCTAGCTCTACTACACTTGGGTCAACCTGGAAGTTCCTTGAGTATACTTTGCCGTTTTCAATGGTGATTTCTTCAGACACCTTTGCATACTCAATACTTGCCACAACCAATTTATAGGTTCCCGGTTCAACTTGCGTCAGTGAGTAGTATCCTGTAACATCTGTCTGGATACCGTAGGTTGTTCCTTCAAGGTAAACATTGATGAAAGGCACTGGCTCACCCGTTGAACTGTCTTTGATGAATCCTTTGATAGTTCCTTGAGCAGACACTCCTGCGGCGAAACAGATAATGCCCAGAAGGAGTGTGAATTTCAAAATCTTTTGCACTTGCTTGGTTTTACGAAGAGCGAAAATACCATTTTGAAAGCAGGGAAGCGAACCAAAGTTTACCAAATGATGAAAGAAATCACATTTCTAATCACCAAATTCCAGCGACATTTTCTTGATTCTATCGCCTATTGACTCTGAGGTAAGCTTTTGTCTTAGTCGATCAGCCATGATTGGAAACGCCAAAGGTGTTGGTTTGTTGGGATAGGTAATGACCAACTTTTGTTTCTCAACACGTTCAAGCACAGCCCGAAACCTTGATATTTCCAGTTGGTGATCAATCATTTCATCAAAGGCCTGTCTCAGCAATAAGTTTTCAGCATCGTAATCAGCGAAGACATCAAATACGAGTGAAGAATTGGATTGCAAATGTCGATCTTTCATGTGATTTCCTGGAAAACCTTGAAAAATGAGTCCAGCAATCACAGCAATGTCTCTAAACTTCCTACGGGCCAATTCTGCTGAATTAATGGACGCTTCTAAATCATCCATTAAATAGTCTGGTGAGAGCACATTATTGGCGAAGGCCTCTTCAAGGTCAATGGGCTGATCTGAAAGGAGCTCAAACCCATAGTCATTGAAGGCTAACGAGAATGAAATGGGACGAAGCAAACTCAACCGATATGCCACAAGAGAGGCCAGTCCTTCATGTACAAGTCTTCCTTCAAAGGGGAACATGAATACATGGTAGCCATCTTTGGTTTGAACCTGTTCCACTAGAAACTCATCTTGCCTTGGCAAATGTGAGCGTTCAGATTGCAATTCTAACAGCGGCTTGATCTTCTCCATTTCTGGATCTTGAATTCGTCCTTCGGTGTAATCACTGATTTTTTTTCTGATCATGTCAGACATTTTCGAAGAAAAAGGCATCCTTCCTCCTTGCCAAGCAGGTATTCTCCCGGTGGTTTTCTTCGAATTCTGAACTTCCAAGGTGTTTTCCTTGATGCGAATCAGCTCTAGGCTTCGTCCTGCAAACCAAAACGTGTCATTCGGCCGCAGGCTAGCGCCAAAATACTCTTCCACATGACCAATGAGTGAACCTCGCTTGTACTTCACAGACATCATGGTGTCTCCCACAATGGTCCCAATAGACATGCGATGCCTTCGTGCTACGCGTGCATTGGCCACTTTGTAAACGCCCTCTTCGATTATGACTTTTTTATACTCATCATAGGCTGAAAGCGACTGTCCTCCGGTGGTGATGTAACGAAGACACCATTTCCATTCTTCGTCAGAGATGCCTGCAAAGCAAAAGGTATTCTGAATTTCACTTTTTAGTTCTTCTGGGGCGAAGCCGTCAGAAACAGCCAATGTGGTTAGATATTGAACTAAGGTGTCGAATGACCTGACGTAAGGCATTCGATCTTCGAGGTATTCTTGATCCACTGCAGAGCGCAACGCTGCGGCTTCTATAAGTTCGAGAGAATGTGTGGGTAAGAAAAAAATTTTACTCTCTGCTCCTGGCTGATGTCCGCTCCTACCAGCCCGTTGCATGAACCTAGCCACTCCTTTTGGTCCACCAATTTGCACAATGGCTTCTACCGGACGAAAATCGACACCCAAGTCGAGCGAAGATGTGCAAATCACTGCACTCAATTTTCCTTCG
>CAYGUR010000016.1:6149-16412 GCA_964353035.1 uncultured Comamonadaceae bacterium | reverse complement strand
CGTAACAATTTCAGCCCGATGTGTCCGGCCCACGGCATTTTCTCAATTTCCTCTGGCATCAGGCTTTGCACCACCAGATTCTTTTTAAGACCAGACCGAATCAAAACACCTTTCGGGCTTCGTTTCAGACCCAAAAGAACCTCCATTGCTTGGTCGAGGTTTCCAATTGTTGCAGAAATGCCCCAGACCTTGATATTTGGAGCAATTGAATACAGCCTTGACAGGGCCAATTCCAATTGCACTCCACGTTTGCTGCCCATTAAATCATGCCATTCATCAGCTACTAAAGCTTTGACCGACTGGAATACTTTGGCATATCCTTTCGATGCCAATAAAATGTGAAGGCTTTCTGGAGTTGTAATCAAGAGTTGAGGAAATTGCTTTTTTTGGCGCTGACGTTCAGCTTGACTTGTATCTCCTGTTCGAATGCCTACCTCCCAATTTAAACCTAGTCCAGAAATCAACCTTTCAGCAGAAATCTTAATTTCTTTTGCCAGCGCTCGAATAGGAGTTATCCAAATGACCTGAATACCCTTGCTTGTTTTGTTTTGCAACGCTTCCAAGGCAATAGGAACGAGTAGGGAATACGTTTTCCCACTGCCCGTTGGTGCGTTCACGATTCCGTCTTTTCCTTCAAGGTAAGCAGACCAAGCTTTCACTTGAAAATCATATGGCGACCAATTTTTGGAACCAAACCACTCAAGTGCTGGGTGAAAGGAATCAGGAGATGGATTATTTTTCATCAGAATGATGCAAATTTAGCCTATGATTTTTGAGATGCCGCAGATTCAAAGTAATTTAGGCACCAAGTTTGCATATCCAAGTCTGATATACTATAATACTGATATGAAGAAAATACTACTACTTACATTTCTAGCTAGCGCATCACTGTTCGCTAGGGCACAAAGCAATTATTATGATTTGCTAGAACTCATTGTAGATGAAAATTATAGCAGATGTTTAGACAAGGCTTTCAAGTACATTGAAAGTGATAAAACTTCAAAAGATGCATTGCCTTATGTCTACGCAAGCATGGCATACTATAGAATCTACAGATCAGACGATGAGGTGTTGAAGGAAAAGTACGAATACAAGTCGTTCAAAAACGCTGTGAAGTACCTCGAGAAATTCCGCAAAAAAGACAAGGAAAATGAATTCGTAGCTGAATTTGAAGATTTCATCAGCGAAGTTCGTCAATCAGTGATTGAAGAGGGCGAAAAGGAAATTGGCAGTGAAAAATACATTCGTGCCAAAAGTCACTACAAAAACCTAACAGACATTGACGAGAATGATCCTGGAGCTTGGCTAATGTTGGCCTACACGTATGAGCTCATGCGTTCAACCAAAGACGCACGTGACGCTTTTGAAAAGGCGAAAGAAATCATGAACACCATTGACTGTTCAACGTTGAAAGCAGAGCAAAAAGATTTATTGAAACGAGCAATCATTCTCAATTCGGAGCAGATGGACGAAGCTGGGGATCGCGCGACAGCCAAAGAATGGCTAGAACTGGGAGCTCCATTGTTTTCAGAAGATAAAGAATACAACGTCACCTACAGAACCATCGTAGGGTGATTCACTCAAAAAAGTTAATAAAAGGGGGCCTAGCCCCCTTTTTTATTTTCATGAAACTGTATTTTACCCCATATCTCATCTGAAGAATGAACGAACAAAAAATAGAGATTCTGCTCATCGATGATAACTCGAATGATGCAGAACTGACAACCCTTGCTTTAACAAAGGGTGGAATTCAATCTAAAGTGTTAGTGTTGCGGGACGGAGCGCAAGCAATTGAGGCCTTAAAAACAGACGGCCAATTCGCTGAATACAAGCTTAGCAAGTCTTTAAAACTGGTTTTGCTTGACCTAAAGATGCCAAAAGTGAATGGTTTTGAAGTGTTGAAAGCGATTAGGTCCAACGCTGAGTGGAATAGTATTCCCGTAGTAATCCTTACCAGTTCAGCTGTTGAAGCCGATGTAAAAGAAGCCTATAACTTAGGAGCTAACAGCTACATCGTAAAGCCAATTGAATATGGATTGCATTCAAAAGCCATTACCGAAGCCGTTAAGTATTGGACAGAAATCAACCGAGCTTTAAACTGAGAAAAGAATCAAATGACACCCATCTCTAAATACACGAATGAGTATTTGTTTGCGAATGAATCTACTGACATTTTACGGGTTCTTTTACTTGAAGATTTGCAGACAGATGCCGAACTAATAAAGCTTCAATTAAGAAAAGTAGATCTTGAAATTGAAGTCAAGCACACTACGAACGGTAAGGAGTTTCTCGATGTTTTTTCGAGTTTTAAGCCTCATGTTATTGTCAGCGACTACTCCTTGCCGCAGTATACGGGTATGGATGCTGTGAAATTCGTGCGAACACAAAGTGAATTTATCCCATTCATTATCTGCACAGGATCATTGAATGAAGAGACAGCCGTTGCATGTATCAAAGCAGGAGCTGATGACTATGTCTTAAAAGACAGTTTAGGTAGACTCCCGAGTGCCATCATGAATGCACTTTCGGCCAAAACCACTCTTATTGAAAAGGCCAATGCAATAGAAGACCTTGCTGCTAGCGAAGCCAATTTCAAAGCTATCGCAGAAAATGCGCCAGGAAGCATTTACAAACTAGATGCGGAAGGAACGATCATTTATGTGAACCGAGATATTGATCAACGGCCGCGCCATCAAATAATAGGGAAATCCATCTTCCAGTTTTTAGATGAAGAAAATGCAGGATTGCTTCGCGAAGCTATTCGCAACTGTTTTGGTTCAGGAAAAGGATTAAAGCTAGACTTAAAAGGAAATCCTGACAACCCTGAATCAAAATGGTACTTCTGTAAATTAGGACCTGTTCTGAAGGCAGGTGTGGTTGAGTCTGTTGTTTTCATCCCAACTGAAATCACCGAAAGGGTGAAGGCCCAAGAAGCGCTGAAAGAGCTCAACGATAAACTTCATCATTTAACGCAACACCTAGAGAACATTCGAGATGAGGAAAAGAAAAAGATTGCCATGGAAATTCATGATCAACTCGGTCAAGAACTGACAGGTAATAAACTTGGGCTGTTTTGGATCCGACAAGAACTCACAAAGGAAAACACAGATGAGATTCAGATTGATGCCATTCTAGAGAAAATTGAATACCTCTTGGACCTTACAACACAAACCATCCAAACAGTTCGACGTATTGCTCATGAACTGCGTCCGGTTGTGCTTGACGACATCGGACTGATCCCTGCTTTAGAGTGGCATATTGAGAATTACAATAAGAATCACGAAACCCAATGTGAGTTAATTGTGGATACTGGCGACCTCCATTTTAGCAAGGATTTCTGCACAGCTATTTACCGCATGACACAGGAAGCGCTAACCAACATTAATCGTCATGCAAATGCTTCTAAAGCGTGGGTGAGTTTTGTAATTGATGGCGAAGAGCTTAAACTAGAAATCAAAGACAATGGTGTTGGAATTGATAAACAGAAGGCGCTGAAGTCGAAAAGCTTAGGCTTGTTTGGTATGCGGGAACGCATTAAAAACTGGGATGGTACTTTTGAGATGAATGGAAAACCACAAGAAGGTACTACCATAACCGTAACATTCGCAAAAGAGAAAATAAACACGTAACTTATTAGAGCTAAAATTAACATACGCGTATTCGAACCAAATAAACTCTCTCCCAATGACTAATGTAATTATTTGTGACGATCATAAAATTGTTCGTGAAGGACTGAAACAGATTATCAATGTTTTTCCTGAGTTCAAAGTTGTAGCCGACGTTTCTAGTGGGGAAGCGTTGTTCACAGAATTCAAAACCCATATTCCTGACATCATTATCCTTGATGTTTCACTTCCTGGTCGAAGTGGCCTAGAAGTATTGAAACAAGTCAAACTGATGCACCCTGAAATTAAGGTGCTTGTTCTGAGTATGTATCCAGAAGATCAATTTGCTATACGCATGCTTAAAGCAGGAGCTTCGGGCTATTTGCACAAAGATTCTGAACCGCAGATACTTTTTGAAGCGCTCCGAAAGATTGCAGGTGGCGGTGAATACCTTAGTTCGAAGATTACGCAGTTACTTTTCAATGAAATGAACAATGAAAATCGAGAACTCCCTCACACTACCCTGTCTGACAGAGAATACGAAGTACTCTTGTACATCGGTGAGGGAAAATCGATTTCAGACATCGCTGCTCAACTCTATCTGAGCGTCAAAACCATTAGTACCTATCGTACGCGTATCTTAGAAAAGATGCAGCTCGACAACAACTCTGACCTGGTAAAATACATCCTTCTGCACGATTTAGCACCTCAGTCAAATTGACAGATGTAGGAAATATCCTACTGGCAGTGCAGATTCAATCCTATAACGAACTATCAAAAGTCAACTTAGATTTGGTTAAGAAATCAACCAAAACTTATCAGATATGATAAATGTAGTTATTTGTGACGATCATAAAATCGTAAGAGAAGGCCTCAGTAAAATCATCGCTAATTTTCCTGATATCCAAATCATTGCTGATGACATTGCCAGTGGTGAAGAGTTACTTCAACGGTTACGAAAAGAACAGCCAGATATTATCATACTGGATGTGTCGCTACCAGGCAGAAGCGGTCTTGAAGTGCTGAAACAAGTTAAAATATTTTATCCTGACATTAAGGTGCTGGTATTAAGCATGTATCCTGAGGATCAATTTGCCATTCGTATGCTGAAAGCAGGAGCGTCAGGTTACCTTCACAAAGATTCTGCTCCAGAAGTTCTCATCGATGCCATCCGAACAATTCAGAATGGTGGTGAATACTTAAGTCCGCAAATCACGAAACTGCTGTATCGTGAAATGAATAACAAGAATCAAGAGCTACCGCACCTTACACTGTCTGACAGAGAATATGAAGTGTTCCTTTCTATAGGTGAGGGTAAAGCGAACAATCAAATTGCAAATCAATTAAGCTTAAGTGCGAAGACCATTTCTACCTATAGAAGTCGCATCTTGACCAAATTGAATATGGACAACAATTCAGACATTATTAAGTACATGTTGTTGCACAACCTCATTCCAGCATCGTAAGAATTTTCCTATCACACTTGTTCTAGGATACTACAACCTTATCGGTCTAGAACGTTCAAAGCTTACTCTCCACTTCATTTAAATTTGCTCTAGGTAAAACAAATGAAGTGGAGAAGCTAAGAACTGAAATGACCGACCTTCAAGATATTCGAATTCTGCTGTTAGAAGATTACCCTCTAGACGCTGAGTTGGTGCAGTCTCAATTGAAAAAATCCCATCCTAGATGGAGCGTTGATCATGTGACAGACAAAGCCGGATTCGAATCCTACCTAAAACACAACAAACCTGACGTGGTATTAAGCGATTACTCGCTACCCCAATATACTGGAATGGAGGCTTTTTTCACCGTTCGAAGCCTCGGGATTGAAGTACCTTTCATCATTGTAACCGGTGAACTAACCGAAGAAACCGCCATTGAGTGCATTAAAGAAGGGATTGATGATTACATCATTAAAACCTCAATGCTCCGACTGGATGTTGCTATCCAAAAGGCAATTCAACGCAAGTTCTCTGAAGACGCACGAAAAAAAATAGCACGCGAACTCTACATGAGCGAGCTTCGCTACAAATCAATCTTTGATCACGCTGGCGTTGCCATCATGGAGATGTCCATGGCCGGAGACCTCACCGAAATAATCAATCCTCAGCTTGATCAAGTCAACCGTGTTAAAACGATACGAGAAGCACTGAACTCTTTTGTTCCAACAGCAGTCAATGAAGAAGCGTTAAAGCTATTTGAAGCGAATGACCGCGTCCAATTGATCAATGATTTCCACCTGCTCTTCCCTCCTACTTTTTATAGACACGTGCTGAAGTGTTTAGATCAATTCAGTCAAGGAATTACAAGTTCAGAATTCACCTTTTCCACGAGAAGCTTTAAAGACTCCAGACTAGAACTGCGGATTAAGACTGTTTACGATTCTTCACGTCCGCAATTCTTCAACGTCAGCTTCAGCGATTTAACCCTGATTAAAAAGTCAGAAGAACGAGCGCTCAAAGTAGTTGAACGACTTGAAGACACCGTGGCTCAGCGTATGTTAGAGCTATCAAATTTAAATGAGAAGCTCCGCAACCAAGCTGCTGATCGCGATCGGTTCAATCAAATCATGCGCGAGAACTACATACAAATGACGGAGAGCATCATTG
Source organism: uncultured Comamonadaceae bacterium (assembly GCA_964353035.1). GTDB lineage: Bacteria > Bacteroidota > Bacteroidia > Flavobacteriales_D > Sanyastnellaceae > JAQWQB01. The sequence continues at coordinate 10,195 of CAYGUR010000016.1, read as the reverse complement.
CAGCAAAACGAATTCAACAATTGCTACTTCCTTCGCACAGCAGTGTAGCCAATGCATTCCAAGATGCCTTCATTTACATGAGACCAAAGGACATTGTTAGTGGTGATTTCTACTGGTTCTATACGGTTGGAAACGTCAGGTGGATTGCTTGTGTTGACTGCACAGGACACGGTGTACCTGGTGCTTTTATGAGCATGATCTCATCTAAAATGTTGAACCAAGCCATCATTGAAAATCAATTAGCCAATCCGGCTGAGGTTCTCAAATCAATTGATGAATATGTGATTCGTGAGCTAAAGCAAGACCACAGCGATACACTGATCTCTACTGGAATGGACATTTCTCTCTGTAAATTTGATTACGACACCAATGAAGTTGAGTTTGCAGGAGCTTTTCAGTCACTCTATCATATCAGTGATGGGGTGTTAGAACAAGAAAAAGGAAATCGCTTTTCTCTTGGAGGAACCTTCAAAATGAAATCCAAAACATTCACATTAAAGAAGCGCAAATTCAAAGCTGGAGACACCTTTTACATGTCGTCTGATGGATATGTAGATCAATTTGGCGGACCAAACACGAAAAAATTCATGCGCAAGCGCTTCATCAAAATGATCACAGAAATACATGATCAAACTATGTATGAACAAGAGATGGCGATTAAAAGCGCTCTTCAAGATTGGAAGGGTACCAACGAGCAAATTGATGATATTCTGGTAATGGGAATCCGCGTTTAGAATTCATTTTTCCCTTTGAGTCTTAAGAGGGGAGCTAACCAAAATGGAGCTTTGGTGATCATGTAATACGGAACTTGTTGACCTCCGAAACCTCTAAAGAAATTCTCTACTGCGGGAATCATACTTCCCTCAAAATCGAAAGTTAATCGTTCGGCTTTCTGGTGGGCGCACATCAATTCGTGCAACACAAAACCTAAGGCCCCTTGCACGTTTAGCTTTCGGTCAACACCTCCAAACAAATAATAGGCAACTTGATCATCAGCAATGGTCACTGCTGTGGCAATAGTTCTTCCTTCCAACATGGCCGAAAAAGCAAGGCCATTCCCAGAACTGGACTGTTCTACCAATTCCGCAAGCGCCGTTTGATGGTAGGTAAACCCCTGTTCCTTCGCATTTGAATTGAGCATTTCTATCACCTCTGAATTTGAAGGAGTCTGATTGATTGAAACGCCGAGTTTCTCAGCTTTCTTAATCGAGTTTCTTGTTTTTGAACTGTAAGCTTCAATGAGGTTCTGCTGTTCTTTCAAATTCAGTTGGTAGGTGTACCGCACAGAAGACCGAAAACCATCCCAGATAAAAGGCTGCATATCAGTCGCCTTCGGCGGAAAGGCAATGCTAATAATGGGTTCACTCCTGGCAGAAAGGTAGGCCGAAATGGCAGTGAAAATTTTCTTTGTTCTACTCAGTATGGTTGAAGCCCCGCCTTCTAACGGCACAATAAACAAGCCACAGTGCGGATGAAAGAGTGGCGACGCAATGGTCTTGAAGCCTTTGAGTTTAATAACCTGAATGTTGAAGCCACCAACACATCTGCCATCGTTCTGCACAATAGCCAGCTGTTCTACCCCTGCTCCGGCTGCATTCAAAATGGCATGATTGAAAAATATGCCGCCATAGGTAGCCGCCACCTCATCAAACGATTCCTTGACACTTGCAGAAGAAACAATTTGGTAATCAGCCATTGAGCAATGTATTGTAAGTTTCTACTAAAACAGCCTCATCGGTTGACCAACTGAAATCACGTTGAACCATTGCCTTGCCTTCAGCACCCAACTGGCTTAAATCTGTTTGCAGTAATTCTTCAACTCCCTTAGCAATTGACTCAGCTGATTCAGCAGCCACGAATTTCACTCCTTCCCTAAAATTCTTCTGCCAATAAGGGAAATCACTGGCGATGACAGGTTTTCCACTGGCCAGGTATTCGAAGATTTTAATTGGAAATGATTGCAAGTAATTCGGCACAGGACGAAATGTACACGCGCCAATATCTGCGGCTTGAATGAACTCATATACTTCATCTGGCGAAACAAGTCCGAGAAACTTTGTGAACTGATATCCTTCCATGCCTTCGCACTCTTTTTTGAAAGCATCACTTTCCCACCGACCTAAAAGCCACAATTCTACTGCTCCATTTAATTTACCAACGGCCTCAATGAGATCTGTAATTCCTTTGATGCGAAAGATTCCACCCACGAAGATTATAGCCGGTCTGTTTTTCGCGATGTTCTTGGGCTTCGCATTCAATGCCACATCAATGACTGGAACATTTCTTAGAACAACGCCTTTTTTACCAAACCGATTGGCTATTTCAGGTATTACTCCCACCACTCTGCTAAAGAACAGGGCGCACATATGTTCGAAGAACGTAGCAGAAAATGCAATAAAACGTCTGAGTATGTTCGGACGAATCCAGGGTTTACTGCGAATCTGTTCTCCCAAATTTTCGTGCGCATCGTAAATCACTTTTTTACCTAAAATGGCCAATAAGACACCAACTCCTAGCAATTCGGGGTCGTGAAAATGATAGAGTTTCGCTTTCACTCCATAGGCTACGCGAAATGCGCCCCAAGGTCCGAAGAGCATGCGCCTCCATCGTGATTCGTATTTCTTCAGTGCATGAATGTGCACGCCATCAACGACCTCATCATGGGTATGCTGAATTACTAGGTGGGTGTCGAAGCCATGTTTCGCCAAAGACCGACACTCTTTTTGAAAGATGCGACTATCAAAGGTTGGATGTACGGAACTAATATGGCAAACGGTTCGATTCATTGATCTGAAGTGCGAAAGTGCGTTGGTGAATTCGAAGTTACTCTTCTTTTTTTGATGTCGAAACCTACTTGGCTAGATGCATGAATCAGAATACACAAGCGCTGTTCTACAACCACTTTTGATAAATCGCCTGAAACTTAACTGCTTCAAGTTCCCAGTTGAAATCTCGTGCCGCTTGATGGAGGGCTTCAGTGAATGAATTCGGGTCTGTTTCTCCCGCTAAGCGAAAGGTCTTTTTAAAATCCTCAATGTCAAACGAGGGAATGACCAATCCTAGTTTTCTTGATTCGACCAAATTTCTGCAATCATGCAGAGGGGTCGAAATAATAGGAATTCCAGCTTGCATGTACTCAAACAGTTTGTTGGGCATGCAATAGAAATAGCTTAGACAGACATTTTCAACAGAATTCAATCCGAAGTCGGCCGAAGATGAATACTTAATGATTTCCGTGTATGGCACACTGGGATGAAAATGAATGTTCTCATGTTCCTCAGCAGCCTTAGCCACCTTCTCTTCGAACATGCCTCCACCAAGAAATACAAGTGCAAGTTTTTCTCCCTTCAGCCCGCGGAATGATTCAATCAACAAGTCTATACCCCGGCCAATGGTAAAAATACCCTGATAGAGGAAAATTGTATGATCTGAAGGGATATTGAACTTTTCTCTGAACAGATCATACTTCTCTGAGAATTGCTTTTTGTGCGGCGCATTGTAGATGAGATGCACCTGCTCTAGGTTGTACAACCTTTTATATTCATCAACAATTCCTTGGCTCACTGTTATGACCTCATCTGCTGATTTGATTACAACGGGCTCAATAATCGCCGTAATTTTCTTCAATACTCCACCTCGGGCGTTGCGCTCTCTTTGGTATTCGTGCGCGTCATACACCACCTTGAGCTTTGGGTTGAACTTCTTCGCAATCCATGCCATGATGAGTGGCTCTAGGTCATTGCAATGCCACACATCGTACTTGCGGTACTTTTTGACAATGACGAAGATGAGACGAAGGTAAATCAGGATACCAAAGAATTGTCCTTTGGGTAGTTTCTTCCGTTTAACAGGCTCACGCAGTACTCGAAAATACTCATGCTGTTCTGTGAGTGGTTCATCACCCGTTTGCAAGGCACAAATGGTAGCATCGTAGCCCATTGATCCCAGAACATTGATCTCTTTCAGGACACGACTGTCATTCTTAAAGTTATTCAGTACAATGCTTACAAGCTTCTTTTTCATGTGCCTAGAACAATCTTATTCCG
>CAYGUR010000016.1:2515-6049 GCA_964353035.1 uncultured Comamonadaceae bacterium | reverse complement strand
GGGAGTAGCCAGATTACTCCTATCATCCCTACTCCAACTAAGCACAAATAGCCCAGGTTCATGAGGTAATTCTTGCGCAATTCAGACGCATCCTCAATGTCTGTAACTCGTCGGTAATACACTTGTGAAAAGCTGGCGCTAAATAAAGTTAGCGGCATCATTGCAACACGCCTACAAAGTCCCAAATACCCAATCGCAGCCAATCCGAAGAAGTAACTGAACAGTGCAATGTGAGCCCACTGAGCTAGTCTGTTCAATAAACTGCCAAAGAGGTTATAGGTTGGATAGGCTTTATACTCCTTCGCCATTGCCTTTTGAAGCTCTAAGTTTGCCCTCAGCTTCTTCAATATAGGCATGCGGTTTAATAAAAACAGTGTTGTGACAATATGTCCTACAACAACACTGATGACCAGTGTTACTCCAGAAACAGCAAAGTAAGACAAGCCAAGCTTTAAAGGTTCACTCACAAAACTAAACAAGGCTTTTGAGTAGCTAATAGCTTTGTACCGCTGCTCTCTATTGAGTCGGTAAGTGATGGTATTTGTAAGTCCGAAACCAATTAAGCCCAGCCCTATAAACCAGGCAATCCAGTGCCAATCCGGATTGTCGTAATACCTGGCAATGGGCCATTGAAACAAGATGAACATTCCACCAAAAATCCCTCCACTGATCAAGGTGATTCGCGCTGCGAGATTCGTCAGTGCGGCCGCTTCATTGTCTTTTTTGGGGAGAAGTATGGCGAATTCGTACTTCCCAGTGATTATCACACCAAAGATGGCCAGCACCATTGCAAACTGCTCTAGTGTACCAAAGTTCTCTGGCGAATAAATGCGTGTTAATACAAAAGACAGCCCTAAACCGAGAGCTTGTGCTAAAACTGAACCCGACATCAAAGTTATGACTTGGTTCACAAAGCCGGTAGCTGGCTTGTTGCTATTCACACGTTAGGAAACTGGTGTGTCTTGAGCTACTTCACTGTCTAAATTCTTCACAATGCGATCAGCAGCGGCGTATATTCTTTCGATGATATCAACCACCTTCAACCCTTCAAGCGCATTGGTTGAAATGTTACTCTTTCCGCTCAGGGTGTCTATTACGTTGTCTATTACGTAGCCGTGATTTGCAGCTGACCCTTTGTAGGTGCCGTAATCATTGGCAGGATTTGAAGGAGGAAGCTGAGGCATGGTATAGTCTTCAACATGGCAGTACTCTACTTCGTTCATGTACTGTCCGCCAATCTTAACGGTTCCCTTTTCAGCAACAATGGTCATGCTAGACTCAAAATTCTGATCGTTGACAGCAGTAGAAAAATTCAAGGCGCCCATTCCCCCGTTAACAAAGTCAAAGTTCACGAAGCCACTGTCTTCAAACTCCGTGTTCGTTTGGTGCTTAAAGTCTTTGAACTTGGCTTGGATGTTGTCGATGTCGCCAAAGAGCCAGTACATAATATCAATGAAGTGAGAGAACTGTGTAAAAAGTGTTCCGCCGTCCAATTCCATTGAACCTTTCCAATGAAGCTTTTTGTAATAGCGGTCATCACGGTTCCAATAGCAGTTGATTTGCACCATGTAGATATCTCCTAGCTTTCCAGATTCAACCATTTCTTTGATCCACACAGAGGGCGGACTGTATCTATTCTGCATGACGCAGAACACCTGGCGGGAAACATTGAGCGCACTGTAGATTACCTTTTCACAGTCAGCTTTCGTCAAACCCATCGGTTTTTCTATCACGATGTGCTTTTTGTGCTCCAAAGCGATCAGCGCATGGGCAGCGTGTAATCCGTTCGGAGTACAGATACTAATCACATCAATATCTGGATGTGCCTCTAACAGTTCATTTGGATCAGTGTAGAAAGGAACTTCAAACGTAGCTTCGCACTCTTCCTTCGTTCTGCGATCACACATTGCTATCAATTCAGCGTCAGCATGACGAGAAATCATTTCAGCGTGTCGCTTGCCAATATGTCCGGCACCGATAACTCCAAATTTTGCTTTACTCATGAAAAAAGTTTGGACAAAGGTAGAAAATCCACCTTCAGAAATTAATTATGTCTTACAGACCTATTAAAGATGAGGTATCCGAAGTTAAAAACAAAGCTCCACTTCTCTTCTTTGAGGTCGTAGTAGTTCGCTGAAAGGCTCAACGGACCCAGTGGCGAATGAAGTACAAGTGCACCTGAGCCCATGAAAACAGGATCTATCTGAAACTCAAAAAACGGTATCCCTTCGGAATTGGCATCTGTATTTCCAATTCCGGCAAACGCATAACCTTCTAACCTCAGTTCGAAGTTGGGTGTGAACGAAGTAACGAACATCAACCCTCCAGCTCCATAGCTTTGGGCTCTAAATTGATTGAGAAAGAAAGTAGCGCTTTCGGGGATTGGTTGGAAGGCAGGCAACGCGATCCGCGAAGCAGTGACATTCTGAAACTGAGGCTGGTTGGAATAAACACCTTCGACCAAAAAACCCACTGCAAATGGTCCCTTGTGCAAAAAGTAGTTTTGGTAATTCAACTTCACATTTAACCAATCTCGGTTGGTCTCAACGGTATCTTTATTCAAAGAAGTTGAACCTGGAATGGTTTGTTCTGTTCCGTAGGTCTTCTTTCCCCTGATAAAAAAATGTGTACCTCTGTTGGCATAAAGCTTCCTGTTCAAGGTGCTTCGTTCATAGAGCCCATCAAAAATCATGGCGTCAAACCTGGTTCGATCTGCTGTGTCTGCCGGGGCAAAGGATTCTGTTTGGTAGTAATCATCTGCAGTTCTTGCTGTATTTCCGATAAGATCAATTCGCCCCTTGTTGTTCACCGGGATGCGCAAACGAAGGCTTGCAAACCGTTCACTCGAAACAATAAATGAAGGTTGTACTTCTTCAAAAAAGGTGGCGAAACTTCTGAAATAGTCCCAGCGATTTAAGGTAATCGAAGGTTCCACCGAAAAGGGAATGCGAAATGGAAAATCGAATCGCGCCCCCGCATGAGTAGAACCATAAAATTTACCAAAGTAGGAGTTCGCGTGAATGGTTGTGCTCACTCTACCGAAGATGTTGTATTTCAACCCAACATACCCAATGTTAAGTGGCCTTGAAGAGACGTTTCCACCAACAGAAAGAAGGATGTCTTTCTCCTTTTTCATATTCATGTTAAGTGTGTAATACCCCGTTTGCTCTTTGAAGGTAGCTGTTGGGTAAACACTTCGAATTTTGTCATCTGAATAGACCCGGAAATACTTCTGCTGAAGAGACTGTACAGTTAGTGTATCTGCCTTTCGACGCATAAACTTTCGCACGTAGGCCTTCTGTGACTTGTCTAATCCTGAAACTGTGATTTCATCAAAAATGAGCTTTTTCTTCTTCGCGTTAAACTTCGCCCTTCGCGCAGCCATCTCTTCTGCATTCACTCTTCTAGAGCAGATTGCCTTTATGGAATCTATTTGCAACAGCGCCGCTGCATAGCCCGCGTCAATGGCTTTTCCAAGATCTTTGAAATCAAATGTACCTATTTCAAGCACGGGCTGCACAATGACCATTTCAT
>CAYGUR010000016.1:0-2505 GCA_964353035.1 uncultured Comamonadaceae bacterium | reverse complement strand
GTTTCAAAATTGGTTTCATAGACCACCATGCTTTTCAGCTGAGAAAGCAAATCGTCTGCTGAAGGTGGTTCTTCATTCGAACTTACATTGCACCCCAAAATCACATCTGGAAGAAAGTCATGGTACAGCACATCTGAAGGGAAGTTATTGTACAAGCCTCCGTCAAACAAGAGCTGACCATCAACAGAAATAGGTTCTAAGTAGAACGGATAGGTCATTGAAGAACGAATGGCGGTTGAAAGATGTCCGCTCTTGAAAATCACCTGTTCTTTTCGTTCGATGTCTGCTGCCACACACCTGAAAGGAACCATGAGACTGTCGAAGTTGTAATTTGCCGCAGCAGAAGCCTGGCTGTAACCAACCATAAAGTTGAAATCTAACAACGCGGAATTGATCAATTTAAGTGGAATGGGCGGAGTACCTAAATTGCCTCGATTGAATTTAATGGTTCCCATTGAAGCGTTCGGTGCTTCTTCCTTGAAGTAGAAGCGCAGTTCATCAGCAATGTTTCCTTCGGCCATTCTTCGGTATTCATCTGACCTGAAAATGGAATCTATTTGATGGATGGATAGTCCGGAAGCGTACATCCCTCCAATTACTGCGCCCATGCTAGAACCGGTGATGTAGTCAATAGGGATTTCGTTCTCCTCCAGTACTTTTAGGAAGCCTATGTGCGCTGCTGCCTTCGCCCCACCGCCGCTCAAGACCACGCCCGTTCGCTGTGCCGAACAAGCAGCAGAGAGAAGCAAGAGCATGGAGAAGGAGGCAAAGAGAGCTAGTTGGCGCATTTTATTTTTCAGATGGAAGACAAAGTTGCGTGAAATACTTCGGCACAAGAAGCAGTTTCACAATAGTTATGAAGTCTTCAAATTTAATTCTTTCAAAAGTTGTTTCAGGTATGCTGCTGCTGGTATGAGCCTAGAACCGTACCAACTGAACATTTCTCCGTTTACTAACGGAAATCCTCTTGAAATATTAGTGGACTGTTCAGCCAATTCTTTTTGATGTTTTTCACCGAAAGGAAAAGGTTCACTTGACAAGAAAACAATCTCTGGCGATGCGTTTGACAGCGCATTCACATCTGCCTCTGGATACCTTCCTTCCCACGCCTTTGCTACATTGTCAAATCCGAGCCAGGCTAAAACGGCATCAATAAACGTTGCTTCACCAGCAAACATGAGGGGTTCATTCCAGATGCAATAGGCTACTTTCGTTGGTTTCGCTGAGCATTTAATGTCATTCCAGCTCTGCTCTGCCGTGTTTCTAATTCCGATGGCCTCTTCTTTTCTCCCTGCCAACTCACCGATGTTAGTCATCATGTCAAAGGCATCTTCAAGGTTTTGAACGTCTGAAATCCATACGGGGAACTCTTCGGCAAGCGCTTCAATTTGAGCTTGGGTATTTTCCTCTTTGTTGGCAATAATAAGGTCAGGACGAAGGGATTTGATTTTGGCAAGATCTAGGGTTTTCGTCCCTCCGATGCGCTCAGTGCTTCGCCACTTATCAGCTGGATGCACACAAAACTTGGTGATGCCCACAACTTCGTCATTCAAACCTAAGTCGAACAAGAATTCAGTTTGGCTAGGAACGGTTGACACAATGCGTTTCGGCACAGCAGGAAGATGCCCCCTTCTTCCAAGTTGATCTTGGAACTCCATCATTACAACTGCAAGAGATTATCTAGATCCTCTTCACTCAACTCAGTACTTCCTATTTCTTTCACATTTTGAATGAGGATTTGTACTTTAAAAGCGTCAAGTTTGAGTGCGAGTCCTAAATCGTGCAGCACAATGGTTTCCTCATCGGAAATCTCACCGTCAGCATTGGCTAGCAAGAGCGCTTGATAAAACAATCTAATCTTGTCTGAGAGCTGCAGCTTATTGAGTCCTTTTGGTTTTTGGGTTGCGGCTTCAGTAAGTTGTTCTTCCGAAAAGCCAGACCGTTGAGCGATGTTCATCAGCATGTCAACTTCGCTTTGCGCTAGCAGTCCGTCAGATTTAACAACCTGAATCAATGCACTCAATTTGGCGTGTGGATCTGTCATTTTTATTCGAATGGATTTCGGCGCAATTTACTGAACTCTGGTTGTTCCATCGTCATTTTGTCATGCAAGAGAAGCCTAAGTTCATGAACTGTCAGCAATAATCTGTCAAAATTGCATAAAAGTGACAGATAAATCCAGTGGCACAAAGATTGACAAAGGAAAGGTGAATTTAAAATTGCAAATAAACGAACAACAATATGAGCAAGATTATCGGAATTGACCTCGGTACCACCAACTCTTGTGTTTCTGTAATGGAAGGTAACGAACCTGTAGTTATCACCAACAGCGAAGGCAAGCGTACAACACCATCGATGGTCGCTTTTGTTGAAGGAGGCGAACGTAAAGTTGGAGATCCGGCTAAACGTCAAGCGATCACCAATCCAACAAAAACGGTTTTCTCAATAAAGCGTTTCATGGGGAATTCCTTCAGCGACGTAACAAAAGAAGCTGGACGTGTACCT
>CAYGUR010000015.1:0-26085 GCA_964353035.1 uncultured Comamonadaceae bacterium | reverse complement strand
TCAATATGTGGTATCCGTAACGTGTACGAATGATGGGTGAGATTTCTCCTTCTGCAGTTTTGAATGCTGCATTTTCGAAAGGATAGACCATTTGAAATGCGGTAAAGTAACCTAGGTCACCATCGTTATCTCTTACTGAAGGGTCTTCTGATCCTCCTTTTGATTTCGCTACTGTTGTGAAATCTTCGCCAGCTACAATGCGCTTACGAAGTTCTTTGATGCGATTGTACGCTCTCAAGGTATCTTCTGGTTGTGCATTGGCATCACACTTAATGAGGATGTGACTGGCACGAACTTCTTCGCTACTGCGCTTGTATGCTTCTTGAATCAATTCGTCTAGCAACTCATTGTCAATTAAATACGGACGAGCTAATTGCTTTCGGTACCCTTCAAGTTCGCGAATGAATGAAGCGTTTGTATCGAGGCCTTCTTCGCGAGCAGCTTTTACCTTTAATTTGAAATTGATGAACAACTCCATGTATTCATCCAACGAGGCTGCTGTAACTACAGAGTCTCTGTTGTTTTTTCTAAAGATGCTTTCAAAGTCAGCTTTCGTAACGTTCTCATCACCAACAGTTAGAACGATTTCTGAATCATTCTGAGCGAATGAATTGGCAGACAATACAAGTGCAAATAAGATCGTAAATAGACGATTCAATGATTTCATTTTGTTAAGCATTTAAGGTAGTAACGTGCAAAAGTACAACATTGTTAAAAAGGAGTACAACTCTATCTTAAGCTGTAGTTTGGAGCCTCACGCGTAATGAACACATCATGCGGATGACTTTCCTTGATTCCAGCATTTGTGATACGCACAAACTGTGCCTTTTGTAGCGCTTCAATACTTGGAGCTCCACAATATCCCATTCCGGCTCTAAGTCCACCGATGATTTGATACATCACTTCTTGTGCGCTTCCTTTGTAAGGAACACGTCCGCTAATTCCTTCAGGAACAAGCTTTTTAATGTCGTCTTCAGTATCTTGGAAATAGCGGTCTTTAGATCCTTTTTGCATGGCTTCAATGGATCCCATTCCACGGTACGATTTAAATCTCCTTCCTTCATAAATGATGGTTTCTCCTGGAGATTCTTCAACTCCAGCGAGCATAGAACCAATCATCACCGTACTTGCCCCAGCTGCTAGCGCTTTGACAATGTCACCTGTAAAACGAATTCCTCCATCTGCGATCAACGGCACTCCAGTTCCTTCAAGTGCTTTAGCAACTTCCATCACTGCGTACAGCTGAGGAACACCAACTCCAGCAATGATACGGGTGGTGCAAATGGAACCAGGGCCAATCCCTACTTTGACTGCGTCAGCGCCGTAATCAACAAGTGCTTTGGCTGCAGCTCCTGTGGCAATGTTTCCGCAGATTACCTCTAAGTCTGGGAATCTGGTCTTAATGCTTTTTAAGGTGTCAAGCACACCTTGACTGTGTCCGTGGGCGGTGTCAACAACCAACGCATCAACTCCTGCTTTCACAAGTGCTTCTGTGCGTTCCATTGTATCTGCAGTTACCCCAACACCCGCCGCAACACGAAGGCGACCAAATTGATCTTTACAGCTATTTGGATATTCAACCAGTTTCAAAATGTCTCTGTAGGTAATCAGTCCAACAAGGTGGTCATTTTGATCAACAACAGGCAGTTTTTCAATTTTGTGCTGCTGAAGGATAGCGGCAGCTTTTTCGAGGTCAGTACTCTCAGTTGCTTTGACAATGTTCTTGCTTGTCATTACTTCCTTAATCGGACGAGCGTTGTCTTTTTCAAAACGCAGGTCACGATTGGTGACAATGCCAACCAATTTACCTTCGCCATTGATAACAGGAATACCACCAATTTTATTTTCAGACATCAATTGAAGTGCATCTCCTACCACAGCACCTTCATTCAGGGTTACTGGGTCTTGGATCATGCCACTTTCAGAACGCTTTACTTTCCGAACTTCATTGGCTTGTTCAGTAATGGTCATGTTCTTGTGTATCACTCCAATTCCACCTTGACGGGCCATTGCAATAGCCATGCGGTAACCGGTCACTGTATCCATTGCTGCAGAAACCGTAGGAGTGTTTAAACGAATATTTCGCGTTAGCTGAGAAGAAACGTTCACGTCTCTAGGGAGTACCTGCGAAAATGCGGGTATGAGCAGCACGTCGTCGTAGGTTAATCCTTCTCCCACGACTTTGTCTGATACGTTAAAAGCCATACTGTGATTGCTTGATGTTGATAGATCGAAAAAGTTGTGCAAAGGTAATGATTTTGCCAACCATACCGAATCTTAATCTATGCCATTGATTAGCATCGTGACAGTTCCTCTTTCTTCATACACTCTTCCTGCTCCATCAGCAACGTAAATGTAGTATGCATAGAGGCCTTCGGGAACCAGTGATCCATTAAAAGTGCCATCCCATCCTTGTTGAATATCGTCAGTAGTGAAGATGATGTCTCCCCATCTGCTGTAGACTTCAAGTTGGTAATTATCGAAATCTGCAAAAGAAATAACAGGTCTGAAAATTTTGTTGAACCCGTCTACCACGAAGGCGTTTGGCGTCCAAATAACCGGGTCTTGTGTGATGCAAAGTTCGTTTGAAAAAGCGGCGTCGGGAATCGAAATGCCATTGGGTTCCTCAACAGCAACAATGGTATAGCAGAAGTCTCCTTTGGTGTATAAAAGTTCTGAAACATCATCTTCGTAACTCGTTTCAGTTCCATCTACTTGATCTAGCAAGGTGGGAAATGCAGCACCGTCAATTCTGCGGAATATTTGGTATTCCATAACATCTTCATCCCATTCTTTGTAAGGACTCCAATTGATGTTATTTACCAGTCGCTCTGTGTTTGAAAAACCTTCAAGGCGAATGGTTTTCCCGATGTTAGAAGAGCCTACTGAGTCTCCACAGTTGTTCTCCACTCGAATGCGATAGGTGTAACTTTGCTCTTTTGTGTCTACATCTGTGTCGAAGAATGTGATCTCATTTGTTCCGAGCGTTTGTTGTGCATCGATTGGTTCGAAGGTGTTCGAAAAAGACATGAGCTTCTCTAAGATGTAGGAGTGAGGAGTTCCTACAGTTGCGTCTAGTTGAACGCGTACTTCTACCTCGCTTGGTCCGTTCACAGTAGCTCTGCTCAAGTAGGTTGATGCAGGAGATTGTGGATAGAACAGCGTGATAACTCGCGTGTTGGAGGCAGATTCGTATCCTGTGCCGCTGGCGAGGGCGCGCACTCTATATCTGTATGAGCTACCAAGGTTTGCGTTTTCGTGAACGAAAGAAGTTTCGTTTCCATTGACAATGCCAATTACTTCGGAAGGATTGTAAACTCCTGAAAAGGGAATGGGTTCTTCCTGGGCATAAATTTCGTAGAACGAAACACCGTTGTCCCAACCAGTGTAAGGCGTCCAGACCAAGTTTACGTCATCTTGACAGGCGGTAATGTTGGCCGAAAGGAAAATAGTTGAGGTACACGATAAACCACCTGGACCCGGATCTGGGTTTCCGGCCGATACAAAACAGCTATCAAAAGCAGCAATGTTGAATGATTCTGGTGCAATATCTGCTTGAGAAGTTCCCCCAAACACTGTTGCATCCCAAATCCAACTTGTGATATTCCCTCCAAAAATAGTGTCTAGCGCAACCGGATTTGAAATTCCAGGGATGCATTCATAAATAATGTAGCCGCTCACATCTGCCTGGGGAGGCGGATTCCAATTCAGGGTAGCGTCATTCGTTAAACTATCTACAGAAACCGAGGTGAATTCAGGAGCTGATGGATCAATTTCGTCTTCAAACACACCGCCATCAATGTTGGAAAATGAATTGCACAAGCTGCCATTTGAATAGCGTACTTGGAAATTCAACTGAGCACTGCATACTGTCACTTCGTGGAAATAGGTGTTGATGATGGGGTCGCTAGGAATGTTCGCAACTTCAGTCCATGTGCCAGCCGGATACTCCATGTAAACGGTGAAAACGCCGTTGGTTGGCTGATTGGATATGTAAGGAAGGTTCCAAAAAACATTAACAATACCTTGCGTCAATCCGGGGACAGCTTGAAGGTAAAGCGAACACATTGTTGTTCCTGGTGCTGAAGTTTGGTTTGCACCATCAAATGAGTTTGTCTGCAAGAAAAAACAATATGCTTGCGTGTTTCCATCTAGTCCTGGCGGTACAAAGTTGGTGGTGTTGTAATTGTTAAACGTTGCAATGGAAATTGATGTATTGGTGCTTGGGAAGAACTGAAAAAGCTCGTAGCTGGTGAACTCACCAAGGGGATCAGCAGGTTGGTTCCAGGCAATGTTCACACTGCCGTCAAGACCAATTGTAATGCATTCAATTTCAGGAGCATCTAGTTGCGCATTGATCGAAAATGACCAAAGCACAGTGCTCAATAGAAAGGTTATGTGTAGTAAGTGTTTTTGCATCTTCAAGGCACAAAATTAGTGCATCTGCAGAGATAACGTGTTTTAGAAGCGACTATTTCACTAGAAGTCCGCTTTTTAAAGTGTTTCTGCGCTACTAAATAGACCGTGTTTCAAGCGAATTGGTTGCCTTAGAAATCGAAATAGCCACCTAGCTTTCGCGCACCAGTGGTTTCATATTCAGAAATAAATTGTTCAACTATGGTTTTGGCAGGCAAGATTTCGTTCAATCTTGAAGCAATTTGTCCAATTTCAAGTTCTCCTTCATCAAGTTGGCCTTCAAACATGCCTTTTTTCGCCCTACCTCTTCCTAGTAAAGCTCGAAGTTCGTCTTGGGAAGCACCCTTTGCAGTTGCGCTTCGAACCAACTCATAGAAGTCGTTTTTCAGCAGTCTCACAGGTGTTAAAGATTTTAGCGAGAGTTCGGTAGAGCCTTCTTTTGCGTCAACAACAGCCTGTTTGAAGTGCGTGTGGGCAGAAGATTCAACTGAGGCTACAAATCTACTTCCGACCTGCACTCCTTCGGCCCCAAGAACCATGGCTGCGAGCATGGACTTTCCATCAGAGATGCCACCAGCAGCAATAACTGGAATGTCGAGTTTTTCGGCTACTTCAGGGACCAAACAAAGCGTAGTGGTTTCTTCTCTGCCATTGTGTCCGCCGGCTTCAAAGCCTTCAGCAACAACCGCGTCAACTCCAGCGTCTTGGGACTTCAACGCGAACTTGGAAGAGGAAACCACATGAATGACCTTAATCCCTTCAGATTGCAGTGTTTTGGTCCATGTTTTCGGATTCCCTGCGCTGGAAATAACTACGGGTACGTGGTGCGCAATGATGGTTTTGATGTGATCTTCTATTTGAGGATAGAGCAGTGGAATGTTGACAGCAAAATTTTTTGCACCTGATGCTTTGCATTTGGCAATGTGCTGGTCTAATACTTCAGGGTACATTGAGCCAGAGCCAATGACACCAAGGCCTCCAGCTAAACTAACTGCCGACGCCAGTTCCCACCCAGAACACCACACCATTCCAGCTTGAATTAGCGGGAATTTGGTCCCTAACAGTTTATTTATTCGGTTCATATGGGGTAAATTTGAACAAATTGTCAGACATTTCGTACAACGAATGTAAGACGCAAAATAGGTCTGAGCAGAAAGATTATTTTGAAAGAATTGCCTGTAAGGTTTTGAAACTGCGGGTAAAGCACTATTTTTGCTCTTTAACCGAAACATAAACCTTTGGTAATGAAGAGACTACTATACGTAGCAATACTACTTTTCGTGACAAGCAACGCCGACGCCCAGTATAAATGGGAGTACGGACTGGCTTTAGGTGGTTCAAATTACCTTGGCGATATAGGTGGTAAAGCTGACATCGGACGTGATTTTGTTCCGTGGGACATGCACTTAAACCAAACGAATATTGCAATTGGTGGTTACGGACGATACAAAGCTTCCAAGCGTTTGGCAATTGGAGCGAATCTAACGTACCTACAAATCAACGATGCTGATAATGTCTCTACAAACCCCGCTCGTGTTGCTAGAAATCTGAATTTCCGCAACAGAATGCTTGAGCTAGGTCTGAGAGGTGAGTTTACTGTTTTCTACGACAACGATGTTGGCGGAAGAGGTTACTACAATCCTGATTTTAGACTGTACGTTTTTGGAGGTGTTTCTGTGTTTAGACACAATCCACAAGGACAAATCTTATATGATCCGAATGATGATTTCGAATCTGGTGTTTGGTATGACCTCCGCGGATGGAGAACAGAAGGACAAGATGAGGAATACGAGACCTTTGGACTAGCAATTCCTGCTGGAATTGGTTTGTATTTTACGTTCAACAAGGAGTGGAGAATTGGTTGGGAGATTTCATATCGTACCACATTCACTGACTATTTGGACGATTTGTCTACCACATACGCGGATCCACAACTTATTGCTGATAGACTTGGTGGTACTACTGCAGAAGCAGCAGCTGCTGTTGCTTTTAGTAGTCAAACAAATCAAGCGATTATAGATGCGATTGATGATCCAATCAACTCTGGTTCTGTGAATGATCACAAATACCAAGAAGGTTTTGCTACAAAGCGTGGTGACTCTTCTCAAAATGATGGATACTTGACTTCTCAATTTACGATTGGGAAAGTGATTCGCGGAAGTAGTAACTTCTACAGAAAGAAATACAGCTGGTTGCGAAACAGAACTGGTTCACGTAAATCGCGTGCCAAGTTCTAAGAGCTACAGCAAAGGAACGAATTGAAAAGAGCGGCCAATAGGTCGCTCTTTTTTTATGCCTTTTCAATGAAGATGACCATGCTAAAGCATGCAGCTTGAGTGCTTTTCAGCGAGGTGCAAAAAGGTTATTTCTTAATGAACTGAGAAAGCTTAGACAATGGTTTTCTGAATAAGGTGAGTGGATGAGGTTTCAAGTTGTTCATCTTCCACGCTTTTCGATCTTCTTTATTCGCGCGAATTCTGTTTTTCAGAGATACATTGCTTTCGCCTCCTTCACGCATAAGCGTAATCACCCTTGGAAGGTAATCTACTTGAATTTGGTGCTTGTGAATCATCCGCAGCATCAACTCATAATCAGCCGCTGATTTCAACTCTGTGCTGTAAGTGCCATGCTTTTTGTAAATCTCTGATTTGAGAAAGAACGTAGGGTGGGGCGGCATCCAACCTTTTAGGAATTGTCCGGGTTTGTAAGTTCCTGCCTTCCAATACCGAATGACCTTGTTAGTGTTGTTCCGTTCCACATACGTGAGGTCTGCATAGACAGCATCAGCACGGGAAGAAGTGAATTGCTTAACGATGTCGCTTATGACTTCTGTGTCTGCGTAAAAGTCGTCACTGTTCAAAATGCCAATCACGTCTCCTGTAGCCAGTTGCACACCCTTGTTCATGGCGTCGTAAATGCCTTTGTCAGGTTCACTCACAATGGTCGAAATACGTTCGCTGTAAGAATTAACAATGTCCATTGTGCGGTCTTTGGAAGCCCCGTCAACAACGATGTATTCCAAATCAGCGTACGTTTGAGCCAAGACTGACTTTATGGTATCTTCAATGGTTTCAGCACTATTATAGGCTATAGTAATGATCGAAACTTTCATTTTTCGATGTTTCTTTTTCGTATAAATTGAGCTGGATTGCCTTGGTAAATCCCGAATGCTTCCAAATCTTTTGTGGCAACAGAATTAACAGATAGAATGGCGTGTGAAGCGCAACTCACTCCTGGACAGACCACGGCGTGGGCTCCAATCCATACTCCATCTGCGAGTTCAATATCTCCAACAATGAGGTCGAAGGTTGTTTTTTTATAATCATGATTCCCGCATAGAAGCATCGCTCCTTGGGATAAGCAGGCATGTTTTCCAATGGTTACCTGTCCGAGGTTGTCTATCCAAACTTGTTCGCCAATCCAGGTGTAGTCACCAATGCTGAGCATCCAAGGGTGTTTGATGTTGACGCGTGGCTTAATGACCACACCTTTTCCAACCTTCGCCCCAAACAACCTTAACAAGCTGCATTTTACAGATGAAAAAGGAAACAAGGGATTTAAAAAGCAAACAACGTTCGTCAGATACCAAAGTGCACGACGAGCCTTAGAGCCTGGGTTGTACCAGCTATTGTTGAACGAGCTTAGATCTGTGGTTTTACCTTCATTCATGGCGTTCAAAGAGTCTTTTATTCGCTTCAATGGCTGAAGAATCCTGAGTAATTTCTAATCCTCTATTTTTTGCACCTTGGACCCAAGCGAGATACGAGTCATGGTCCATGTTAGCGCAGTATTCTAGAATTGATTTAAAGTGTTCAGCGTCTAAACTTGACACCCATCCAGCTTTCTTTTCTTCCAGATTTTGCCAAGGAGTTTTGTCACTAATGATCACAGGTACGCTGTTCAAAAGTGCTTCTGCAATGGCATGTCCGTAATTTTCTCCCAAGGTGGGTAAATAAAAGAAATGATTTTGTTGGAGCGCTTCTGGAATTGCTGTAGGGTGAATCTCACCTTCAAATTTGATGGTCAAGTTGGGGATTTGTGCTGCTGCTTTCTGACACTTGCTCAAGTAATTTTGATCTTGTAGCGTGCCGTAGATGGTCCATTCAATGTTGTCATATGACACCTTTGAAAGGTATTGAATTCCGCCTAGAATGTTTTTTTCGCTACTCACACGGGCAACCGTGACTAGCTGCATATTCCCAGGAGTTTTTGCTGGTATAGTTGTGCGCTCCCGAAGTTCTCGCGGAAGGTTTGGGGCAATTTTCATCACCGCTTTTTTCCCGAAACTGCTTAAAATCTCCTGCTCCTCTACTTTATTGGTTGCATGCCATGTAATTCCACTGAACAGCCCAATTGCTTTCGCTCCTCGAATGAAGGCTGATTTCTTTTTCGACTTGACAGACAGTGCGCCAGACTTAAGCATCCCTCTTGGAGCGAGTACAATTTTAGATGCCAAGCCTAGTTTTTTAGCTACCCACAGAGGTTTGATAGCATAAGAAGTGCTGAACAAGCTGTTGAGGTAAACGGCATCGTAATCATGTTCTTTCAGGATGTTTTTTAGCGCTTTGCTACTTGGTCCACCTTCACCAAAGTAAATCACATGTTCATTTGGTCTTCGCGTGATCCATGTGGCTTCTTCAATGTCTTCATAAGGGGTGTGACTGTTGTGGTCGAAGAGCGATGTGACAATCCAAAACTCATAGGGTAGTTTACCCACCATATTGGCGATGGATTGTATGGGTCCGCCCGCTTTGTAGCCTGGTAGATACCAATCGATAAAAACGAGTATGTGGTTAGCTTCAGTCAATTTGATTGTCTTCTAACCATTGTCCAAGGACCACAAGCGGCCAAATACGGGACCATGTGATGTATTTATCTCCGTTCAAGAAACGCTGCCACATTTTCTGAATGCCTTTGGCGTTGAATTGTTCGCGTTTTCCAATCTTAGTCAAACGGTCTTCGCAAAATTCCCTCAATTCATTTTTCATCCAATGTTCCCAAGGCAAGGTGAAGCCCATCTTCGGTCGGTCAATGATTTCTCTGGGAAGCAGGTCTCCCAATGATTCAGTCAATAGCTCTTTGGGCGTATGAGGGTACTTTTGTTGGTCATTGATGCCTAGCACGTACTCCACCAGATGATGGTCTAAAAAGGGAACTCGTACTTCCAAGGCGTGAGCCATGCTCATCTGGTCAGAGTCTCTGAGCAGCACATTTTGCATGTAGGTTGACATTTCAGCCAGCGAAACTTTGCTTAAGTAAGGAAGCTGAAATCCCGGCATTGAAGGGTCTAGGATTTCTTTCAGATAACCATGAATGAAGTTGGGCGATTTCACCGGATTATTGACCAATCCTTTGATTTGTTCGTCTTCAAGCACCAATCTTGAAAAAGGATAAATGTATTCAAGGTCGAAATAGTCTTGAATGAGAATGGCTGCTTTTTTTCGCGAAGCAATCCCCGGTTTTACAAGGGTCAACGCAGATCCTGCAGCACGTCGAAGCGTTTTGGGGAAGCTTTGTAGCCATCGCTTATCTAGCAGTTCAACGGCTTGTGTAAAGATGGAATATCCAGCAAACAATTCATCACCACCCAGACCAGAAAGTGCCATGGTGATGCCAGATTCTTTTGTGACTTTGCTTACAATGAAAGTGTTTGGTCCGTCACCACTTGGGTGGTCCATAGCTGCAAGCGCTGAAGGTACAAGCGCCAGAAAATCATCAGGGGTGAGTTTGATTTCGGTGTGCTTGGTATTGAATTTTTTAGCAATGAGCTGCGCATAGCGTGCTTCAGAAAACTCACTTTCGTCAAAGGTGACAGAGAAGGTGCTGACGGGGAGCTCTGTGACTGAAGACATCAGTCCGACAATGGCACTTGAGTCAATTCCACCTGAGAGGAAGGCCCCGAACGGCACGTCTGCTCTCATTCGCAGTTCGACACTCTGTTGAAGCTTTTCTTTGATGTTCGTCAAAAGCTCTGGTCTGCCCGCATGAACAAGCTCAACTGTTGCTGGATCCCAATACTTTTGGTGAATGTGTTCACTCTCCGTAAAGACCATGTAATGTCCGGGCTCTAGCATGTGAACGCCTTCTAAAATAGTGTTCGGAGTGTGCACAGTTTGGTAGCGTAGGTAATCTATCAGCGCATTGGTGTCGAGTTTTTTCGGAATCAAATTGCTTGCAATGAGTGATCTGATTTCAGACGAAAACACAACACCATCTCCTCTGTAATGGTAGTAGAGGGGCTTGATTCCGATGCGATCTCTAGCAATAATAAGTTGTCGGTTTTCTTCGTCCCAAATAGCTAGGGCGAACATGCCATTTAGCTTCGAAAGAAAGTCAATGCCCCATTTGGCATAGGCGGCAAGCACTACCTCAGTGTCTGTTTTTGTTTTAAAGGTCGAAGTGTCAAGCTCTTCCTTGAGTTCTAAGTAATTGTAGACTTCCCCGTTGAAGACCATAGTGAGTTTGCCGTCTGCACTATGGAATGGCTGATTACCCGCATCACTTACGTCAATGATTGACAGCCTGCGGTGACCGAGTGCCACTGCATCATTCACAAAGGTTCCTTCTGAATCAGGTCCACGATGCGCAAGCCGTGCATTCATTTTCCCAAGGGTAGCCGAAGGATTTTCAACACCATTGAGACCTAAGACCCCATTAATTCCGCACATCAGAGACCGGTTTGAATGATTCAATCACTGCTTTCAATCCGTCTTCTAAAGACGTTAACTCGCTGTTGAGTATGGCTTTCATCTTGGTGATGTCTGGTTTCCTTCGCGACATATCTCCTTCAGGCAAAGGCGGTAGGTGCACTAGTTCAGATTTACTATTGGTCAGGCGAATGATGATAGATGCCAACTCAAGTATGGTCACCTCTTTGTCTGACCCAATATTGACTACATCATTGATGTAATTATCCTGCTCAAAGATTTCTGCGCAAGCGTGCGTATTGTCAGCGATGTAGCAGAAGGTACGCGTTTGAAGTCCGTCACCGTATATGGTGATTGGCTTGTGCGCCAATGCTTTTGAAATAAACCGTGAAATGACAAAGTCTTCGCTTTGTCTGGGTCCGTAGGTATTGAAAAAACGAAAAATGGTGTACTTCAATCCGTATTCACTGTGGTAGGCTCTGAGCCATGCTTCGCCCGCATTCTTGACAATGGCATAGGGAAGTCTTGAGTTCAGCGGTGTGGTTTTTTCGTTTTGTGGAGATTCAAATGGTTCTCCATACACTTCTGATGACGAAGAATAGAAAATGCGCTTTACGCCTGTGTTTTTACTCAGGCTTAGTATGTTTCTAATTCCGTCTAAATCATTCATTACGCGCACAGGATTTTTGAGTGTTCTTTGTACACCCACAAGTGCAGCGTAGTGGAAAACGTAGTCGAATTTCCAGCTAAAAAAAATGGCTGAAATGTCTTGAAGGTCATTTACATCGCACTTGATAAACGTGATGTTATCATGCACAGATGTAGGGATGTTCAATCGTTTCCCGGTCACAAAATTGTCTACAATAACAACTTCGTTGTTTGGGTTTTCAGCAAGTCTTTCGGCGAGTGAGCTGGCGATAAATCCAGCTCCTCCAGTAACTAAGATATTCGGCATACTTCGAAGTTAAATGATTCTTGCGGCCTTTTCTTCTTTTGAAGGTAAGAAAGACATTAAAGTTGCAGCCCAATTATCTGGCGTTAATTCCAAAGCTAGTCGTTTGCTGTGCTCACCCATTTGCACGCGCTCTTGATCGGTCAAATGTGCGATGTCTTCCATTGCTTTTTGAATGGCAGTGGCTGAATTAGCTTGAAAAACATATCCGTTTTTCCCTTCATTCAAAAACTGTGTGGCCGCTCCTATGGTGTTGCTGCAGATCATTGGGAAACCTGCTGCAGCCATTTCGTGCACTACAACACCCCACGGTTCTTTTCTGCTTGGCAGCACAAATACTCCTGCTTGAGCGAGGTGGTTTGGTAGCTCCTTCGGTTGAACAAACCCGAGGTGGCTGATACCATCAGATTGAACTCTTTGGTCCCACAAGTCTCCCGTTCCAATGCACATCAGTTCCCATTCTGGATGCGTCTTTTTGAATGAGACAAACGCTTCCCAAAGCTCTTCGATACCTTTGAAATCTACATATCTGCCAATGTATATAAATCGTTTCGGTAAGGTTGTGCTTCGTTCAGGATGTTGTTCCAAAAAGGTCGAAAATAACTGGGTGTCTGCGCAGTAAAAGCCGGTGCGAATGTCCTCATTTTCGAAACCTAATTTACGTGCAAAGGTGAATTGTGGTGCGCCAGGAACCCATGCATGGGAGAATTTATTTTTAAGCCAAAAGGGCGAAATAAAAGAAGCAATTTTTTGTTTTACATCTCCCGTGTATTGGTTGTCTAAGAGCAAGACAGTGGGACACTTGTGAAACCAAACTTTATTGATCTTGAGGTACCCTTTATCTATCCAGCCAGAGGTGAGAATTAAGTCTGGTTGAAGCTTTTCAGTGAAGGCAAGTAGGCTTTCATCTGTGTACGAAGTTCGGTCATAAATAGTCACACCTTGCAAATTCCGAAATTCGAAAGGGGCTTCTGCATTGATTGGCCAGCGCACAATGTGCAGTTCAACATCATACTGCTCCAGTGCCTGCATTGAAGCCAATACGTATTCTGCTAACTCAGTATACAGAAAGAGAATTTTCTTCATGCTAAGCTTTTACTAAGGTTGGTTTCTCTTCTTCTTCACTAAATTTCTCAAACTCGATATCTTGAGCAGCGCCTTCTGTTGGGTTTTCTATCATCCAATCATTGTACTTTCTGACATAGTAGTACAGCCATAAGAAGAAAGGGAATCCGTTGATGAAGTAATGCCCTTGCCGCATTAAGTATACAATGATTACCACAAGGATGCCATTGGAAATTAGCCAATTATGTTCATTTGCTGATTTGTTCCGAGGCACAATGTTGAACGCAACGAAACTCAACATAATGATGACGCCATAGAGACCGGTTTCTGAAAGCAGCCTGAGTAACATTGAATTGGCGTCTGCTTTGTTAAAGTTCAGCTCAATCATCCCTGGGGCGTTGGTTAAGGAATACTTGTCGAAAGCAAGTGGGTGTGAACCAAGCCCTGTTCCGAAGAAAGGATTTCTTTGAAAGTTTTCAAGTGCGATGACGTAGTTGTTGTAAAGCACGAAGCTGGAGCCATGGACCTCATTGAGGTCAATAGGACCTTGTCCACTGAAGGCCGTAACCGTCCCATCAACCCGGTCTCTAAACTCATCAATTTCAGAGTAGGCATAGATGTAGCCGAAGTAAAGCAGAGGTACTACAAAGATAGCGTAGCGAACGAAACCATAGTTCATCAGTAGCAATAGCGCCGCTACGAAGATGGAGATGATTCCCAATGAAGAGAAGGTCAAGAGGTAGGCACCTACGATGATATATGATTGTGTTCGCGTCATGTAGGCATTCTTTTTCATCAGGAGGTTGTAGATGGCTACGAAAAATGCTGGTCCTACCACGCCCGCGAAGTATGCCGGTTCAGAGAAAATGGAGTTCATTCGAATTCCCAATCCACCAGGACTCACCCCCCACTTATTTAAAAACCAACTGTAGTTGTATCCCGGAGTGAAGCCCACGAAATAGCTCAAGATTTGAAAGATTCCAATGATGGAAACGATGATGGCCCCCCTGATGTATAACTTGAATAAGTCGTTTACATTGAATTTGAACGCCTCCATCACATAGCGGTAGAAGAGCACAGATGAAAAGAGGCCAATGAAGATTTTGAAGAATAACCCTGGTTCATTTTCACCAATTTGGATGTTGATCCATCCTGAGACAAGGAGGGGGGCGAAAATAAGAAGGGGCAGTTTCGGTAGTCCGTATTTCGAAATAAAAACAGGGAAGAAAATCACCATTACGAGATACGTGATATATCCTTCAAAAGGTGATTTGAAGAGGATGTAGGAACTCAGAAAGATGGTGAGTCCAATTAGAAACCTGCTGTATTTATTTTCATTCATTGTTTCTTGGCCTCATCGCCACTAATGACCTTGGTGTATTTCTTCTTTTTCTTGATAAAAAGCTTTTCGAAATACGTGTACGAAAGGTACGAAACAAGAATTGACAGACCAATGGAGGCTGAGTAGATGAATAAATTAACCCAAATGGAGTTCGCATGTTCAGGAGGAACAACGTTCATGACCAAGCTTAAAAGACCTATGATAATCATCATATGGTACATGTAGATTCCAAAAGAAATTCGCCCTAAGGAGTTTAACCACTTGTTTTCAAGCTTTAAGATCGACTTTGGATTGGTACTTACATTGATGATAATAATCAAAAATACCACTCCATAAGCGAGGTGTATCACATCTTGGAATACCGCTGGGGTGAAATAGAGCAATCCGAACACACAGAAATAGGCTCCAAATTGAATGATTGGATGGTAAATCAGTTTAAGTAAGTCACTTTTTTTCTTGTAGAGAAGCCATGCGCCAATCCCGCCCATTGCCATGCATTCAAGTTTACTCATGGCGAAAAACTGTTTCGCAATTGGCCACCATTCAAAGGAAACAAAGTCGCCCGCTAGCACAACGAATACTTTCATGCTCAAAAAGGCGATGAAAAAGATTACCATGACAATTAACGGACGTTTAGTTTTTCTTAGCACCAGAGGCCAAACTAAGTAGAACTGTTCTTCAACACCTATTGACCAACTTTGACCTATGCCAGGGAAAGAACCATAAATGGCATTCGCTAGGTTAGGTAAGATGAACAAGTAGCATAAAAATGATCCCCAGAAACTTCCGTCAGAAGGCAAGGCCCAGCCTTCAGGAGAAATTCCAAAACCAGCACTTTGGTACGGAACATAAAATGCAGGTATGAGTGGCAGTACAAAAAAACCTAGAACGAAGATGAGAAAATAGAGCGGCCAAATGCGTAGTATTCTTCTGAAGTAGAACGACTTGATGTTGATTTTCCAGTGTTGGTCCTTTTCAGCAAGAAGTAAGTAGGTAATCAAGAATCCACTGAGAACAAAAAAGAAGACCACTCCCAACGGTCCTGCTTCTGAGAAGATGGGATGATACCATCTTACAACCGGGTCATCAATAATTGCTTTAAGCGGGTAATCTGGCACCACAGGAAGTCCTGCTTTGTCTCCTGTTACAAACGGCCCCCAAATGTCCATCCATCCGTGGTCAAATGGATAAATATTCCGCATGAGCTTTTTCATGAGCTCAACATGGGTGATAATAACGGCCAATGCCGCGAAAAACCTTAGTCCATTGAGACCGGGGAAATAGACGCTATTTTTCTTTTTATTCGACAATAGCCCTAATTTTTTCTAAGGTTTCTGTAGCAACATCTTCCCATGTAAATTCATTTTTTACACGATCAAGTGATGCATTTCGTTTCTCTAAAAGCACTGCTGAACTGCACTCAATAGCATCTAACATAGCTAGGTTCAATGCAGCAATGTCTGCGGGTTGAATAAGCCAGCCATTGGCAGAGTTCACTTGAGCGGCAACTGCCCCTACGTCAGTTGCAATTACTGCCAAGCCTCTTGCCATACCTTCCATGATGACATTTGGCATGCCTTCAGAATGAGAGGGGGTTACTAGGATGTCACACTGGTCCATGATGGATTGGATTTTTTCCTTTTCCATCATTTTTCCATGGTAGGTGATGCGTTCGTCTTTGATGTATTGACTTGGAGGGATAGGGCCAATAAAGTCAAATGTGAAAGGCGTTTCTGTTGGTATTGAACGAAGCACTTGGTTGAGCTCTTCAACTCCTTTTCGACGTTCGAACCTGCCGATAAAAAGAAATTTTCGAACCGCATTTACCGTTTCAACAGGTGCTTCGAGACACCACGCTGCTTCAATTCCAGTAGGGATCTCAATGATGTTCTTTGGCGCAGTCTTAAATTCCTTCTGAATCAAGTCTGAAATCTTTCCTCCGTACGAAAAGATGAAATCAGCATTCACATTGTTAAACTTGACGGGTCCCCTCAAGAGGTAGTGCTCCATTTTAACTCTAAAACTCGGTGCTGGCTGGAACATTTCATAGCCATGAAACTTCACGCCAATGGGAGGGAGTTGCATTCCCTTTCGTTTTCTGCTAATTAAGTGCCAAGCAGAAAAACCCTTGGCGTAGATAAAATCAAAGGTGTTCCAACGCGATTTGAGCTCTTCGAAAATCTGAATGCTGTACAGGTAATTTTCTTTGACATAATGTCCGGGAAGCCAGCCTGCTTTCGGAAATTTGAATCCGATGATTTCAAGGTTTGAAGTATCTGTTAATCCCATGGATTCTAATACCTTTCCCCTTGATGGAACCTCACCTTGTGTGACGCAATGCACCAAAGTGACCGCCACACCTTGTTCAACAAGAAATTTTGTCAAATAGTATGAGTGCTTTTGCATTCCTCCCATTACGAAAGGGAAAATACCGTCTGTGAGAATAGCTAACTTCACTTCTGAATAGAGTTGAGACAAAAGTAACATTCTATTCGACCCTCACATGTAAGAACAATCCTATTTCTCATCAACTTTTGTTGATTTTTTATTCAGCGAATCGAGGATGCGCTTAGCCATCCGCTCCCAGGTGTATTCACTCAGTACTTTTTGATGAAAGGAAGCGGCTAGTTTTGACCTGAGTTCTTGATCACGAGCGAGTTTGGACATCGCTTCAGAAATGCTTTCAACAGTGGGCTCAACAAGAAGTCCATCTTCAAGGTGCGTTAAAACATCTTGCACCGGAACAACGTTTGGAGCAATTATAGCCTTGTTCAATGCGCCATATTCAAAAATCTTTACCGGTGACCCATACCAGTTCGATGTGGCCATAATGGTAATGTCCATGATAGCAATGTGGTCGTAAATTCGACTGTGTGGAACGCTTCCAGTGAATGAAACATGACTTTGTATGCCTAAGTTTTTCGCCTGTAGTTTCAATTCCTCTAAGACATAGCCATCTCCCACAATGAGCAGATGTGTGTGGTCTTTTTTAAGCTTCGCGAAGGCGCTTATTAGTCGGTCTACGCCGTGGTAAGGGAAAATAGAGCCTACGAAGCCAAAGACCAAAGCGCTGGGTGCAATTCCAAGTTGTTCTTTGAGCGATGCAGATGCGTTGGGAGGGGTGAAATTCGATCGAATGGCATTTGGAGTAACCACCACTTTTTGCTCAGGAACACGATTTTTTACATAGGTTTCTAGCGCTGAAGAAACGACTACTACAAGGTTCGTCTCAGACAATTGTCGCAATTCTTTTCGTATCGAAGCGCGGTGGAATAGTCCTTTTCCTTCCATCTCTGCTTTTTCCTCTGCATAAGGAGCGTTCATTTCCAGAACATGCGGAATCTGCATTTCTTTCGCTGCTTCAACACCGCTGACCATGGCGTAGTTGGCGCGTTCGTAGATGAGGTCAGGCTGGAAAGAACGAATGGCTTCAAGCAGTTCAGCTTTCGCATGCTGGTCGAATTTCGCCAAATTCATGTCTTTCGCGCTAGCCCAAACCGCGTTCGGAATAAAGCGTTTCACACGCGCTTTCACTGATTTACTTGAGGTTACAGGAGAACTACTAGAAAACTGTTGGTCGTTACCACCCATAATAAGTGGTTGAACTTCATGTCCGAGTTCTTCGAAGGCCAAAATCATTTCCCGCATGTGCACCCCTGGTCCAGAAGGAATCTGAAGGTAGAGGTTGGGGTGAGGTGAAAAGTAGAGGATTTTCATTTCAGCAAGCTCATCAATTCATGAATGCGCTTGTTGAGTGAAAACCCATCAATTTGAAAGGCGCTAATTTTCTCTTGGTTCGAAGTGATATTCAAAAGCGCCTGCTCCAAATTGGTGCATTCATCCTCTAGAATTTCACCGAGATCATTTTCGGCAATAAATTCTGAGGTGTAACCTTTCGAACCCAAAAAAAGAAGGGGTTTTCGAAAGGGGAGGTACTCAAAAAACTTGGTCGTGAGGTAGTTTTTATTGTGAGGGGCAAGCATGACCAATGCTGCATCAGCTTGATTCAGTTTGGTAAAAAAGTCTTTGCCAATGGGCTTGTTGAAGGAGATGGTGTCTTCCATTCCTTCAAACAACGAAGCGAACTGGGTGTGTGGTGTGTAAAATTCAATGTTGAGCTGATTGAAAAGCGACTCATTTTTCCCCTTCAGTTGTTTTAATGCCTGGGCAAAATGCGTTAGGTGCTTTTCAAGCCCCAAATAGACAGCTCCACCGTAGACAATTTTGAGTTCATCTGATGGTGTGGTGGGTGTCAAATATTCAGCAAGGTCTTCTGGGTCGAAAAAATGGGGAAGTGAAGTGAACTGCGCTTTTGGCTTGCCAACTGCGGTATTTCGAATTTCTGTGAGAAGGAACTTGTTCGGACAAACGACCCAGTTGGCGTACCGAAAAACCAGCTCTTGCTTGGCGTTTTCAGCTTCCATGCGTTCCATTGACAGATCTTTCATTCCGTAATTTTGGGCTGTAAGCCACGGATCACGGTAATCTACAATGAGATTCAACTCTCTGTTCTGAGCTTTCAACAACGCAGCATAATAAAGGATGTTGAAAGGAGCACCTGTTGCAATCACATTGGTGATGTTTTCTTTTTCAATGACGGTGCTTGCCTTCTTTAAAAAGGGTTGCTCCCAACCAATGGCCACATCGTAGATAGTGCCCGGTTCTTTGCGTTGCAGTTTCGAAATTTCCAGCTTGTACCGAACCTTCTCCAAGACATTTTTTGGTCCGTGAGATACAATACTTGGATAGGTACGTGGAAGTTCATGGAGGTGAATCAACTCATTTTTAATGTCATCGCTCCAGCCTGACTTTTCATGACCTTTGACAGGTGCGGCTTTGATGACATGCACTTCAATGCCCTGTTGGGTTAAGCCCTTTGCAAATTTCGCCCATCTCCTTCCGCCAATTCCAGCGTTGGGAGGAAAATCAAAACAAGCAAGAAGGACTTTTTTAACCATTGAATTCGTTGATTACTTGAACTACTTGTGCAATGTGTTCATGGGTCATTTCAGGATACAGAGGCAATGATAGAATTCGCTTTGCGGCCTCTGAAGCCATAGGGAAATCACTTTCTTTATACCCTAAATGATCATAACAAGGAAGCAAAGGAAGTGGTGTAGGATAGTGAATCGCACATTCAACGTCGTTTTCTTTCAAATGCTCCATCAATCCATCTCTGTTGTCACTTTGAATCACGAAAAGGTGGTAAACATGTCGCGCTCCTTCAGGCGTGAATGGAAGCGTGATCTTGCTGTCTTTTAGCAGTTCGCAGTAGGTTGCCGCGTGTGCAATTCGTTCTTTAGTCCAAGTTTCTATGTGAGGAAGCTTTGCGCTGAGAATGGCCCCATGCAAGCCATCCATTCTAGAATTTCGTCCTTCAATGAAATGCTGGTGTTTCGCTTTTTGTCCGTGATTGGCAATCATGCGCGCCTTTTCAGCCATTTCAATGCTGTCTGTCACCATGGCGCCTGCGTCTCCGTATGCGCCTAGGTTTTTTCCTGGATAGAAGCTGAAGCTACCAGCGACCCCAAAAGTAGCAATGCGTTGACCGTTGATTTCAGCCCCGTGTGACTGCGCACAATCTTCAAACACAAAGAGGTTGTGCTTTTCAGCAATGGACATTATTTTAGGCATGTTGGCCGGACAGCCATACAAGTGCACTGGAATGATTCCGCGCGTTCGAGGGGTGATGGCCACCTCAATTTTTGAAGGGTCAATGGTGTAGGTTTCGTCGATGTCAACGAAAACCGGAATGGCGCCTCTTGTTCCAACCGCTTCAGATGTAGAGATCCATGAAAGCGCGGGCACAATGACTTCGTCACCCGGACCAACACCTAAGACATCTAGGATGATTTCAAGTGAGTCTGTTCCGTTGGCGCAGGCAATCGTATGAGCTACCTGAGTGTACTCAGAAAACCCTTCTTCGAATTGCGCTGCATATTTCCCGCTGATAAATGCCGTTTCAGAAATAACATTGGCAATGGCACCATCAATTTCAGACTTGTACCTATTGTACTGTGCTTTAAGGTCTACGAATGGAACTTTCATTTCATAAGTTTTTTAGCAGGATTTCCAATGTAGGTTCCTGGTTCAGTAATGTTCTTTGTGACTACAGCGCCTGCACCGATGACTACATGGTCACAAATTGAGATGGGTAGAATGGTAGCGTTACTTCCTATGGAAACGTGATTTCCAATCAGCGTAGATTTCCATTTTGAGGCGTCGCCTCCTGCCGGACCGCCTTCGCTAAAAAGGTCATTGATGAACATGACTCCATGTCCGATGAAACAGTCATTGCCAATGGTGACAAGCTCACAAATAAAGCTATGAGATTGCACTTTCGTGCGCTCACCGATGACCACACCTTTCTGAATTTCAACAAAAGGCCCCACGAATGAACCGCTTCCAATGCTGCATTCATAGAGGTTCGAAGGTTGCACAATTGTCACCCCTTCGCCAAAGAGAACATCTCTAACAGATGCTGTATGGACCTTTGGTTTAGGCATGCCTTGTTGCTTTGTAGATGTGTTCAATTGCGGTGATGGACTTCATGCCTTCAAACCCGTCAACGGTTTCGTTTCCTTCCTTGTTCAAATGCGCAATCAATGCTTTGATTACTTTGTCATGGTTAGAGCTAGTTCCTTGGTATTTACCGTAAGCATTGGGCTTATCACTAAACTCAATTCCTTCCGGAAGAGGATAGCTTTCCACATCCCAGAACTCAATTTTATTTAAGTATTTCCCACCGATTTTGATGGTGCCTTTTTCACCAATGATGGTGATGCTTCCTTCGTAGTTCTTGTGGTAAACGCAAGTGGTCCAAACCAAAGATCCAATGGTGCCTGATTTAAAATTGAGTACCGCGGCACCACTGTCTTCCGTTTCAATGTTGTGGTTTTGTGTTTCGGCATGCCCTGTGGCATCTACAACATCACCGCACCACCAAATCAGGAGATCAATGAAGTGACTAGCCTGCGTGAAAAGCGCACCTCCTTCCAGGCTTTTGTCGCCACGCCAAGGAGAGTCATCATAATATCCTTGGTAACGGTTCCATAGGATGTCACATTTGATCATGAAAATTTTACCAAGCATTCCTTTATCGATGGCATCTTTAGCCAATCGAACAGGTACGTTGTGTCTGTTTTGCTTGACAATCCAAAGCTGCTTGCCAGTTGATTCAGATACAGCATTCATTCGTTCACAATCAACTGTGCTCAAGGCCATAGGTTTTTCTACCAAGGTGTTGAAGCCTGATTCCATTGCTTGAATGGCCATGTCAGCGTGCAAACTGTGTGGAGTAACAACGTTGATGATGTCAGCGTCAATTTCCTTGAGCATGGTGGCGTAGTCAGTGTAGAACGGGAGGTTGTTGTAGAGTTCTGACTGTGCACGTGCGGCGTTTTCATCGATGTCACAAATGGCAACAATTTCAGCGTTCGGTTCAGCATCAAGAACGGCAATGTGTCTTTTTCCTATGCTACCACATCCAACAATGGCGAAACGTATTTTACTCATAATCAGTACGATTTATTCTCTCGTTTAATGCCTAGGATTTTTTTCACTAGTCTTGTTCCAGGCGAGATGGCTTTCATAATTTGTTCGTGGCGCTTGTAATGCTTGGTAATGTAGCTTGGGTATTCAGCATGTCCCTTGATAGGGGCGTTCATCAAGGCATCAAATTCGGCCTCTGAAAATCCAAATTTCTTTAGAACGAACTCCTTGTCTTCCGCAAGCATTTTTGCATTGTAGATAGGTTCTTTTAACTCTTCGAGGGCTTCGTTTCTAGACAATTGACCAGAAGCAATAAGCGTTGAAAGGTGCGCCTTGCGTTTGTCTACTCCAAATTTCTCTGGCAAAATATAGCCTTGATAAAAGCGGGTAATAATGCTTTCAAAGTGCTTCCCTCCGTAGTCTCTCCAACCGAGCTCTTCAGTAATAATTTTTTTTGCTTCTTCCTTGTTGTAATCAAGGTAGTTAAGCGGCATCACTGTCTGCATTTTCTTAACCAGGTCGAAATAGATTTTACGGTTGAAACTTACATGAGGGTACGATTTCAATTTAACGCTTCCGAACTGTTTTTGAATGCTCTTGATGTTCAACCAATCGTACTTGTACCATCGCCAAGCTTCTGGAAGAATTCCTTCGGTGGTAATGTTGAATCCACTCAGCAAATATTTGATGTTGTGCTTCTTCGCTAACTTATAAATGATGGCGAAAATGGCGTGGTCAGAAGTGAGTTCAAGGTCAATCACTGAAGCCTTCAAAAACGAAAGCTGCAGGTCTTTGAATTCATCCCAGTCAATGACATGTGTGTACAAGTCATAGCCACATTTGTCAATGATGTTGTTGATGTTTTGATTGGCAATTTCAGAATTCCACCCGTTGTCTAAGTGAATTACCAATGGTCTAAGTCCGTATTGCTTACAGAGGTAAACCATATAGGTGCTATCTACGCCTCCGCTCACTCCGGTGATGCAATCGTACTTTTTCCCTTTGCCTTCTTCCTTGATGCGATTGAACACCTTCGCCAGCTCTTCTTTTCCTTTTTCGCCCCCAATAAAAAATTTGTTGACCCGGTCCTGGTATTGATAGAAGTAATTGCACACGCCATTTTCATCAAAAGTGATGTTGGGATCCGCAAGGGTGTCCATCACGGTCTTGGTACAAACTTGAACGTTTTTCTGCTGGGTGCTATCCATCGGTGAGGTGGTCATCTGAGGGTTTTCTCTAGCGTTTAATCGCGTGGTAAATCTAACAAATATCCAAGTAGGACGTTTCTGAATTAGTGGGCTTTAATATCCTCAGGTGTTGGATAGGAAATTAGAATCGAATTGGTGTTGTTTCCTTTGTAAACAAAGACGCTCCCAGCCGCTGCTGCAGACGCTTGGGTCTCAGAAATGATGTTTGTCATGTCGTGAAATGAAGCGGCCCCGCCACATGCAACTACCGGAATATTCACAGCAGAGGCAATTTCTTGAATCAAAGCGCGATCATAGCCAGCAAAGGTTCCGTCCGCATCTATGTTGTTAATCACAAGCTCACCCGCCCCTGCTTTCTCCATTTTTAGGGCGAAGTCTAGGAGGTTTTCACTGCTAGATTCGCTGCCAGATTTGAAATGTGGTTTCTTTCCACCCAAAAGCTTTTTCTTCACATCAATACTCACCACAACACTTTGACTGCCGTAGGTGTCTGCAATTTGCTGAAGCAACTCTGGCCGCGTCTTGACTACAGTGTTCAAAATGACTTTTTCGACCCCCAAAGAAAAGATACGCTGGGCTTGCTCAAAGGTTGAGACTCCACCACCGTATCCGAGAGGAGAAAAACATTCGGATGCCATTTCGTAAATCAGCTCATAATTGGGTTCTCTGCCTTGGACTGAAGCTGTAATGTCTAGTACAACAATTTCGTCTACCATCTTGTCATTGAAAATTTTGATGGCGTTCACAGGATCACCTATGTAGTTCGGTTTTTTGAACTTCACCGTCTTCACCAACTTACGTTGGTCAATGGTCAAAACAGGTATAATGCGCGCTCTTTCCATGGTTACCAGTTGATGAAGTTTTCCATGATTTTCATGCCGAAAACGTGACTTTTCTCAGGATGGAATTGAAATCCGGCTACATTCTCATTCACAATGCCTGCGGCGAAAGGATGCTCGTAAGTGCAGCTACATAGTTGGTTTTGAGGGTCTTCGCAAGACATGTAATAGCTGTGCACAAAGTAGTAACGGGGTTGAGATTGAATTCCTTTGAATAGCGGATGGTCTGACTTGTTTATTTCAATGTTGTACCAACCCATGTGGGGCACTTTGAGATTGGGGTCAGAGAGTGCAAATTTTTTCGTTTGCGCATTGACAAGAGCAAGTCCGTCAGTATCATTTTCTTCGCTGTGCTTCGTCAATAGTTGCGCGCCAAGACAAATGCCCAAGACCTTTGTTCCCTGTGCTGCGTTTTCCAACAATGCTTCTTTCAATCCGCTGTTAATGAGGTTGTTCATCCCAACACCGAAGGCTCCTACACCCGGTAGAATTAGCTTGGATGCTGTACGAATGACTTCTGGGTCTTTAGAAATGACTCCTTCGCCCCCTACCTTTTTAATCATGTTCCGCACCGAGGCTAAATTGCCCAATCCGTAGTCTATTATGGTAATCATGCGTGCTGAAAATAAGGATATTCACTGAAGTGATAGGGCTGCAAGCCGAACACTTCAAAAAATTCTTTGCGTGAAATCGCGCTGGCTTTGAGCAGATGTGTTGCCAATTGATCTTGATCTCTGAAACAAATGCTGCTTAAAGAACTGTTCGACATTGGGAAATGGTCCATGCCGTAATTACCAATAAAGGTTTTGTAGCCACAGAAGAGCCGCTCGTAGAGGATGGTGCTAAAGGCTGCAACGGCTATGTCTACCTGATGAAATGCCTTGGAAGTTTGCACCCCTTGCTGTACGATCTCTACATTCGGCAACTCCTTGAAGTACTGCTGGTAATGTGCTTGTGTTTTACGCCAA
This sequence comes from uncultured Comamonadaceae bacterium, assembly GCA_964353035.1. Lineage (GTDB taxonomy): Bacteria > Bacteroidota > Bacteroidia > Flavobacteriales_D > Sanyastnellaceae > JAQWQB01. Next base: position 1,157 of record CAYGUR010000015.1, on the reverse strand, counting down.
ACAGCCTCTTTCTTCTCACGCGGATGCGGGAAAATTAGGAGTTTAAACTGTGGTTCAGACTTCAAAAAGAATCCCAAATCTTTGAGCAGTTGATCTTCAGCTTGGGGGATGTTTAATCCGTCATCTGCATGGCCTTCACTTTGCCGAAGCCACCCTCCATGTGAATAATAACCTATGGTTTGAGCTGGCGCCTCTGTCTGATCATCTTTGTACTGGTCAATGTAGGTGAAGCCATATTCGGGAATCCATTTTTGTTGGGTCGAAAAAACTACGTTTGGAAGTGTTGCTAATTCTTCAAATTGGTAAGGACTGCTCAAAATTAAGTCATCACAAAAAAGAATGTGGTGGTGGGTTGAAAGTGGTCCGGGTGAAGGCAATTTGGAGTAAATAAGGTCTTCAGACTTACAAAAATGATAAGCGAAGTTGGAGTCGATGAGGTAGGGGGCGAAGTCGTAAACATGCGTCAGCCCAAGTTCGTCTAGAACCGATTTTAACCCTGCGTTTTCTGCGATAAAGGTGATGTGCATCGCCTTGCTTCCTCTGTTTTTCGAACTAAAGAAACAGGCAAGCGCTTTGGTCAATCCAAAGGTTAGAAAGGAAATCATTCCGCCCATCCCTTTTAACTTTCGGGGCAAGTCTTCCTTCGAAATAAAGTAGCCCGGTGTGTGGCCACTTAATTGCGTGACATATTTTGTTTCCAACTCTTCGAATACAAATCCAGATTCAAGAATGGCCGTCTGGGAAGTGGAGTCTACTATTTTGTAGCATCTACCTCCCGCCAAGATTTTTTTCAAGGTTCGAAACAGCACTTTCAATCCAATCAAAGGGTCTTTCGCCTCTGATTGATTCAATCTGTAGCTCACATTGTCAACCATGCAAGAAAAGGCCAATCCCTCTGGTGAAGAAGGAGGAGCCTTTTCAGCATGTTTAAATGCGTTAATTGTATGTTGAAACAAATTAGCCATTCATGCCTGTTGCCTTGCGCAAAGCTTCAAACTCAGTGGCGGTATTTTTAATCATGGCCAAGTCTTCTTGGGTCATTGAGCACAAGTGGGCCATTTCTCCTGAACGTTGGAATGAATTTCTAAGCGTGAAATGCTTCTCAAGGTACTTCGCCCCATGCGCTGAAGCGAATAAAGCTGCAGCATTTCCGAGTG
>CAYGUR010000014.1:0-26200 GCA_964353035.1 uncultured Comamonadaceae bacterium | reverse complement strand
CACCAGTATGGGATTGCTGGTCATGATGATAGAAGCGTTCACGGGCGAAGTGTTGTTCAACCCATTGAAAAAGAACAACTGATTCATGGCCACACCCATCAATCCGCAAAAGGCCAAGCGAACCAAATCTCGACGTTCAACACGTTCGTAATTGAGCGCATACAATGCCCAAAAGAGGATGCCTGCTCCAGTGACACGAAGTACTATAAATCCTGATGGACCTACGACGTCTGGCATTAATCCCTTGGCAATGAGGTAATTTGCGCCATATGTTAGCGCTACAACAAAGAGCGAGATGTGCGCTAAGACCCGAGGCGACATTAGCTTAACTCTTCTAGAATGGCCGCTGTAGTGCTTTTAGCGTTGCCGATGAAAATCTTGTTGTTCAACAAGGTAACTGGTCGTTTCAGAAAAGTATATTCTTCTAAAATAAGGTTCTTGTAATCTTCCTCGGTTAGCTCTTTCTCTGCCAATCCCATTGAACGGTATTTCATGGCCTTTCTTGAGAACAGTGCTTCATAAGAACCAGCAAGCGCCTTCATTTCTTCCAGCTGCGCTGCGGTCATCTTCTCTGTTTTGATGTTCTGCAATTCAAATCCGTTGGCTTCAGCATTGATTTCTTTCAAAATTCGCTGGCACGTGCTACAGGATACAAGGTGGTAGATTCGTTTCATTTCTTCAATTGCTTTTTGAGGTGTTGAACCAACGCATCTAATCCTAGATCAAATGATTCGTCGTTGATAACAGTTTGTTGCGCCAAGTGTTGATACGGCTCTAGATAAAGTTTATCTGCCGGACGCACATGATTCTCCCACTGGTAGCGCACTTCATGCTCAGGATAGCCACGCTCAATGTGGTCTCGATTGATTCTGCGCGTCAAACGAATGTCTGGATCTGCGTGTAAATAGACCTTGTAATCAGAAAGACGACGAACGTCTTCATAGTGAAAAACAAACAACCCTTCAGTAATGATGATAGGGGCTGGTTTGGTAGTAATCATGGCAGGGGTGACTGCTGGATTATTGAAGGTGTACTCCAATCGTTCAATGGATTTCCCTTGCTTCAAGCGCTCAAGGTCACGCATAAATTCCAGCTGATTGATTGATTCTGGCAGGTCGAAATTGACCCATCCATTGTCATCTTTGGTCTGCTCTTCAAACGGACGGTAGTAATTATCTTGAGATACTAAGCTAATTTCTTCTGGGTCGAAGGCGTCAAGCAAAGCATTGAGAAATGAGGTTTTTCCACTGGCACTTCCGCCAGCAATCCCCACTAAGTATGGTGATTTAGATGCATTCACGGTGCAAAGATACAATCAATCGCCCATGTAAGACTGCTTTCTTACCTCTTCAATCAACAGCTTTTTGCTCATGTCAAAATTGTCAACGAAGATGAACGAACCCGTTCCTTTGTTGGCTATTTCTTCAAGTGTTCTACCAGCAAAATCAGTACTGCGAATTCCAATCACACTGGTTTTCACCCCTTTCTTGCCATTTTTCTCAACCATTTTCACCAGTTTCGGACGGTCAGCATTTCGAAATGCGCCATCTGTAGCAACAATGAGCTGATTGTTCCCGCCTTCTATGAAATGAGCTTTCGACATTTTGTACGCACCTTTAAATCCAACTAAGCCAGCGGTCATACCCCCGGCTTCTAGCGCTGAAATGGCCTTTTCAAGCTCTGCCTTACGGTCGCCCTTTGTCATGTCCATCACCACCACAGCATCAGATGCATAGGTCATAAATGCAACTTGGTCTGATGGGCGAAGGACTTCTACCAAGCCTAACATACTGGCCTTCAGCAAATCCATTTTCCCCTTGTTGGCCATTGACTGCGAAACATCTACTAAAAAGACAATGCTATTTCGCGCATACAAATTTTCAGGAAGTACGTCGCTTGTGACAACTACCTCTTCCGCTATTTGCGCTTCCTCTTCTTGAACTTCTGGACCTTCCTTCGGCACAATCACAATCTCATCTCGCTCTTCTTCAACTTCTTGTTGCTCTTCTTGCTTCTTCTCTTCTTGGGTTTCCTCCTGCACTTGAACAACAACTTCCTCTTCTTCCAGCATCTCTGGCTCTTCAAGTGGTGTTAATGCCAATTCAATGTAATTGTTCCTGCGGTTGATGTATCCTGTAGTATCTGCCGACGCGAAATTTGCCGCCTCGCCAAGAACGAAATAGAATCCCACCGGTATCTGCTCAGAGTAGTCTCCGTTTTTATTGGTTTGTACATCTCGCTGAACTCTTCCATTTTCAATGATACGAACACGAGCATCTTTAATGGGCTTACCTGTTTCAGCGTTGACTACATGAATCAATGTGGGTTCATCGTTCCCGCAGCAATCGTCAGGACGCTGTCTAAAATCAGGGCAAGCGGGGCTATCGGTTCGGTCAATGTAATTGACTTCCGCACGAATTTTCAGGACGATGGGCTTTTGCATCGAAGAGAAATAAACTTCGACATCTTCTTTGAATGCCCCCTTATTGATGGGGTTGAATTTGATTCGAAGTGTAATGGTGCTGTCAGGAAGGAGTCTTTTTCCAGTCCAACGCGTGCTGAATTCTCTGCTAAAATTTGAGGTGAGTACAAGGCTTTCCTTCGCCCCAGGATTTGAAAAATGAATATCAACAATGCGTTCACTTCCTCTTTCAATAGTACCAAAGTCAATTTTGGTTTCATCTACCTCAATGTTTTGGGCTTGCGCCGAAAGTAGGATACAACTGAGTATGAAAGAAAAATAAAGACGCATAGGTGCTAAACGAAAGATTTAATAGGAAGGTATGCAGGAATCAGGCCAAATCATTTCGCTGTGAGCACCATTTCAGCCACTTCCCTGTCATTGCCTAGGCGTGGAACCTTATTCTGCCCGCCGAGTTTGCCTCGTTGCCGCATCATCTCCTCAAAACTGCCCTTCGAAACAGAAGAAACAATGGCCTTACGCAGCACATTGCCTGTGATCAAGTCTTTGTAATACACATTCTGCCTGCACATCTCTCGGTCAAGGATGAGCGCAAATTGGTCCATGTCTGACGGCAGATGGTCAAACTCAACCACCCACTCATGGAAAGGCAGGCCTTCCTTGGGCGCTACTTGTGGTGCAACATGAAACTCTCTAACTGAACAATTCATTTCGCTACAGGCGGTAGTCATGGCATTTTCAACTTCTTCGGCAATCACATGCTCTCCAAAAGCGGAAGTAAAATGCTTGATTCTTCCTGTTACTTTAATGCGCGGAGGATCAAGAGAAACAAAACGAACTGTATCGCCAATGCTGTACCCCCAGAGTCCGGCGTTGGTGTTGAGAATGAGCGCATAATTCACATTGAGTTCCACTTCGTCAAGGCTCAATCTTGTAGGATTCTCATTGAAGTATTCATCTGCTGGGATAAATTCATACCACATTCCCGCATTGAAGTTCAGCAGCAATCCATCTTCTGTTTGACTGTCTTGATAGGCAATGAATCCTTCACTTGCGGGATAGGTTTCCACCGAAGGAATCTTCCTTCCAACCAATTCATTAAAACGAGCACTGTACGGTTCGAAATTCACACCGCCATAGACAAAGAGCGAAAAGTCTGGAAATACATCTTTGATATGTTGCTTGCCTGATTTGGCCAGAATTCGTTCAAAATACATCTGTACCCAAGATGGAATCCCACTGATCAAGGTCATTCGTTCATGAATGGTCTCTTCAACAATGGCGTCCAATTTCGTTTCCCAGTCTTCAATGCTGTTGGTCTGCATGGACGGCAATCTATTCTTTTGCAAATAGCCTGGAACGTGGTGTGCAACGATTCCTGAAAGTCTTCCAAAGTGGATTCCACTATTTAGGGTGTCCAGTTTCGGACTACCTTGTAAAAAGATCATTTTTCCGTCTACAAACTGCGCATTTCCAGTTTCAGCAATGTAGCTCAAGAGGGCATTTCTAGCCGCGCTGATATGAAAAGGCACGCTTTCAGCGGTGAGAGGAATGTATTTCATCCCTGAGGTGGTTCCACTTGTTTTGCAGAAATACACGGGACGACCAGGCCATAGCACATCTGGTTCTCCGTCTACAGCTCGCATGACGTAAGATTTCAAATCTTCATAGTCATTTACGCTCACTGCTTCGCGAAAATCAGCAGGAGAAGCAATGTCACTAAAATGATGGTCCTTTCCGAAAGCTGTGCCCTTTGCCGCAGAGATGATTTCTGAGAACTGTTGATTCTGAAATGCGCGCGCATTTCTCGACTCCTTTTTGACTTTGTTCACCACGGCTTTGGCGAACGGCTTACTTAACGCAGATTTTATTCCCATTGTTCGCCAAATTTAAACGAAAAAAGCCGCTCCTAAAGAAGCGGCTCTTTTTGACTAGGTATTTTATTCTAGTGGTTGACTACAATCATTTTATTCTGCTTGACACCATTGATCTCAAGGCTCAAGATGTACCATCCATTTTCCAATTGGACGGTAGAGAGTTCTTTTACATGGTTTCCGCTTGGGAGATTTCCAAAATTGGCCGTCTGAACAATTTTCCCTAGTGGGTCATAGACTGACAGTCTTGCTTCCTGTGCATTGGCTAAACTGAATTCCAATTTCACAGAAACATCTGCTGGATTCGGATATGCATTGAAGGAAGGAACCTCTGTTGATTCTTCTTGAACTGTCACAACCGGACCAAAATTCATTCGAATCATTGGAGTTCGAATCAAGTAGAACCAAGAATTCGGATAAAACCTCACCATGGAGGTTAGAATAGGAGAATCACCGCTGATGGGGAAGAACACTTCACTTGGACCATCAACAGAACCGGCTACAACGAGGTAGGCTGAATCCTTGTCTAACAAGACTGGTTCAGGGAAAGGAATGCTCATGAAATTATTGTCGCCCGTGTTATTGTACGAATAATCAGTTACACCAAATTCTTCTGTTGCAGCAACCTCAGTTGAGGTAATGGCCCCTGAAGTTGTGAGCTTCAAGATTTTCGCATAGATTTTTTTTTTATTTTTAGTTCGTGCACCGATTTCTACACTTATAGAATGTACTGCTTGGTTTTCTGCTGTTACGACGAAAAAGTTTCCTACTTCATATTGAGAGCCTGCAAAAAACTGATCTGGGACATATACACCTTCTGTTTCAAGCAAATCTCTGGCATAGGTCACGTCAGTGACTTCAAAATCCAATACTGCCTGATTGTTCTCTGGTGATGTATCTTCTTGATCTTGCTTCACCGTGAAATGTACTGTATACGGCGCCATATCTTGCGGCATTTGATAGTCTGGTGTGAAGAAATCAAAGGTCTCATCAGAATCTAGGTTCACTGTTTGGTTTGACACACCAGAATAGACTGTGTCCATGGTCAATTCATTTCTAAGATGCGTTTCAAGGAAGCAGTTCGTCAAATTTTCTGCACCCCAGTTATTCACATCGGTGTTGAATTTGATGACCGGTTCCATTTCTACAGGATAGAGCGTGTATTCCATGAATTCATAACCTGTTTCATGTCCTTGATCTAGGAGGTTAAAATCACCGTAGGTAACGAAGTCAATGGTATTGTTGAACTCTTCTAGTTCGAAGAGGATAAAATCATCTAACATCCAGAAGTAGTAGTTTCCATCAAAAGAGATTTGCAGACGCACATCAGCAAAACCGGCCAATTGGTCTGACACATTAATTCTATCATACCTATTTTTCTCGCTTTCGCCAGAATTCACAGGCACGTCGTTTACCCACAGGTCTGTCCAGTCTCCTCCGTCAATACTGTACTTAATTGAAGTGTTTGCTTCGTAATTTTTACAATACTGATGAAAGCTAAGACCAATGCGCTCATACTGTGAGAGGTCGATGCTGTTTGTTGTTAAGGTAGCAACGTGTGGACCTGGAGCAGGACCTTGTCCGAATGAGCCGCAAGGACCAATGTTGTCATCCCAATAATTGGAATCGAAAATGATGAAACCGTTGTCGGCGGTTTCTGACTCGATTGGTGGGCCAAACAGATTGCCGGAGGCCACACAAGACCCTCTTGTACCCACCTCATTTGAAGGATTGGAAGACGGGCCTCTGTACTCCCATACGCCAGCCGTTGGGTCAGATTCCATAATCCAGTCTGAAGGGATTCCATTTGCGAAGTCTTCAGACCAGATAACAAGTTCGCGTTGCCCGAAGCTTCCGTTTTGCGGATCTCGAGCGTTCAAGTAAACTCCTGGTGCAGGCTCAATGAGCAGTTGTTGCGACCATCCATCCAGCGAGAAGAGAAGGATGAGTAGCATTGTAGGGCTTAATACTTTCATTAGAGAATTATTACATGGTTCGTGGCGAAGATAGATACGCAATGTTACTCTATCCTACGGGAAATGGACGAAGATAATGTCAGAAATTTCCTACACTAACATGTTAATAAACAATGAGTTTGCCCTTCAAAACTGGCAGAACGGACAAAAAAAAGGCCTGAGGTTTTCCTCAGGCCTTTTCAAAGTATATCTGTGGGAACTGATTAGTTCACCAACATTTTCTTAGTCAAACGAACACCATCAACGATGAAAGTGTAGGTATACATTCCAGCAGTGTAGTTATTCACATCAAGAGTGATACGTGTTTCTCCAGCAGGAAGCTGACCCATCTCACGCGTCTCAACAAGACGACCTGCAAGGTCACGTACTTCGAAAGAAACAGTGCGACTAGACACAAGGAACAACTCAATCATGGTTGTGTTATTCGCTGGGTTAGGAACGTTTTGCTGTACATCAATACCGTTCATGTTCGCCAATTCATCAATTCCAACACGATCACTTGTAATCAAACGTACAGCAGGAGTTGAGGGATCACCGAACCAGATGAAGTCACCTGCACCTGATTGTTGCAGAATACCACTTGAATTGTCAGTATCGGTATTAGTTACACCTACTACAGTAAGCTCCAATTCTGATTCGAAATCATTAACGATTCCAACAAAGTGGAATACATCGTTGTCAAAACCATCACCTGGGCTAGAAACCTGCATTTCAATTGGATCTTCGAATGGGAAGTACACAAATTCAGCATCTTCATTGGCAGCTGGTACCCATTCAGGTACAGTGTTATGGAAAGCTGCTTCGAAATCAGCATCATTCAATGCAACTCCTGGTTCCAAGGTGTAAAAACGCAATTCGAATTCTACGAAATCACCAGCAGCATTGGCCGTGTTCTCTCCGAAAGCAACCAATGCCCCGTAAGCCATTGTTCCTTCGTTTTGAGCTAGGTAGTAGTTTCCATATCCAGTTGGTTGGAACGCATCACCTGCATCATTTTCACGTGGACGGTACTCGGTATCCCAGTCTGTGCTTGTTTCGTGTGAATACTCATCAGCGTTGTAAGTGATATCTCTAGAACGCTCGTTGGTATCTGGAAATTCATCTTCTTGATCTGAGGTAATGGTAGCACGCACAGTGTATGTACCTTCAGCAGAAGGAACAAATCCTGTTTCAAGGTATACTGTATCTTGAGCATAAGAAGGACAGTTCACAGAGTTTCCATTGGAGAAGTATGTGAATGGGTCAGTTGAAACCGTAGCAACTACAGCATCAGACCCATCCAATACATCTACAGTAATAACAACGTTTGTTTGATCAGCAAAACCAACATTTCTGTAGATTACTCCTGATACCAAACCTCCGTCTGCTGCAGAACTAGCTTGCTCCAAAGGAAGACTTACATATTCGAAGTAGTTGAAGATGTCTCCCGTAGAAACTTGAGTAATACGAAGATCATTCTCTACGTCAAGAGAGCTGATTACGATGTCGTCAATACCCCAGTAGTAGTGAGAATATCCATTTCCAACAATTGGATTTTGCAGGTAAGCAAAACGAATCATCACCTCTGATTGTCCAGCAGCAGCACAAGAAATGTCTACTAAAGTTGGCAGTGGGTTTGGAGATGCATCATTTGCAGACTCGTTGAAATCACCGTGTCCTGGGAAAGTCAACCAAGAGTTTCCACCGTCATTCGATACTTCCAAGAAGACTGGAGCGAAATCGAAACAGCAGTAACGGAAGTATTGCTCCCATTCAACGATTACTGACTCCAATGCAGACATGTCCATCAATGGTGAAGTCAAATATCCTTCAACATCTTCTACACCGTCAGCAACAGGTGTATTGTAAGCATCAGCATCAAAGATCATCCATCCGTTAGATGCTGTTGTTGAAGCCAAAGCACCGATGTTTATAGAGAACTCTCCAGCTGGGCTGTTAGCATCAGCTACCATCCAGATTGTGTTACCACCGGTATCTTCGATTGTCCACGCACCGCCAATTTCATTGTTCCCAGCTAGGCCGTTCGCAAAGTCTTCAGTGAAAAAGATTTCTCTTTCTCCTGCATATTGAGCTTGTGCTTTTAGATCATTTCCCTGACGTAGAGCGCGAGCCGCTTCTTGCGTAGTCGCCTTCTCATACGTAGCGTTAAAATCATGTTGTTTTTGCGCGCGCTGGGCAGACACTGCTGTCACCATGAGCATTGCGCTGAGTACTAAGTAAAATTTCTTCATTTCTTACACATTTTGAGTTGGTTAAATTACACAATCAGACGCCTCTGACAAAGGATACAGCAGAGAAATGACAGTTTTTTTCAATCAAATTGTTCCTATTATTAGATTCCAGTCAGGTTAAGGCAGTGTTAAGAGAGTGAATAAAATTTTAAAACAACCGCAAAAAGAAAGGGACCTCCATATTGGAAGTCCCTTTAGTGTTATTGTGATTGGTAAATTACTTCACCATCATTTTGCGAGTAGCTCTTTCACCACCTACAGTAAGTGTGTACTGGTACATACCTGCTTCTAGGTTAGAAACGTTGAATGAAATTCTTTGAGCACCTGCAGCCTGCTGGCCTAGGTCCATGAACTCAACACGCTTACCAGTGATATCAGTTACTTCGAATGTTACGAAATCAGATACTTCTAAGCTGTAACGAATGTTCGTTAGAGCGTTAGCTGGGTTAGGAGTGTTTTGGAACAACTCGAAGTTTACATTTGTATTTTCTACAATGTTGTCTGGAGTCTGTGATGCGTTTGGATCAAGATTGAAACGTACCATTGGAACTTCTGTAGTGAAGTAATTGGCAATAGCTGTTCCGAAATCTCCATATACGAATGCTGTTTGTGGCTCGATGTCTTTTGACTCACCAATTTGAAGGTTAGAACCTCCGTAGTGCTCGAACGCAGCAACAAAGCCTTCACCTGCCAATACTTCGAAAGGCTCGTCAAGTAGCATTGTGTACCATGTCACATCGTTGTCATCAGTAGTTGCATTCAAGAAATCAGGGTTCAACTGACCTTCGTCTGAAGATGCAAGGTACTCATCCAAGGTTTCGAAATCCATTACGTGAGCGATAACTGGTGTCTGAGAATCAGAACCTTCCATGATAGCAACATCGATAGCATAGATAGTTGCGTCTGCAGAGAACTGGTAAGGAACTTTCGCAACGAAAGCATCTGCACCGTCAAAAGGGAATACTCCAGAGAAAATATCGTTATCAACACCGTAACTGTACTCAGTCACATTGAATGATTGTTGCGCCATATTGTTTTCTGGAGACTCATCTTCTTGATCAGAAACCACATCGTAATCTACAACATACTCGCCTACTGTTGCTGGAATTGTATATCCTGCAGCACGCAACGTATCTGTCCCTAAGTAAGGAAGTGTCATAGCGTCAGAAGCAGCAGCATCAGCACCGTTCACCTGAACGTTCAGTACTAAGTTTGTTTGCTCATTGATACCCAAGTTGCGAACTTTAGAAGCAAACTGTATTTCAGTCACCTGAGATACAGGGAAGTTGCTATACTCATACAGACCTGTTCCGATGTAATCAGTCCAAGTCAAGTAGTTATCAATACGCACATCGTTTTCTGGTGTGTCATAAAGAACAATATCATCTACCATCCAAGCGTATCCCCATGTACCTTTCCAACGGAAACGTAGGTAAACTGTAGATTGACCACCTGCAGCAGAGGTAAGATCGAAAATATGCTCAGTTGGGTTGTTAACAACATCTTGAGTAGACATCTCTGGCCACAATTCCCAACGCGCTTGAACAGCTCCGTCTCCATCTCCGAAGTCCACAAATCCGTCAGCAACTTCAAACGTTTCAACGTCTGGCCAAGTAACTCCGTCTCTTGATACCTCAACTAGACAGTACTCATTTCCGTCTGAAGAACCATTGTCCCACATACGGTAGAAAGACTGCATAGAAATAGATACGAATGGGTGTTCTGAACAATCAATTGCTTCTGCAGATTGAAACCAGCAGTTTTCAATTCCATCAAATCCTTCTTCACCACCGTACTCATCAGAATCAACCATCATGAAGCCGTTATCAGCTGTAGGAGAGTTAATTGGATCAATAGAAGCAGGACCGTCAGGCTGAATGTTTGTTCCACACTCAAAGAAAAGGTCAGAAACAAACTGTGTGTAGCCATTCTCAAAGGCGTTATCGATTACCCAATCATCGCAGTTTGAGAAATTATTGGTATAAAATTCTACTCGGTTCGTGTTCACAGTGGTAGCTCCATCTTGTGCGCGACGAGTTTCTTTGTGCTTATTCTTCACTAGAGGCTGGTAGCTTTGTCCGAAAGCCGCAGCTGAAGCGAAAAGTGAAGCAAATGCTAATGCGTAAATCTTCTTCATAATTACTGTATTTAAGATTATCCGTGTATTGAACTTATTATCAAGCGCCCCAAATATAGGAATCTTTAACGTTAGCTTAATAATCTAACACCACTACATTTTTCTCACCATTTACCCTAACTGCTTTTCACACCAATATTTCTTGATTACTGGGAAGCAAAAAGCACTGGTAAAAACCAGTGCCTTTCAAAATTGTAGTGCAAAAATTGTTTAGACGTGCTCGAGGTATTCTTCCATCGGCGGACACGTACAAATCAGGTTTCGGTCACCAAAAGCATTGTCAACTCTGCTGACACTTACCCAGAATTTCCATTGACGAAGGTTCTCTACCGGATACGCAGCCTTTTCTCTGCTGTAGGTATGCAACCAATTCGAAGAAATCATTTCTTCTGCCGTGTGAGGAGCCATTTTCAAAACGTTGTCTTCCATGTCTGCTTCACCTCGCTCAATTTCTGCAATCTCCTCGCGAATGGAAAGCATCGCATTGCAGAATCGATCGAGTTCCTGAACGCTTTCACTTTCTGTAGGCTCAATCATCAACGTACCTGCAACTGGAAACGAAACTGTTGGTGCGTGGAATCCATAGTCAATCAATCGCTTAGCGATGTCTTCAACCTCAACTCCAACTTTCTTGAATCCTCTGCAATCAATGATCATCTCATGCGCACACGTTCCATTGCTTCCTTTGTACAATACATTGTAAGCACTTTCAATACGCTTCTTAATGTAGTTCGCATTCAAAATAGCCAACTTCGTACTGTCTGTTAATCCTTCAGACCCTAACATGCAGATGTAGCCGTACGAAATCAGCAAGATCAAAGCGCTACCCCAAGGAGCAGAAGAAACAGCAGAAATAGCTTGGTCTCCTCCAGTAGTTATCACTGGGTTTCCTGGTAGGAATGGCACTAATTTTTCAACCACACCAATTGGTCCCATTCCCGGCCCCCCTCCTCCGTGAGGAATGGCAAAGGTCTTGTGGAGGTTCAGGTGACAAACGTCTGCGCCAATGTTACCCGGATTGGTCAATCCAACCTGTGCGTTCATGTTCGCCCCATCCATATAAACCAATCCACCATTCGCGTGAACAATGGAAGTAATGTCTTTAATGGCCTCTTCAAAAACACCATGGGTAGACGGATAGGTCACCATCAATGCACCCAAATTTTCTTTGTGCAGCTCAGCTTTTTCCTGCAAATCTGCAACATCAATGTTTCCGTGATCATCACTTTTCACAGCTACCACCTGCATTCCTGCCATAACTGCACTCGCCGGATTCGTTCCATGGGCAGAAAGTGGAATCAAACAAATGTTTCTGTGGGACTCCCCTTGAGCTTCATGGTAGGCACGAATCACTAACAATCCGGCATATTCTCCTTGAGCACCACTATTTGGCTGCAATGAAACATCAGCAAACCCTGTGATTTCTGATAAATCCTTACCCAACTTAGCCAACATCTCATGGTACCCTTTTGCTTGCACAACTGGTGCAAATGGATGAATCTCAGAGAATTCAGGCCAAGTCAAAGGAAGTAACTCAGTAGCTGCGTTCAACTTCATGGTGCATGACCCCAATGGAATCATGGCGTGGGTTAACGACAAGTCTTTGTTTTCGAGGCGCTTCAAATAACGCATCATCTCGGTTTCACTGTGAAACGAGTTGAAAGCAGGATGCGTGAGATAAGCACTTTTTCGAACTAAAATTCCAGGTGTCGCCGCTTCATCGAAAAACTGATTGTTTCCTCTTTTTATTCCGAATACAGCTAGCAACTCAGTCAACGACTCTAGGTCGTCTACTTCACTTAAACTTATGCCTATGTGTTTTCCATCTTCGAAGTAGCGGAAATTAACTTGGGCGCTGTTCGCTGCTGCTTTAACCTCTTCAAATTTGTCTGCTACATCTACCAACAGCGTATCGAAGTAGTGCTCGTTCTTTTGAACGAAACCGCTCTTCGCCAACAATCCGCTGATCATTCTTGCCTTGCGGTGAATGTTCTCTGAAATCGAACGAATCCCAGTTGGGCCGTGGTATACCGCATACATCGATGCCATCACTGCCAACAATGCTTGAGCCGTACAAATGTTCGACGTCGCTTTGTCTCTTCGGATGTGTTGTTCACGTGTTTGCAATGCCATACGCAATCCAACCTTTCCTCTTCGGTCTTTCGAAACACCGATGATTCTTCCTGGAATGTGACGCTTGAATTCTTCTGTTGTGGCGAAAAATGCTGCATGAGGACCACCATAGCCCATTGGCACGCCGAAACGTTGTGAGTTTCCTAAAACCACATCTGCACCCCACTCTCCCGGAGGAGTGATGAGCGCCAATGCAGCCAAATCACTTGCAACGGCAACAGGAATTCCAGCTTCCTTCGCGCTAGCAGTCAATCCAGAATAGTCTTCGATGGCCCCAACCCCATTCGGATATTGAAGCAAACAGCCGAATACGTCTTCTGATAAGTCAAAGTTTTTCCACGACTTAACGTCTACAATGACCCCAAGATGTGAGGCCCTTGTTTGAATCACAGCAAGCGTCTGAGGAAAAATATTCTCATCTACCAGGAAACGAAGGGCATCTGCCTTCACTTTCGCCCTAGAGCGGGTATTCAAAAACATCAACATGGCTTCTGCTGCAGACGTTCCTTCGTCAAGAAGTGAAGCATTTGCGATTGGCATGGCCGTTAAATCAGACACCATTGTTTGGAAGTTCAAAAGCGCTTCCAATCTTCCTTGAGCAATTTCTGCCTGGTACGGCGTGTATGCCGTGTACCATCCTGGATTCTCAAGTACATTTCGTTGAATGACAGCTGGCACTCCGGTTGGATAGTACCCCATTCCAATGTAGGTTTTGAAAATCTCATTCTTGGCAGCCAATGCTTTGAGGTGCTTCAAATAAGTTCGTTCAGTCATTGGAGCATCCAGTTGAAGCGGACGTTCCAACCTGATTTGAGCTGGTACAGTTTGCGCAATAAGTTCGTCAAGCGAGTTAACGCCTGTGACGTTGAGCATGTGGTTCAGCTCTTGTTGGCGTGGGCCAATGTGTCGCGATGCGAAGGTCCCCGTGTTCATGGGCTTTGTCTTAGGTTCTTAGCGAGGGCAAATATACTCTAGTGTATGGTATTCCAATAGGAAGAATGCATCAAAATATACTTCGATTGTTTTCTTACCTATTGGTTGTGAATAGAAACACTCAAATTGAGTGGCGGTTTAAAGCGAGGTATGTAAATTTGAACAAATTGCATTTTATGCTTCCTAGACTACTTTTTGCAACAGTTGTGCTTTTAATTGCTCAGTTCGAATCTCTGGCTCAGCACCCGTGGGACATCCCCTTGAAAAATGCCTCTTCTGATATGTTGGCCGTGATGCACGTAGAGATGAACGACCAAATCTGCATCTCGCCTTTTGAAGCTTTCGATCTGAGCGACTCAACGGGAATGGCTGTGGCTCAGCATTTTGCAACACAATTGCAAATCAACCACCCCAAGAGCAACATCAACTTCCCCTGCACTGACACTGCTGTTAATTTCATCAACGTCACAGGACAAGTACAATTGATGGAAAATGGGATTCGCACTGCCATCAGCGCAGAAAGCAAACAACGCATCAATGATTGGTCGGCCGTTTTCTTTCTCAACAACACGACACCCCCGGATTACGATGAATCAGAAGAAAACAGCGAAACGTTCTTCGTCATGCCCAATCTTCCTGCTCAAGTGACCATTCAACGCATGTCGGGTCACACCATAGACTGCCTTTTACTGGGGGCCGAAGGAATTGAATTGGTCTATGAAATCACGAAGAAAAACGGAAAGCGAAAGAAGTTGCGCCTGCACAGGTCTGAAGTTTTCTCAGTTATTTTTAACGAAGGCGAGTGGGTTTTGTACGAACAAGACACGGTCTTAGGAGATGATTTTTCTGAAGATGAAATGCGTGTTTTTATTGCTGGCGCGAAAGATGCCATTGCACATTACAACTCCAAACCTACCACCTACGTAGGAGTGCTTTTTGGTGCTGCAGGCCCCATTCTTGCTGGTGGCGGAGTGATTGTTACAATTGCTCCAATCGTTGTTTACACTTTGCTTCAACTTGTGCCCATCATCAAAATCAAAGGCGTTTCTAATCCTGACCACATAGATAATGAGATCTACGCACTTGGCTATGCCAGCGTTGCTAGGTCTGAAAAAATACTAGGCGGATTAAAGGGAAGTGCAGTGGGAGCAGTAGTCGGATTGGTCACATACCTCATCATTCGATAAATGGGTGGGTAACTTAGGATTCTTCCTTAAAAAGCACTGGAGAAACACGGTGTACAGCAACGTCTGGATTTCACTGGGCGCAGCAGCTACCACATGGCAAACCTTTGTGCTGTTTCACCTAGACATTCATTGGATATATTGCGTGTTTGTTGGTTTCGCCACGCTGGCTACGTACAATTTCCAGCGAATTGTTAAGTTCAGCCACCGTCCTGAATACCTTGCTGCTGGACGAAATAACTGGCTTTTTAGAAATCGCGCTAAGCTGACCTTCATTGTCATCTTTGCAAGCATAGGCATGCTGTTTACGGTGTTCAAACTCCCAACAGCGACGTTTCCACTTTTGGCTGGAATGTCTGTTGTTTCATTGCTCTATGTAGTGCGCTTTTTTCCTGTGAAGGGGAAGCTACTTGCGTTCCGGGACATGCCCTTCCTCAAGGTTTACCTCATTGCACTGGTATGGACCACAGTTAGTGTGGTGATCCCCATTGCAGGAGATGCGTTGGGTGACCTCCAATGGGACGCAAAACTCACAACTTTAATCGTAGAAAAATTCGCCTTCTTGGTGGCGATAACCATTCCGTTCGACATCCGGGACATGCACTTCGATGATCCAAATCAACGAACCATTCCACAGCTCTTTGGGCCGCAGATGGCGCGTACATTAGCAACTATTTTCGCGCTAGTATCATTGATTGCTTCTGCCTACCTGTACCTCACTGGATGGTATAGCATGCTCATGTTAATTGCGTTCGCGCTGAGCGCAGGGGTCAACATGTACCTCATTGCACATTCTGATCCAAATAAGTCGGAAATGTACTTCGCTGGTGGAGTAGATTCGACCTTAATCATACAAGCAGCTCTGGTAGCTTTAAGCCTGATTGAACGCTATATCTAGCGCTTCACAAAAAGCTGTGATTGTGCGTTGAATGTCGGACTCTGAATGCGCCGCTGAAACAAACCCAACTTCATATCCGCTTGGGCCAACGTAAACACCTCTTTCAAGGAGCTCCCTGTGCAAAACGGTAAAGTACTTCATGCTGTCAGGGTCAATTTCTTGTGAACTACGAATGTGAATTTTTTCCGAAAAGGCCAACCAGAAGATTGATCCTCGAGTGAAGATGTTAAACGAGTATCCTTTCGATTTCGCGTAAGCCACAATTGGTTGAACCAACGACTGTGTTTTTTCAGCTAAGGCCTCATAGAAACCTGGTTTGAGACATTCGCGCAGCTGAGCCGCACCCGCCGCCATTGCCACTGGATTTCCTGAAAGTGTTCCTGCTTGATAAACGGGGCCAGCTGGCGCAATGTGAGCCATAATTTCAGCACTTGCGCCGTATGCACCTACAGGCATTCCTCCACCAATAATCTTTCCGAACGCCATGACATCTGGAGCAATACCGTAATAACCAGCAGCGCCTTCGAAGCCTACTCTAAAGCCTGAAATCACTTCGTCAAACAACAAAATGATGCCCTCTCTTCGCGTTAGCTCTCGCAGATACTTCAAAAATTCAATGTCCTGAATGAGCAATCCGTTGTTAGCCGGAATAGGCTCAATGGCGATGACAGCAATTTGATCTTTGTACAACTTCACAGCCTCTTCCAAGGCCTCTATGTCGTTCAAAGGAAGCACAATGGTCTCATTCACGTAAGCCTGCGGTATGCCTGCTGACGTAGAAGTGCCCATGGTTACCAATCCTGACCCTGCCTTCACTAAAAGTGCATCAACGTGTCCGTGATAACACCCTTCGAACTTGATAATTTTATCTCTACCAGTTACACCGCGTGCCAAACGAATGGCAGACATTGCAGCTTCTGTTCCTGAGCTCACAAATCTGATTTGCTCAATGTAGTTGTGGTTCGACAGAATCAGTTCTGCCAATTCGTTCTCTAAGCGTGTGGGCGCCCCGAATGATGTTCCATTTTCCACTGCACCAATGATGGCCTTCTTTACTTCTGGATTGTTGTGTCCCAAAATGAGCGGACCCCAAGAGCAGCAATAATCGATGAATTCGTTGCCATCAGCGTCCCAAATATGAGAGCCATCCCCCTTCTCAATGAAGAGTGGCGTGCCGCCTACGGACTTGAAAGCACGAACCGGACTATTCACTCCTCCAGGGAAATAAGTTTTAGCTGTTTCGAATAACTCTGCTGATTTTGTACGTCTCATATCAATGATATTCTGCTGTGTCTTTTGATTATTGCCGAAAAACGGCCTTCTTTGGTGCGCAAAATTAGGATAATTCTTCGCCATCATGACTTATAAGAACACACTTGAACACGCGAAACTGCTCGACAGCCAGGATGAATTGAGCAAATTTAGGCATGAATTCCACATGCCTGTCATCAATAACAAAGAGGTTATCTACTTCACAGGCAACTCATTGGGCCTGCAACCGAAGTCGGCCAAAGCAGCGCTGAATGTGGAACTTGAAGACTGGGCGAAATGGGGTGTAGAAGGACATTTCCATGCTAGAAATCCGTGGTACAGCTATCACGAACTTTTCAGCGAAGATGCTGCTGCTCTTGTTGGGGCTAACGCGAAGGAAGTGGTGCTGATGAATGGATTGACCGTCAACCTTCATTTGATGATGGTTTCATTCTTCGCCCCAAACAAAGCGACCGGACGAACAAAAATTTTGTGTGAGGCGAAAGCCTTTCCGAGTGATCAGTACGCCATTGAGTCACAACTCAAGTTTCACGGCTTAGATCCTGCTGACCACCTTATTGAAATTGCTCCCAGAGCAGGAGAACACCTGATTCATCATGAGGACATTATTTCGGCCATTGAAGAACACGCTGACGAAATTGCATTGATCATCATTGGCGGTGTGAATTATTACAGCGGACAAGTGTTTGACATGAAAGCCATCACTGCTGCAGGACATAAAGCAGGGGCGAAAGTAGGATTTGACCTTGCCCATGGGGTAGGAAACATTGAGCTCCACTTGCATGATTGGAATGTTGATTTCGCCTGTTGGTGCACCTACAAATACCTGAACAGCGGTCCAGGCTCAGTGTCTGGAATTTTTGTTCATGAAAAGCACGCAGATAGTCATTTGCCGCGTTTCGCAGGTTGGTGGGGCCACGATAAATCATCACGTTTTAAGATGGAGCCTGGTTTTGTGCCTATTTCTGGAGCCGAAGGGTGGCAAATGAGCAATGCTCCTGTTTTCAACATGGCCATTCACCGCGCCTCGCTTGACTTGTTCAAAGCAGCGGGATTTGACAAACTCAGATCGAAAAGCAAACAGCTTACCGCCTATCTTGAGTTTATTATTGAAGGAATTTCGTCCCAATCAGACAAAGTAGATTTTGAAATCATCACGCCGAAAGACGAGAAAGCACGAGGCTGTCAGCTGTCAATTTTGGCACACGGACAAGGAAAAGCGCTCTTTGATCACCTGATGAACGAAGGTGTAATTGTAGATTGGAGAGAACCGAACGTAATTCGAATGGCTCCCGTACCTTTGTACAATTCTTTTGAAGACATTTACCGTTTTGGTGAAGTCCTAGCAAAAGGAATCGTCTAAAGGTATCTAATACAAACTCTATGTCACGAAATCGATTTGCAGTTATTGGCGTTGGTCAATACGGTGTGGAAATTGCTCATAAGCTCGCCTCGAGGGGTGCCGAAGTATATGTTTTCGACACCAATCCAGACCGAATAGAGAGCATCAAAGATGATGTTGCATTGGCCATTACCATGGATACGACCGATAAGAAGGCCCTCATGGCGCAAAAAATCAATGAGATGGACGCGGCAGTTGTAGCCATCGGTGAGAATTTTGAGGCTACGATTCTAACAGCTTTGAATTTACTTGACTTGAAAACAAAGCGTGTGATTGTTCGCGCCAGCGGTGACAACCAAAAGCGCATCTTGCACAATTTAGGGATTGATGAAATCTTAGCGCCAGAGGAAGAGTTCGCGAGTTTGGTGGCAGAACAGTTGATCAACCCGAGTATTACAGCCTTCCTTCAGCTTCCAGACAACTATGAAGTAGCTGAATTGAAAGCACCAAAAGGCATTGCAAATCGGACTTTGGACGACATTAACTTGGTCAACAAGTACAACCTCACACTTATCACCATCAAGCGCTGTTTTGAGGAAGAAAAAGATGGCGAAATGGTTCGTGCAGAGCACATTTTAGGGGTTCCTAAATCGGAAACAGTTGTATACGATACAGACACCCTTGTGGTTTTCGGAACACTTTCTAACGTTAAACGTTTCTTGGAGATTAACGAATAACCGTTACGTGTCCTACCACTTCTTCGGTATTCGACAAGGTTCCGTCTAGGTCCATCAAATACGTGTAACGAATCACGTAGGTGTATACTTCGGCATCAACGTAATAGTCGCCATTTTCATGACTTCCGTTCCAGAACGTATTGATGTCTGTTGATTTGAACACAAGTTCACCCCAGCGGTTCCAGATTTCCATTTCGAAGTTAACAACGTTATCGCCAACGGCTCTGAAAATATCATTCACACCATCATTGTTCGGCGTGAAGGAATTTGGAAGGTAGATGGTTCCAGCACACAATTCACTGAGTTCAATGTCAAATGTGTTTGTACAATCAAACGCCGTAGTAACCTCTACGGTGTACAACCCTGGTCCTGAGGCGCTAAAAGACTGTCCTGTTGAGCCATCACTCCATGCATAGCTTGAGCCGTTGTTTCCTGCGTTGACAATGAATTCATAAGGCGGCTGTTCGAAGCATAGCGTTGTATCAGCACCTAGTTGATCAATTGGAAGCGGATTGAAAACAATTGAAACGGCATCAGAAGTGAAGCAATAATCGTTGTCAACAGTCACAGAGTAAATACCAGAGGTAGTCACATCAATCGTTTGAGATACTTCAGAGGTGTTCCAGTTAAAGTTCAATCCCGGATTTCCTGCATCTAAGGTGTGCGTTTCAGTTTCACAATAAGCGGCATCTCCGCCCAAATCAACCACAGGGTAAGTAGCAATTGTCAAGAATGTTTGGTCTGTTGATGAACAGTTGTTCTCATTGGTTACCTCTACTGAATACAAGCCTTCTTCGTTCACAGTCACTTGTTGTGTAACAGCGTCATTGCTCCAGTTGTAGGTAGAACCTGGATTCTCTGCGTCCAACACTAAGAATTCATCTTCGCACATGGTATGTGTTTCAGGAAGGTTGAGCACTGGATTCGCATAAAACGTCAGCTGAATTTCATCTTCTCCTTCACATTGGAATTCATCTGTGACGATCACAGAGTAGGTTCCTGTTTCGTTCACTTCCAATGTCTGTAAGCTTGAATCATCTGACCATAGATAGTCACCACCCAGATTTTGAGCATCCAATTCATATACATCTCCTTCGCACAAGCCTGGATCTGTGCCTAAATCTACCACAGGTAAATCATGTACAATAACCTCAATTTCATCCGAATCTAAACACCCTTCGGTACTTGTTACGGTAACAGAGTAAGTGCCACTTTCAGAAACAGTAATTCCTGTTGTTGTTTCAGTTGTGTTCCACTCGTGCAGAATTTCAGGACCGTAGCCTGTTTCGATTTCAACATCCTCACCAATACACAAGTCAATATCGGGTCCTAAGTCAAATGATTCAAAGAGTAAAGTAATGCTGATTTCATCTGTACTTGAGCAACCAGCGGCGCTTTCAGCAGTCACTGTAAAATCTTCTGTGATATCTGAAAGAATGGTTGGGTTCTGGAAATTAGCATTGTCAAGATCAATTGCTGGTGTCCAAGACCATTGCAAAGGATCGCTCGTGTCTACTTGCACATTAAATTGGAATCCTTCCACAGTGCACAAATCCATATCTGCTCCAGCGTCTATGGTAAACGAATCGAATACTTCAATCTCTAGTTCATCTGAAAGGATGCAACCTGAATCTGTGTCAGTAACAACAACTGAATACGTCACATCATCCAAAGGTGTGGCCACAGGGTTTTGTGCAGTTGGGTCATCCAACCCGAGGGCAGGTGACCATTCAAATTCCAATCCTGTGTCGATACCTCCTACATTGGAAGTGAGATCTATTACTTCACCTTGACATATTTGATCATCAGAGGCAGTCACAATCAAATCCAGCAACTGGTTCACAGTGATGGTTACTTCACCTTCGGCAGAGCAACCCTGCTCAGAAAACACCTCAACACTGAAGGTTGTGGTTTCTGTAGGTGCAGCAATAGGGTCCATGATGAAGGGGTTGTTCAATCCTACACCATCCCACAAATAATCAAAGTCACCATCAATACTAGGCAGTGCTTCAATTTGAATTCCTTGAATATCGCAGATGGCTGAATCTGGTGACATGGTCAGGGTAAATCCTTGGCCTACATCAATGGAAACAGAGTCTGTATAGACACACCCAGTCATAGGATCTGTCATGTTCACATAGTAAGTTGTGTCTAACAGAGGAGACGCGATTGGATCTAAGATGTCTATCCCTGTCAATTGGTAATCGGGCGTCCATTCGAAAGCCAAATCATCAGTCAACTTTCCAATGTACACATTGTCGAGTGCCCAGTTGTCTTGGTTGTTTCCTGAATTCGAAAGCTGTCTCCATCTGAAACGCGTTGCCGCAGTTTGTGCTCCAACCGGAATATCTACTTCCACATCTGTGAAGACGGAATAACCCGACTCAAAAAACGTTTCAATATCGGTCCAGTCAACCCCACCATTGGTAGAATATTCCAATAAAATATCTTCTCCTGGATCCACATTGTCACAGGGAAATGCCCCTGAACCAATCAACAATGAGAACTGAATAGAACCACCTGTTGAGACATTGAGATCAATGGTTGCTGCGCTTCTTTCGCCAGCTCCATTGAAGTAAAGCGCATTACCCGTGGCACTTCCGCAACCATCGCCTTCTGCTCCAAGCGAAACATCAGACCAAAGTCCCCAGCTTACGCCTGGATCAAAATTGTCTTCGAAAATGCTTTCTTGAACATCTAGGTTGAGTTGCACTTCTTCACCAGTGCATATTGCAAGGTCTGAAGCTGAGGCTTCAAAGTTGGAAATGTTGCCCGGAATCACATCTATTGTCAATGAGTCAACATTGCTTCCACATCCTGTTGCGGTGCTTACAAGCACTGAATAAGTAGTGGTTTCCAATGGCGTAGCCACAGGGTTTGCAATGTTCGGGTTGTCTAGGCCTATGCTTGGAGTCCATGTATAGGTATAGGCACCCGAGTTTGGTATTACTTCTGTGTCAATTTGCACACTTTGGTACTGGCAAATTTGTTCTGCAGATTGAGAAAGACTCAAGGTTGGCGGGTCTGGAACTTCCACAGAAAAGAATTGCTCCTCGGTACATCCACTTTGGAACTGATTCCCAACTGCAACATAGATATCACTCACAATTGGAGGAAACAATGTCAACTGAGGTCCTTCAGCAATGACGATTTCGGGATTTGTTTCTGCATACCAATACACATCTGTCAAACCGCCTTCTATTGCAATATTAACTGTATCACTGGTGCATAAAACATCATCCACAATAAGCGGCGGAGATGGCGTAAATGAGCCAACAGAGTAAGCGTAGCTTTCTGCTCCCCCAGTTCCATATACGTAAGCTGTAAATCCGTTTGCGGCTTCCATAGTATGGCTTCCCGCAGCAATGTCAATCTGTGCGTATGACTGTCCACCACAAGCTGGAAAGGGTGTGAAATCAGCCGCTGGAACTACTGCACCATCGAGAAGGAGTGAACCCACATCAGCTGTATTCATCACCACGTTCAATCCGTGGTTGGTAATCACCGTTGAATTGACCGTACTAAAAGTGATGTTGTCAATTTTCTGACTTTCATCGTTTAGAATTAACATGGCAGGGTCACCGTCATCGGCACATCCAACGCCTTCCATGTACTGTGTAACACTAATTCCTTTGTCAGCAGAAATGCATTGCACTGCGCTGACATCGTTGTACTCATAAAATTCGCCCGCATTCAAGATTCCTTCAAGCGCACCTTCAAGGAAAATAGACGTGTTGTCTTCATTCGCCATGATGCGGTAGGTATACGAACTTGCAAAGCTGAAGGGCACTACATAAAAGTCTGTACCCCAAGTGTCTACTGGGAAATTTTGCTCGCAAATGTGATCGCACGCGAAACAATTCGTTGGAATATTGGTACATCCTGCACCTGAGAAAACGGCAAAGGGCCTACAATCTCCGTTGCTTTCAGTACCATTGATGACTGTTCCCATAAAATCGGCACCATCATCTTGAACTTTAACTTGGTAACTTTCACCTCTGTTGAGTTGAACGATGAATGGCACGCCAGCAGGGTCGCCTCCATCTGTTGTTACCGAAGGAGTGATTTCTATTTCTGAATCATCTTCTGTGGCAACAATCAAAAACTCAGAGCCCCATTGGCCAAGCCCTTGGTAGGAGCTTATTCTGTAATCTATCCCCAGTGTTTGAACAGGCAAGATCTTTGTGCCATCGGCTGTAAATCCATTAAAGTTGATGGCGAATACAGCAACGGTATCAGCCGTTTCTACATAAATTCCTTTTTGCTCAATCACTTGATTGGTGAAATGCTCTGCAATGTTATTTGGAATTGTAACTGTTGTGGTTTGATTTGCAGTTACAGCAAAAGCCTGTGACCATCCCTGACCTGGAATCTCCACAACCCCTGTTGTAGATTGGTCGCTAACGATGAATAAACTGAGTTCTTCTTGCCATTCTTCAACTTCGTAATTCTGCATAAATCCTACCCAGAATTCTTTCCCTTTCGTAGGAATGGCGCCTTGTCCGAAGCTGCTGGCAGCAAACAAAACAAGTAGTGTCGTATAAAGTATCTTTTGGTACATCTCAGTCAAGCATTGCGTATAACATATATAGGACTGCCTTCTTAAGCGAAAGGTTGCCTAAGTTACTCTTGAATCACAATTTCCCATTGCAACTCCATATCCCAATTCGAACGAACTACAATATCCTGATTAAAATTGAATACACGTTCAGGTTGCAATTTATCACTGAAGGAAACGGGATCCCATTTTCCATTTCCATTGCGGTCATCAATGAGGCGGACCTTGTAAGTTGCTGGCATAAGTCTATTAAATGTCAGCTCTCTTCCTTCTTCAACCCTTCGTCTTTCAACAACATCTCCATTTGAATTGTAGAGTTCCAAAACGCCCTGTCCTACCAATGTTGGAACCGAAACGGTCAAGATTAAATTTCCAAAATGATCTGCATTGTAAGCTTTGAACTTAAAATCTAGGGTATCATTCACCCAACCTTCTCTGCTGGTCACCGCTCCAGGATTCATAACAATATGGTAATTCCCGCCGTCTTCAAAAGCGGTGTTTACTTTGAGCTCAAATGGATTTGGAGCGGGAAAAGCACGCATTTCAAGTGGAATGGAATCACGGTAAACGAAAATCTTGGAGGAATCTATGTGCATTATGGGGCGCTGGAACAGCAGCGAAAGCGTGTCTTGTGCGTCCATTCCCGAGGGAAGTTTAGAGGTCAGCGCTAAGGGCTTTCGTCCAACTGCATAATTCTTATACGTCAGCGTGTCAGCGTATTCACCTTCAGAAAAAATCCACGTGCTCTCCTCTCCTTCACTTGGTTCATCTACCCATGCAAATACGGTATCTGAAATACTTCGCCACGTAAATCCTCGCTCTGGTTTTGCTGCGCGAAGGGTCAGACTTGAAGACGCTTTCCAAGGTGTGTGCAATGACAGCTTTAAAAATCCACTACTATCTGCGTCCCACGACGAAATGTACTGAATGGTGTCGCGCTCAATTGAAAGGTAAAGCTTGCTCAACGGCACGCTATCAGGTCCAATGACAACCGGGCTGTTCGCGAAAGCAATTTCTTCCGTAGGGTCATCAAACAAATAATTTCGATTCACTTCTTTCAAGGCGAACAATTGATACGTTCCGGCAGCCAAATAGGAAAAGTCAAAGGTGCCATCCGATCTTGATTGTGTGAAATAATACGGCTTTGTGGTTTGCGGAAGTGTATCTGAAAGCCCATCGTAGAGCATGATTTTCACAGCGTCTTGTGCCAAACCAGTGTAGGCGTCAATTACCTGTCCGCTGAAGGTTAAACTGTCAAGTTCATTCCCTGTGGCGAAGACATACTGAAGATTTTCAGCCGGATTGTATTCTGTGATATCTGTAATGCCATCCCCAAAGCTCAGCGTGTAGGTCACATTGGGTTTCAGTGCTTCTTGAAAGGTCAAAACAACAGCCTTCTTCTTGATTTTTATGAGCGGCTGCTTTTCGAGTGGAGGCGAAACAACGAGCTGATTGAAAATGTCATTCAACTGCACATATTCATCAAATTCAATGTAGATGCTTTGCCCGCTGAAATTGGTAGACTCATTGGCTGGCACCATGCGCAGTGCCGAAGGAGGCGTTTGATCCTTTTCTCCTCCATCAGGCGGAATAATTTTGGCGCATGAAACAACCATCACACCAATCCCAAAGATCATAAGTAGTTGAAGTCGCCGCATTTATAGGCAGTTGAGGATTGATTCCAATCCTTGTTGATCAATTTGGTCAAAATCATTCAAGACATCGCTGTCTACATCAAGAACGGCAATAACCTCTCCTTTGGTGTTCCGCAGAGGAAGAACAATTTCTGATTTGCTGTCGCTGCTGCAAGCTACATGTCCGGGAAAAGCCTCTACATCTGGAACCAATACTGTTTCGTTGCGTTCCCAGGCTGCGGCGCATACTCCTTTTCCCTTGTATAGGCGGGTGCATGCAACAGGACCTTGAAAGGGGCCTAGCACCAATTCATCACCCTCCACGAGGTAAAAACCACACCACAAAAATCCAAACGCCTCTTTTAATACAGCCGCGCAATTGGCCATATTGGCAATGAGGTTCGTCTCTCCTTCGAAGAGCGCTTTCATCTGTGGTTGAAGCACCTTATACTTCTCTTCCTTAGGCAGGCTAAGGTCTACAGCTAAACTTGAAGACATGGTACAAAGATAGTGCTTATGCCCAAGTTTAAAGCAATTTATCAGCGTAGGCTAATGCGGCCACACTTACCCGCTTCACACCATGATTGTGGAGTACAGTGGCGCACGCTTCTATAGTAGCTCCTGTAGTCACAACATCATCAATCAAAAGCACATGGTTGTAGTTTTTCGGGGTTTCGCTTAACGTATACGACGCTGAAATCTGCTGCCAGCGGTCATTTCGTCCTAACTTCGTTAACGAAGAATGATGAACCGTTCGCTGTAGCAGTTGCACATCCATTTCCAATTCTACCATTTTCGAAACCCCTTTTGCTAGCTCCCCCGCTTGGTTGTAACCTCGGAGTTTTAATTTCTTCGGATGCAAAGGGATG
>CAYGUR010000013.1:0-26478 GCA_964353035.1 uncultured Comamonadaceae bacterium | reverse complement strand
GTCTAAACCTGCTCAATCCTGTTTGGTAAATGGCTTCTTTAAACTTCATTCCATCGCGCAGGTTGAGATTGAATGCGGAGACAAACACCAGCGCATCATTCACCAGAATTCCAATCAAGGCAATGATCCCCAGGATAGAGAAAAAGCTGATTTGTGCGCCCATGACCCAGTGTCCAATGACCACACCGATGAATCCAAACGGAATCAACATGAATACCGCGAGTCCTTGCAATGGAGATCTAAAGGTCAAGATGATCACAAAGAGCATCAGAAGGAAAATAACCGGCATCACCTTCGCCATTGAAGTTTGCGACTTACCCACTTCTCTGTTTTGGCCTTCATAGCTGGCAATCACAGATGGATAAGAAGCTAAGATTTGAGGAACCACATTTTCTCGAATGTCTGAATTCGCATCAGTGGCTGACACATCTGCCCTGCCTAGGTCTGCGCTCACTTGAATCTCACGTTTTCCGTAGAGGCGATTGATGGCAACTACGCCACGTTTCACATCTAGCTCCACCACTTCTTCAAGTGGAATCTGCAAGCCGTTTAAGGTTCGAATGCGCACTTGTGAAAGCTGCGCCACACTCATGCGGTCTTCATCGTCATAACGAATCCAAACGCGCACCTCATCTTGGCCACGTTGTAAACGCTGGACTTCTGTTCCGAAGTAGCCTTGTCTGAGCTGCGACAGGATTTCCTGCTCTGTCAGGCCGAGGTATTTCGCTTTCGGCTTTAGCTTAATATTGACTTCCTGTAGGCCTTTTTGATTGTTGTCAATAACGTCTTTTAGGTCATCACGTTTGTTCAACTCTTCCCTCAACGCATCAGAAGCCGCTGTGAGTTCTGCCAAATTGTTTCCTAGAAGTGAAACGGAAACAGGTCTTCCGAATGGAGAGAATGTGGCGTACGAAACATTGTCTGCACCGTAGATAGAACCCACTTTTTGACGAATACGGGAAGTCACTTCCAGCACTTTCATATCGCGGTTATCTCCATCCAGCAGCTGAATATTGATGCTTCCTTGGTGTGTTGACGGACCAATTCTTTTGTCTACAGCCTGCACGAGGATGTAATCTTCGCCCCGCTCTTCTTTTACTTCTTCGCCCACTTCCCATGCCGCCTGTTCAATGCGATCAAGCGCTTCAATGGTCAGCACATCTCGCGTTCCTGAGGCCATGGTTAAGCTGACAGTAATATTGTCTCCTTCGATCTGAGGAAAGAAAGTGGTTTTCACAAATCCACCCCCGATCCCTCCAACAATGGACACCATGAAAACGGCAATCACAATGGCAAAGGTCACAAACGGATACTCAATACTTCCTTTCAGCAGCGGTGAGTAGAGCTTGTAACGAAGGAAATCCATGAATTTCTGCATTGTACGCTCAACGGCATTCAACTTACGATCGCGCTTTAACGCGGCAGAGTGGCCCACGTGAGCTGGCAAAATAATGGCACCTTCCACCAGTGAAAAAACGAGGGTGAAGATGACGACGACCGCCATTTCACCAAAGAAATCACCTAATCGTCCTTCAATAAACAAGAACGCCGCGAAGGCAATGACCGTGGTAACAATGGCTGAGAATACAGCAGGTAGCACCTCGAGGGTTCCTTTAATAGTGGCTTCAAAACGACTTGCACCACGCTCATAATGCTGGTAAATATTCTCCGCGATGACAATCCCGTCATCTACCAGAATTCCAATCACCACAATCATTCCGAACAAGGAAATCACGTTCAAGGTCACACCAATGAGGTTGGCAAAAATGAACATGCCTGCGAAAGACACAGGAATGGCCAATGCGACCCAAAATGCCAATCTGAAGTTGAGGAATAGGGCTAGGAAGAAGACCACCAATAGAAAACCTACTACTCCGTTGCTCACCAACAAATCAATACGCTGGGTTAAGGTTACAGAGCCGTCACGGATAATATCGAGTTGGATGTCATCATGACTTTCATTGTAGCTTTCAATGAACTCCCGAACGTTTTCAGTGATGTCTAGGATGTCTTCTTCTACGAGGTTATTGACCGTGACAACCGTAGAAGGATTGCCGTTGTACCAGTTTCTACTTGGGTCATTTTCATTCCATTTGTCTTCAACATCTGCAACGTCGCCAAGGCGAATGACACTTCCATCCGGATTGGCTTTTACAACGATGTCACGCAGATCTGCCGCTTGGTATTCTCGAAATCTCCCACGAATGAGCAGTTCTTCTCGATCGGTTCGGATTCGTCCGCCAGTGGTTTCAATGTTTGCTGCGCGAATGGCATTGCTGATTTCGGCAATCGAACTATTCAATGCACTCAATTGATCTTCACGGATGCTCACTTCAATTTCCTCGTCGGGAAAGCCACTTAGCTCTACTTGGGAAATTCCTTCAATGGCACGAATGTCTGTTTCGATGTCGCGCGCCGCACTTTTAAGTGTTTTCAGATCAGCTTGTCCGCTGACAGCAAATGAAATGGCAAAATTGATGGCTTCTTGCTTATAAATTACAGGAGGTTCCATTCCCACTGGGAGAGACGAAATGCGGTCTACAGCGTTCTTCACATCTTGAAGAATTTCGTCGGTTTCATCTGCCTGCATCACCGAAACACTAATGGTAGCAGCATTTTCAGTACATACAGACTTCACCTGATCCAATCCGGCTATGCCTTTCAAATTGTCTTCAATCTTGGCTACAATTCCTTCCTCCATTTCTTCAGGCGAAGCACCTGGGTACACAATTTGTATGCTAATGTTTTTTGTGTCTGTGGCAGGAAAGAAGTTAGACTGCATGCTTTGCAAACTCACGAAACCTGCAATCAGGATGAGGATCATGAGCATGTCGCCCGTTATCGGGTAGCGAACGAAATAATTGATTACACCTCTCATTTGTTGCTCACGTTAACTGGCATACCATCAAAGGCATTGTTGATTCGTTCTTTTAACAGTTGGGTGCCCGAAGCTACGCCACCAACAATGGCGTCTTTTTGGGACGTATACAACACCTCAACCTTCATGGTCTTGAGCACTGTATCTTGAATGAAATACAAAGTGTTTCCATCTGTCAGAAGGTCAAGGTTCACACGCACTGCGTCAGGGATGACGGCTGACGAAATCTCACCATTGAGGTACATTCCATCTCTGAGTCCTTCGCCCTTAACGGAGCAGAACACTTTAGCAGATTGCGTTGAAGGATCAATGGACTCCGCTATACGCACAACTTGTCCGTCCCATTTCTGATCTGTACCCATGGTGGTGAACGTTGCTTTATCTCCAACCCTCACTACAGTGAGTGCTTCAGCTGAAAGCGCAGATTCCACTTCGAACTCATTAAAACTTACGAATTCGCCCATTTTTTGTCCTACGCGAACCAAGGCTCCAGGGTTTACCAAAGACTGCGACACTTCTCCTCCAAAAGGAGCAGTTACAGTGTATTTCAACAAGCGTTCTTCAGAAGAGCGAATGGTGTAATATTGATTCAGAATGCCTTTGTTGCTAAAGAAAAATTTCTCTTGATCTGTTTTGGGCGAAGGCAGTTCTGGAAGTCGTTGGTCAACTTCTAAATTGGAAGTATAGGACTTCCAGGTTTCGTAGCTCGAAGGGAAGTCGATTTTGATATCAGCCAATGTTGAAGTCAACAACTGCAAGAATCCGCTTCGCTGAGCCACAAGAGACATTCTCAACTCACCGTCGTCCATTCGTAAAAGGCTTTCGCCTCTGTTGAAACGCACACCCGCTCTGAACTCTTTTGACTGAGGCAACAGCCTTCCGCCCACCTCAGAATACACCTCTATTTTGTTGAGCGCAATAGTTCGTCCTTGGATGTACGTAGTTGGAGAAACGTCAGACGGTTCGGCAGTGAACGCTTTGACGAGCTTCGACGTTTGCGGCCTGCTGCTAATTGGTGGATCCTTTTTGAAGGTGAGCATCTTGAGGGTGATTCCCAGCGCACCACCGAGGATGACCACACCAACAATAAATCGAAGAACAGCTTTCATATGGTGAAAATTTCAAAAGCAAAAGTACTGTTTCAAAGTAGGTATTGGCCTTAATGTAGGTCAAGAAATGTTACTTTATCAGAAAGGTCATTGTACTTATTGAATTCAGATTTCACATTCGTAATACATATCTTTCGGCTGTGGGCAATTATTTCCAGCTCTCTACTAAGTCTATTTGTCTGTACCTTAAAAAATTCACAATGAACGCAAAGACACAAAACATTCTAGCATGGGTATTTACAATTCTCATTGCCATTATGTTCTTACTCCAAGGGGTATTAAAGTTTATGCCTGCAATGCAAACGCTAGATCAATGGGCTCTTTGGGAAGTGGAACCTAACATGATGAAAATTGTGGGGGTATTTGAAATCATTGGAGCGATTGGAATTTTCATCCCTAAGTTCCGGAAGCTAGCAATTCTCGGCTTGTCGTTGATTATGATGGCAGCCATCTATATTCTGTTCACGCACAACGATTTTCAGAATATCACGGGACCAATTCTATTCCTCATTATGTTGATTCTATTGTTCCTATTCAGACGCTCCCCGAAGAAGGAAGAGATTTAAACGCAGACTCTAACAAGTTGCCATTGAACAGCGGGGTCGGCTAACTTGCCGACCGTTCTGACCGTTGTTCCAATCAAAAATGAGTCTGGAGCTTTGAGGCAAATGCACTCAAAACTCCAGACTCGGTATATAAAACAACTGTTTATGTGGTCGGTAAGTTAACCGACCCTGCTTGCTAAATGAATCGAAGTGGTCGGCAAGTTTGCCGACCCTGCTTAGTGCCGAACGATGAATTGCTGAGGTTGCACTTGAAATTCATCAGAGATGACTTCTAGAATGTACATTCCATTGGCTAAGTTGGCCGTGTTGATCTGCGTTAGTTCTCCTTGGGCTACAGCTTGGAGCACACTTTTTCCCGCCATATCAGAAACACGAATAAGCGCGCCTTGTACCTTTTGCTCCAATCGTAGACTCAACAAATCGCTTGCTGGTTGTGGGAAAAGTTCCATTTGCGCAACGGCATCAACACTACCAACGGAAACAACAGCGTCAAGTATTACCTCACCTGTGGCACTGCCGCATTCGTTTTCAATGGTGAGGGTCACAGTGTAGTTTCCTGTGGATTCATAGTTGTGATGTGGAAATGCTTCGTCACTCGTGGTTCCATCACCAAAATCCCAAAAGTAACTTGTGCCTGTTGCCACGCTCCAAAATGAAAATCCATCGCCATCCACATTTGGTTCAACCATGATGTAAGCTGAAGGCGGCAAACAGTCAGTGAAACAATTATCAGCAAAAGCTTGAATTTCATCTGCGCGATCTACCAAACCATTAAAGCCCTGTAATGCAGGAATATCTCCTTCATCTGAAAAGTGATAAAACAATGCCTCTGTTGTGCAGAATTCTTGAGACGGCGTGAGGGTGAACGGACCAGATGATATCGATTGTCTTTTATCTGCAGGTACGAAGTCTCCAGTACCATCAGGAATTCCTGGATACTGCATATCTTCCTCAAAGTTGACACCCGAAAAGTACTTACCACTTATCCAATTGTAAAACTGGATTGGAGAGGTAGGTCCATTGAACGGATCGTCTCCTACAGAATAGACGGCTGGTAAAAGCTCATTGTCAATTACACCATCACTGTCATTGTCTAATCCGTCTGCATCTGCTGGTGGCCCACTGAGCAATTTATAGCTGAGCACTGGGATTTCGTCACCAAACCCATTTTCATCAAAACTATCTCCATTGTACAAGAAAATCATGTTTTGATCTGGTAAACTGCCAAAGAGGTCATCCTGCGCATTGCCTAGATCAGCATCCAGAAAATGTCCGAGATAGGTATCAGAAAGTGTTTGCGTACCACGATTGATATACTTCGTAGAATTGAAAACAACGTCTTCCATTTCAGGGGAGGCAAACACATAGACCATTTGTTGCAATTCAAGTCCTATTTGCTCGCCATTGCTATAAGAATGTAGATTTCCTTTGTCATTGCTGATTGTGAACACACAGAGATCGCCTTTCAATTCGTTACAACACCCATCTTGCTCATCAAAGCAGTCAAAAAAGGGATAGTCACCAGAATTAGGATCGTACATTCCGTCCCCATTGTAATCATAGTAGGGAGCCAAGTTTAAACTCTGGTTCTCTGCCACGTTGCCATTGGCGGGGTACATGAAAAATGACTCAGGAATCGAATAGGGTTGTTCTTCAAATATAGTTTCATCACAATCAGGATCCTCTAAACAATCAAAAAACTGTCTGTGACGCACCACCTGAGCCTTGTAGACAACATACATTTGATCATATTCTGCGCAGTCTTGACTGGAAACAGTGGCATTGCCATCCACAGTTAGCGGCCCAGGAAAGAAATCTGACCCGTCAAGTCCGTAAGACGATGCTGCTAGTTTAAGCTGTTGATCTGGAGAATACCCCCCTATCCAAGAACCGGTTGTGTAAACCAGTGGAATATCTACTCCATCTCGCGTGAAGTAAACCCCTGCCAAATTATCTGCTGCTGACATGGGGAGGTTTCCTTGACGAACAGTGATTTTTAAATCTCCGTTTTCAACCACTGTATAGGCAGTTGATGGTGGACATTGACCTAGGCTGGCCTGAGCGACCAACGCAAAAAATAATAAAGTAAAGTAACGCATACATATTTGTTTTAGAAGGCAGTGCGATGTAGGTAGTGGTTTCATAAATGAAGATAAAAAAGCGCTTAGACAATTACTTGTCTAAGCGCTCACAATTCAGCCAATTCTTTACATGTCTAAAAATTATCTAGATCAATCGGACGCATCACACCAAACCATTTTAATACCCTTTCGCCTACGTCAGGCACATCTACATGAATGATATAGACACCGCTTGCAATAGGAACATTTCGCTCATTCTTCAAGTCCCAATCCAATGAAGTAACAGGGTCTGCTTTCTGAAAAGTACGCACTAACAATCCGTTGATATTGTAGATACGAACCGTGCAGACATCTGGAAGATTGGTAATCTTAATTCGGTTGTCAAGCTTTCCCGTTTCGTATTCAGAATAAGCGTAGTAGGGATTGGGCACTACATTAATATCTTCCAATCCGTCTTCCAAAACTGTGGCAGTTGATGTCAGCGTAGCTACATTTTTAGTGCTAAAAGTGTAATAGGGATTCCACGCATTTTCGGCCAAAGCGTACTCATCCAAATCTGCAGATATGGGTGAATATTTATCATATTCTTTGCTAACGCGAAGTCGAATGCGAACGTCGTTTGGAATCAATCCTTCTTCTACTGAGCGCATCTCATATCCTTGATTCACTAGAGAAGACCCCACCCATGTGCAAGAGCGGAAGACACCATTCTGCTGATTGGCAGTAGAAAAATCGGCCTCCAGAAAATTGTACATGTGTTGCCCCATGTCGTAAGCTGGCATTCGCGCATTGTTCGACTCCAAGGACCGACTATTTCTGAAGATGTAAATCCAATGTTGACCGCCCGCATAAACGGTTCCAGCGATGTTTGAGAAGAGGCGGTCAGACGGATTAAAAATCATGTCGTTCCCATTGTCTGCGCTGAGCCATGAATCTTCGCCGAAGGCCATGTTCAATCGTTCACCTGTGCCTACATCAATGGCATAACCAGGGAACCAGCTCATGCCCGTTGGCTGCAAACCATTCAGTGTTGCTTCAGCAGGATCAGCGCCCTCAGCTACTGTTCGTCCTCGTTTATCTACAGAGGCATGCCTTCGTAAAATCATTTTTGGTGTGCCATCAAAATCGTCAAAGTCTGTACCCAAATTGTTTTGCACAAGCACTTCGCTTGGTTGCATTTCCAGCACGCCACAACGCGTCCATTTAGTCTGATCACTTGTGAGTACCACGTCCACATTGTTGATGTGTTTGATTTTCGCATTGAACCCCAGCTCACCTTTGATTCCTTCAATGGTGGGTGCTACAGATGGCCCAACTACTGTCTCTTGAGTAATACTGTTGGTGTATTCGCCTGTGTATGCAACCAATTGATAAGGCGCCCATGTTCCACCCAACAGATTCTCATACAATTCATCTTCATCGTAGGGATCACCAGGCTCAAGGTCATCATAAATCACTTCTTCCTCAATGTCGTCATCTGAGTCTTGTGTACCTGACCGAATCCAGTTCAACGGTGTAAATCCTTCTGCATCTGGAATCCCTGAAAACCAAGGATATGCAGGGTCTTCAAACTCAATTGTTGCGGTCAAAGGTTCGGTATAAGAATCACTCTTGGTGTAGAGGTATTGCTTCCACGTGATTGAAAGTCCCCACTGCAAGAGCAGGTCTTCATTCAGCACTTCAATGGATTTTTCAGAAGTGTATTCTGCTTGATCATCGTTGTCTGGGTCAGCGTCTCCTAACATGGTCAAGTTGCGTATTACCCATTTTGCTGTGTCCAACTTTTCGTCCTGAATACCCAAACGCAAATCAAACTCAGCTGAAGGAACTTTCAATGGATCTACTACTTTCACATCTACT
This sequence comes from uncultured Comamonadaceae bacterium, assembly GCA_964353035.1. GTDB lineage: Bacteria > Bacteroidota > Bacteroidia > Flavobacteriales_D > Sanyastnellaceae > JAQWQB01. The sequence continues at coordinate 17,984 of CAYGUR010000013.1, read as the reverse complement.
GGGCCCTTACCTGCTTTGTAGGTAAGGCTTGGTGCGAAGGTGTTGTTCAACACTTCTAACTCTGACGCAGCGGTCAAATCAATCTCGTTTCTTCCATTTCCACGACCTTCAATTCGCGTAAGTTCAATCCCATCGCCATAGGCAGCTTGGGCAATGGTTCCTCCTGACTCTGGCGAAGGGTTGTGCGGTATGCCCGAATACACCCGTATGGATGTTCCTCCGCCGCCTGATCTAGACGCTTTGAACTGCTCAAACTGTCCGGTTCCAGTAGTTGGGTCGAACTCTTCGTAGTTATTGTACCCGTATGCGAGCACCATGAAGTAGTAGGTCTTGTGGTTGATCAATTTACTGTCTCCAGTGGCGAATTCATCGTCTGTCACCCGAAAACTGTGACGAATGCCCTCATTTGTGCCTTCCGCCATGAGCTTCGGCACTGATAAGGCCATTTCGGTATCGAATTCGTAGTTGATGACTAAATCAATGTCATCTTCCTTATCTACTGTATAGATCAACCGCGCTTTGTTTGGGTCCTCTAGCTCGGTTGGCGAAACGGTTTGGTCTGCTACTTGGTAAATCAAATAGCCTTGGAATTTGTAAGACCGTTGCTCTTCAGTAAGCGCTGTTCCATCTGTGGCGGTTGGTGGGATTGAAGGATCTACTGTAGTGTACTCTTCATTGAAATTATTACTCAAACCGTTGTCGTTGCGCAAATACAGAATGAGTTCGTTCTCCAATTCTTGAATGGTCACATCGGGCGCATCTGGACCTGAGACAATTTCAAAGCAATTGTCAAAAAGAGCCTGCGCCTTATCATCTGCAATGCGCAGCAGCTCAACAGAAGCGAAGGGGTCACCCGCTGAGGCCCTGGCATACAGCACCCCCACAGTGATATTGTTGTAATCCCCTGGCAATAACGTGAAGGGTCCTGCACTTTGCATGAACAAACGGTCTCCAGGTGGATTGTCTGCGCTTTGCTCTGTCCAAGGCTCGGTATTTACTCCTTGAGTGCCCCAATTGACAGGGTCAGTATCTCCTGGGAACATGTAATCAGCAGGGAGCGTAAGGTCTGCCCCTGTGTTCGCGTTGAGCGCATCACCACCGTACGACATTCGTTGTCCGTTCTTCCAGAAACCTTTTAGGTAATTGTAATGCTCCAAAGGCAATTCAGGCAGACCATTTATTCCAGCACCAAAATTGTGGTAAAGGAACTTGCGCATCCCGAAACGTTCGTTGTCTACAATGTCGTCCCCATAGCCAATACCAATGCCTTCGTAGGGAATCCCCAATTGACTTTGCGCTGTCTGAAAATCATCAGTGAGTGGATTGTCAATGCCATCAGCGTCTTGATAAGGCCCCTCGAAAAAATCTACACCCATTGCTGGCGGATTGGCTCCGTAGCCTAAAGAAATACCTGTAGGGTCGTCAAAAGCATCACCATTGTATGCGTATCCAAGTCCGCGTTGTACATCACACCCCACATAATCATCAGGAAACCCTCCGAGGTCGCAATCAATCCAAGTTCCGAAATACGTTTCGGTCAGTGTTTGTGTTCCTTGATTGATCAGGACGAAGTTGTAAAAGGTCATGTTATTGACTTCGTCATTTGTTGAAAAAGCGAAAGCCTGAGCCCTGATTTCCATTCCAATTGGCTCACCTTGAGATTCAGAGTGGATGTTCCCTTTGTCGTTCCCAATCCAAAACAGCGTCTGGTCTCCAAACAGAGGAACGATGTCTTCTCTTCGTCTTTCAGCACAGTTGATTTCTTGGATGAAGTCATACCACGGATAATCACCTTGTTCTGGCTCATAGTTCCCATTTTCATTGTAATCCTTGAAAGGGGCTAGGTAAAAATCTTGTCCTAAGCCCGTGTTCCCATGCGCTGGATAATTTTGGAAATAGGGTGGAATTGAATACGCTTCTAAACCTTGGTCCTCAAGGTCACAGGTAGGATCTGCCAAGCAATCGAAGTATTGTCTGTGGCGCACGGCGTCAGAGCGGAGCGACATATAAAACTGGTCATATTCGTCGCACACACTTTCATCAACTTCTGCAGACCCATCGTTTGTTAGCGGACCAGTCCAAAAGTCGCTACCACTTGTTCCGTAGCGCATTGCTGCAATTTTCAATTGAAGATCTGGTGACAATCCTCCCATCCAAATTGCCCCACCATACATCACAGAAACCCCTTCGCCTTTAGGCACCTCATAGGCCCCTCTTGATACTGACCTGTCATGCCACAGGGCCCCATTGGTGGTAATGAGGGCGCGCACATTGTTCCACTCCAAATCGCGCAAGGCTGTTGCAGGTGCGCAGGCAGCAGCGCGCTCTTCAACATCTTGATTCACATTGTTTTCCGACTGCCAAATGGCAATCATTTCTTCCTTATTCTGGGCAGATACAGCGCTTGCTATTGCGCAAGTGAGCGCAAGGCAAAACAGGTTGAGCATTCTCATGACTTAGGTCTTTCGACTTGCAAAATAGGAGGGTCAATTTCGCATTCCAAATTTCTGACAATCAAAAAGTTCCATTCTTTTCAGTTGAAAGATATTAGACTGAAATTCAACTATTTCACTTCAACCAACTTCAGGATGTCTGTGTACAATAAGAATCCCTTCACAGGCTGGGTGTGTTCGAGGGCCAACAGGTTCATGTAATTTTTCACCTGTTGGAGGTGTTTCTTCTCCTCCTTTCCTGTTTTGTAATCAAGCACCACCACTTCAGATTCAGAAATCATTACGCGGTCTGTTTGGTAGGTGCGAAACTGTTTTTTCACAGGGGTTGTTTCCGCCTGCACTTCCGTTTCGAAATCGAAGGCAGGCTGCTGGGTTTCTTCGTTCACTTCAGTGCTCACATCAATAATTCCGCGCTCTGTATACACTTTCATTTCGCCCGAAAACCACTTTTGCGTTGCTTCCAAATCTAAAACTCGTTCAACCGTTTGGAGAATGCTTTGCCACTCAGTTTTTGATACGCGCTGCCACGGCCACGGCATACGTTTGAAGCGATCAAAATCAGATTTCACCCGGATGCTCTCAAGCAATCTATGTACCTCATCTCCCATACCTCTTGGTGAGAGCTGATCATCTTCCAAAGGGTGGATGGGGAATTCAACTCCCACTTGCAAGCGTGTTTCATTGCTTTCCACATGCAGTCCGTCTATTTCAACGCTGATTTCTTCCATGAATTCATGCTCTTCCGGACGTTGCAAAGGTGCACCTAGTTCTATTCGCGCTGCATACGGATTGCCTTCCAGTTGACTGAGCAACTGATCTTTAAAAGCAGCGTTGAAGTTCACCTCTCCTTTTGCATTTTCTGCTACTTCAAGAAGAATGTGCAAATGATTTTCGGCTCTTGTGAGCGCTACATAGGTCACATTCATGTCGTCAAGAAAAGATTGCTCCATTTCCGCCATGTACTGAGCGTGCGCCCATGAATCTTTTAGTCCACTCAAAGGTACTATAGCTGATGGCAACCCGAAGATCGCTTCGTCTAGCATCACAGGGAACAAACGTTGTCCTTGGTTGCCTTTGGAATCTGACTGCACTGAGATCACCACTGGAAATTCGAGCCCTTTTGATTTGTGGACGGTCATTACTCTCACCCCTTCAATGGTATCAGGCACTTTGATGCTTCTACGCTGTCCGTGGGTTTCCCAGAACTCTAAAAATCCTGCAAAACCGAGGCTTTCTTGTGATTGGTGTTCGAGCGCCATTTGCAGCAAAGCTTCGGCGTAAGCCACATAAGAAGAAGTCAATCCTAAGACTTGGCACACCACATTCATAAACTCAAAAATGGTGAGTTCCATGAGTTGCTCTACTTTGAGGGCAGGCAGTTCGTCTTCCAGAAACTGGTGAAGATTGAAGGTGCTGCGCTCATAGCGTTCACTGGGCAACTGAATGTATTTTTCGAACACTTCATGCGGAATGAATTCCTTACGGATAGCACATAAACACTGGATAAATTCAACAGCAGCTGCATCATTGCTTTCATTGGAAAGTGCCTTCATCAAAGCCATCACAGCCCGCGGTGCAGCATGTGAGCCCAGCGATAAACTTTCGTCAGTGATCGTTTGAATCTTCGCGTCTAGCAGAGCCTGCGCAATGGAGCTTCCGTCAGACCGCTTCCGCACCAAGATAGCAATGTCTTTGTGCTTGTAGCCGAATTCTTCTTGCTTTCGCACCAGCTCAATAATGCGCGCATTTCGATCTGGCTCCAGCTCAGCTTTGGACTTGTGTGCGTATGCTTCAACAGTAATCCAACCGCCATCTTTTCCCTTCGGATTTTGAGATTGCTCAGCATAGATGCTTGATTGATACGCCGGGAGAAGCTTTGCCAAGTGGGTAAATAGTTGATTATTGAACTCAACCACTTCAACGGCAGATCGCCAGTTGTCAGGCAGCACTTCGCCTGAGTAGTTTCGATTGAGGGCGTTTTCACGTTCTAGAAATACCTCTTCTTCGAGTGAATTCTGCTCCAAGTATTCAGGGCGAATGAGGTCAGGAAGTTGTTGCAACTGACGCACATCTCCATTTCGCCAACGATAAATGGCTTGCTTCCCGTCGCCCACCACAAGGTTAAAATTGGCCTTCGCCAGCGCATTTTCAACCAGAGGAAGAAAGTTTTGCCACTGCACCACAGAGGTGTCTTGAAACTCATCAATCAAAAAATGATGGTAGCGCTCGCCCAAGCGCTCGTAGATGAAAGGTGCCGGATTTCCCTGTACAATGGACTGAATTTTTTGGTTCAGGTCGGCAAAGGTGAAGGCATTGCTTTGCGTTTGAATCTGCCCAACTACATCGTTTAACTGCTTCAGTACCGCCAATTGTAAGAGGTGGTCTGCTAGCGTTTTCTTCAACTGAATGATGCCTCCTGAATCTCCTTCCGAAAATGCTAAAATGGTTTCGAAGAAATCGGTTAGCTGCGGCGTGATGGCCGCTACAGATGACTTAACATGGTCTTCTTCTTTCCTCGCACACATGTCTTTTTCACCTGCAAACTGCGCGCGGATTGTGGCTGAAGGCTCCTTGATTGTGCCGCTGGCGATGGCATTGAAAAACTTCGGGATGTAGTTTCCAGAAAAAGCATCGTTGAGGTGGTTGGATGAAATCAGTTTCCCGGCATTCTCAGCCGCAGCAATGGTGGCTTTCTTAGCAGCGTAGTATTCATTGAGGAAACGAGTGTGTTGGTCAATGAACACCTTCGTCTCCACATCAGCAAGCGCATTCACAATGGGTTTTACATCTTCTTTGAAGAGCAATTTCCCAAATTTGATCAAGTCATCTCTCACCTTCCAAGAGGCTTCGCTTTCCACTTTGTGTTCCACGAAGGTTTCCAAAAGCATGGTGAGCTGTTTGTCTGTTCCCACCTCAGATAGCAGCTCATCTACCGCGTTTTCAATGATGCGCGTGTCGTCTAATTCAATGCGGTAGTCGCCATCAAATTCTAGATCAAAGGCGAAGCTTTTCACCAAACGATTCACGAACTTATCAATGGTCATGATAGCAATTTGACCGTAATTCGTCATCATCTTTAAGTAGACCTCCCTTGATTTTTGACGAAGGGCATCTTCTGACATTGCAAGCTCTTTGGTAAGGTCAGAAACCATGGCGTCTCCACCTGTAGAGATGGATTTCATGGTTTCAATCACCCGCTCCTTCATTTCGTCTGCCGCCTTGTTGGTAAAGGTGATGGCTAGAATGTGTTTGAAGTAGCTACTATCTTCATTCCCCAAGCAGGCGCTCAGGTAATGACGAACCAGTGCATAGGTTTTTCCAGACCCCGCTGATGCGCGTAAAACTTTAAACTTAGGTGAAGGTAGAGTTGCCATAGCTCAAAGTTGAGGGAAATATTGAAACCAAGCAATGCAAGCATGCGTGAATTCTTCACCTTGAATGTTCGGGTTGTTACACAGCAACTTGTATTAGGTGCGTACATTTGAGAAAACCATTATTCACATGAAAATATCACGCGTATTTTTCGGGCTGGCCGTTGTTTCAATGGCATTTTTAGGGTGTAAGGAAGCGGAAGTAACGGAAGGTTATTTGCGACTTCAGGCCAACGCCAATTGGGATGGAGCTCCTTTGGTTATTGGAGAAACGTATACTGATCAGATGAATCGTCCGGTACTCGTTGAGCAATTTAGAGCCTATATTTCGAACATTGCCGTAGTTGACGAAGCAGGTGTTGAGCATCCGCTAAAGGGCGTTGAGCAACTGAACTTCAATGAGCCGTGGGCCTTCGATTTTTGGTTACCCGCCGGCAAGTACACGCAAGTGAAATTCGCACTTGGTGTTCCTCCAGAATTTAATACAGATGTAGATCCAGCGAGCTACCCGAACAACCACCCACTGAGCATCTTCGGAGCGGAAGGGATGTTCTGGACGTGGGCTTCAGGCTACATTTTCACAAAATTCGAAGGAAAAACAGCCTTTGACGGTGATGCCAGCAACATGACAGACTCCTATGCTTTTCACGTAGGAACAGACCAGTTTTACCAAGAGCACACCTTCGCCATCGATTTTGAAATTGGCGAAGAGCGCGAAGAATTGACCATTGAATTTGATGCTGATCGGTTCTTGTACAACGCTGACGACACCATTGATTTAGCGCAAGATAATTTGACACACACCATGGACAACATGCCTTTGGCGATGCGTTTTATGGAACTGTACAATGCTGCGGTGCGCGTTAAAAAATAACGTTAGATGGGGCGAATTGGGTTGTTCTTTGCTTTTCTACTAGCGCTTTCGTGCAAGTCGGATTTGGTTGTAGATCCACCTGAAATTATGGACCTTACGCCTTATACGCTCAATCTTCCCCCTGGATTTTCAGCTCCAGAAATTCCTTCTGACAACCAACTCACCGTAGCGCGTGTTGAACTGGGCAAGTTGCTTTTTCACGACACTCGATTGTCTGGAGACGGCACCATTAGCTGCGCAAGTTGCCATCAACAAGCATTAGGATTTGCTGATGATGAGGCTATTTCACTTGGCACTGAAGGTCGACTCGGGTTTCGAAACGCAAGCACTTTGACGAACGTCGCCTATCAAAACGCTTTGTTCATGGATGGCGGCGTTCCCAACCTCGAATTGCAAGTCCTTGCTCCCTTGGATGATGTAAACGAAATGGACAAAAGCATCATCGAAGCAGCTGAAGAATTAAAGGCAGATGAGGAATTGAACAACCTTAGCCTTCGGGCCTATGGCAGGCAGATGGATCCATATGTGATTACGCGGTCCATAGCCGCCTTCGAACGCACCCTCATTTCAGGAAACAGCTTGTACGATCAATTCCTCAACGGAGACGCTACAGCGCTTTCGCCCCAACAAATGAGCGGCATGGAATTGTTTTTTAGTGAGGAAACGAAATGCAGCAGCTGCCATTCTGGACCGCAGTTTACCGATGGTTCATTTCGAAACATTGGTCTGTATGCGGAGTATGAAGACAAAGGACGAGAACGTGTGACGGCTGACCCTTCCGACAATGGAAAATTCAAAGTTCCCACCCTTCGAAATGTAGCGGTTACTGGACCCTACATGCACGATGGCTCTGTGGGAAGCCTAGAAGAAGTGATAGATCATTTTGCTGGCGGCGGTGCTAACCATCCGCTTCAAGACCCATTAATCACCGAACTGAACTTAACCGATGAACAAAAAGCTGATTTACTTGCTTTTTTAAGTAGTCTTACAGACCAAGCTTTCCTTGCGAACACCGACTTTGCGCCTTAAGTGATTCGCCGTATATTTGAAGAAATGATGAAGCACAAAATTGCCATTCCAACACTTGTATCAATCCTGCTTTTGATAGGAATGAATGGCTGTGTGCACAAAATTGAGGAGCAGATTGACATGAGTCCTACTGCTACTCCGTACACCATTGAGATCCCTCCTTTTTTCCCTCCTATGGATATCCCCGCTGACAATCCAATGACCGTTGAAGGCATTGAACTGGGTAGGTTCTTATTTTGGGAGAAAAAACTTTCGCTTGACAATTCAATTTCATGCGGAAGCTGCCATCTTCCATCAGCATCGTTTTCTGATCCAGCTCAATTCTCTGAAGGGGTGAATGGCGAATTGGGAAACAGACAATCCATGGCCTTGGTGAATATTGGCTGGGCGCGTGATTATTTTTGGGACGGAAGAGCTCCTACAATTGAAGAGCAGATTCATGAACCCATTCCCAATCCGGTTGAAATGAATCAACCATGGGAAGATGCACTTGAAAAACTTGTTCTTACTGACATTTACCCTCCGATGTTCGAACAAGCCTTCGGAACGCCAGAAATAACAGAACTTAGAACACGAAAAGCCATTGCCCAATTCTTACGCACCATGATTTCAGCTGATTCAGATTTCGACCGATGGAGAAGAGGTGAATACACGTTTACCGAAAGTGAATTTAGAGGTTATGAGATGTTCTTGCGTGAAGGTGGTGATCCTGAGACTGTAGCAGGAGGTGAATTTGGAGCTGACTGTTTTCATTGTCACGTTGAAGCAGGAATGCAATTCTCAGATTACTTGCCACACAACAATGGATTGGATTCTGTTTTCACAGATCTTGGTTATGGCGGAATCTCAGGCAATCCGCTTGAATACGGAAAATTCAAAACACCGTCACTGAGAAACGTTGAATTCTCTGCACCTTACATGCATGATGGTCGCTTCACCACATTGGAGGAAGTCATTGATCACTATGACAGTGGTGGTTTACCATCAGAAACGGTTGATGCTTTTATGAAGTACCAAGACGGCGGATTGATGCTTTCTCCTCAGAGCAAAGAAGACCTCATCAATTTCTTGTTAACGCTTTCTGATGAAGGCTTCACAACCAACCCAGATTTCCTAGACCCTCATGAATGATGCCTTGCGTTCTAACCTTGATCGAGGTGAACGAAATAAAAAGAGCAATCGAAAGTTTTTGTTGAATTTGAAAAAGATGCCCGAGAAAAAGCTCGATGCACTCTTTCATGAAGAACACGATGCCGCATTTGAGCAGATTGATTGCCTTGATTGCGCCAATTGTTGCAAAACTACAAGTCCGATTTTCAGGGATCGCGACATTGACCGACTTGCGAAACACCTCCGCATCAAATCTTCACAACTGGTAGAACAGCACTTGCACATGGATGCTGATGGAGACTATGTACTCAACACTTCGCCCTGCACTTTTCTCAATGATGACAACACTTGTAGCGTTTATGAGTACCGTCCGAACGCCTGCAAAGAATACCCCCATACAGACCGCAAAAAGATGAGTCAAATCTTAGAATTGACGCATAAAAACACCTTGGTTTGTCCGGCTGTTGAACAGATTGTTGAGAAAATAAAAAAGGGACTCCAAATCGAACGCTAAGCATTTCGCATTTTTGGTAAACCTACAAATGCATTGCATTGGCAGTGCATTTGAGCAAATTGGTCGAAAACCCTATGTAATGCGTATCCATTCAGCGAGACGTCACGTATACCAAAGCATGAATAGTGCAAGGAATATGTTGATTCGCCCCGCCCTTTTCGCGCTTCTACTCCTGCCCACCTTGGTGTTCGGGCAGTGTCCAGAAGTATTTGATTTCAACGGAGCAGTTGGACCAAACCCGTATTGGTACAGTTGTTCAGGTGGAAATTTTACGCTCAATCTTCAGTCGCCTGATAATTGGGATGCGTACGAAATTGATTGGGGAGATGGATCTCCACTTACTTCTGGAGCAAGTTGGACGTCTCCAACTTCCATTCCTCACACCTATACTGCCGCCGTAGACACCTTCATCGTTGTCATCTCAGAACTCACTTCTGGTTGCGCGGTTCAAGGGGTTGTGGTGATGGAAGAGGCAACCAGTGCTTCGATTCAAATCCCTGTAGGTGGATTAACACAGGCGTGTGCACCTCAAGAGTTGGAGTTCATCAACTCTTCAACCAATGTATCTGAAACTACTGTATTTACTTGGGACTTTGGAGATGGAAGTCCGCCATTAACCTTCGACCACACCAACTTAAACCAAGTTGTTGCGCACGTTTACGAGCAAAACACGGTAGACTGTGAAACTGAGGTTTCATTGGTAGCAGAGAATTATTGCAATACCATACAAGGGGGTGCATCAGAAGCTACCTTCAACCCGATTCGAATTTGGGACATTGATGACGCTGCCATTACCGCTTCGGCAACTGTATTGTGTTATCCCGACACCACTGTTACATTCACGAACACCACCGAACGAAATTGCTTGTTCCAAGGAAACATCTATCAACGTTACGAATACTGGAACTTTGGTGATTATTGGGGACAAGGACAAGACTCTATTATTGATTGGACGCCTTGGCCACCGACCTTTCCAAACACCCTTGGATTTCCTGGTCTTGGAACCTATGAAGTACAATTGCTAGATAGTAACTTCTGCGGAATTGATACGGCGAACATTAGCATTACAATTGTGCCTCCGCCAGTAGCCGACATCACCTCTTCTGACGACGTGATTTGTGTGGGTGAGCCCATCACATTCTTTCAAAATTCAACTGGAGGAGCTGATAGCTATTCTTGGAATTTTGATGACGGAATAGGCTGGCTGCCCACTGGAGGTGGAAACATCACTTATGTATTCAACACACCGGGAACCTACAACGTTTGCAGCGCAGTAGGAATTCAATCATCGAACGGTGGTTGTGCTGACACCACCTGCGTGCCAGTTGAAGTACTTCCTTCTCCTGTAGCGAACATCGGTTATGATTCATTGATTGGTTGCGATGCACTTACGGTGAATTACGACGATCAGTCAACGGGTGCCGTAAGTTACACATGGAGCTTCGACGTAGCGCCTTTTACCTTCATTGGTCCTGACCCAGGCCCTGTGGATTACAATGCGCCAGGAAACTACGTAGTTACACTTTCTGTGGAAGGACTGAATGGATGTCTAGACACCGACCAAGAAGTAGTTACTGTTTTTGAATCTCCTGTTGCAGACTTTCTTGCAGCGAATGTGTGCGAAGGAACGCCTGCTAACTTCACCGATCTTTCAACTTCAAATCCGGGTGATCCAATCATTGGTTGGCACTGGGAATTTGGCAATGGCGACGAAAGCTTTACTCAAAATCCAACCTATGTTTTCAACACGGTTGGAACCTACGACATTACTTTAACAGTGAACACCGCAACGTGCACTGGAACGATGACCTCGCAAGTAACTGTTGAGCCCGGACCTACGCCTTCGATGTTCCCAGACATTGACGAAGGTTGTTCTCCATTGGAAGTTGTTTTCACAAACACTACTTCGGGTGGAGTGAACTACCAGTGGAACTTTGGAGATGGTAGCGGAAGCAATGAAGAAGCGCCAACGCATACCTTCACGAATTTCACAGAAACAGATACGGTCTACACCGTTGTGATGACCGCATTCACGGCATTTGGCTGTTCAGCACCAGACACGGCTTATGTGACTGTTTTCCCTGGCGCGCAGGCGTCGTTCACAGACAATAGTAATCCGCCAGGATGCGCCCCTTTCATGGCCTTTTTCAACAACACTTCCACTGGCGCAGATAACTACTTCTGGGATCTCGGTGATGGAACAACCACAACAGATGCGAATCCGACGCACTTATATGCAAACGAAACTGGGTTCGTTCAGAACTTTGATGTCACACTTATTGCCTATAAAGACAATGGGTGTAATGACACAACTCAAACGAACGTCATTGTTTATCCTACTCCAAACTACGATTTCAGTGTCATTCCTGATTCTGCTTGTTCACCTTTGGTAGTAACCATGCCTTTCATTCAAGGAATCAACACATTTGACTGGGATTTTGGAGATGGTTCGCCCCACAGCACTTTCCCTACTCCTACCCACATTTATGAGAATTTCACCCCAAATCAGTTGGAGTACACTATCACACTGATCGGTACCTCAGCATTTGGCTGCACAGATACGGCTTCTGCTGAAGTGAATGTTGATCCGCAACCTACTGCGCAATTTACAACTACACTGAATACGGGATGTTCTCCATTGGAAACGACGTTCCAGAACACTTCTATTCAAGCTGATAGCTACATCTGGATTTATGCGCCGGGTGATACGTCGTACACTTCGGATGCTGTTCACCAGCACACCTTCACCAATACGACCAACCAAACATTGACCTACAACGTTGAATTGATTGCTGTATCAGATGATGGGTGTGTAGATAATTACATCATTCCAATTCAGGTATATCCTGAGGCTGAAGCTAGTTTCTTCGACCCTGGAGAGGGTTGTCATCCATACACCGTCAACTTCTTCAATACGTCTACCAACGCTGATGAATACCAGTGGGATTTTGGGAACGGACTGATTTCATTGGATCAAAATCCGACAACTATTCTTCAGAATCCTGGAGCAACAGATAGTACCTATACCGTTCAATTGTTTGTAACATCTGCTGATGGATGTACTGATTTGACCAGCCTTGATATTGTGGTTCACCCACAACCAGACAGTGATTTTAACATGAGCCAAGACGAAGGATGTCATCCAGCACCCGGCACCTTGTTCAACACCAGTACTGGAGCTACTTCATATTTATGGGATTACGGTGATGGATTTCAAAGTGACACACTTGCACTGGAGCATGACCACAGTTTCACGTCGATTTCTGCAAACCCGGTAACCTACAGCGTCACATTGACAGCCATTACAGAATTTGGATGTACGAACCAGTCTTCGTTACCATACACTGTATTCCCACTTGTTACTTCGGATTTTGAAGCCACAAATGATGGCTGTTCGCCTTTACTAGTAACATTCAGCAATGAGTCTTTGGGCGCCTCAAGCGGATTTGAATGGAATTTTGGAGATGGGACGATTTCGAACCAAACCAACCCTTCAATCACTTACATCAACAACAGCGGACAAGATACTACCTACAACGTCATGATGGTAGCAGAGTCTATTTATGGCTGTGTTGACACTTCCTACTACCCGGTGACGGTTTTCGCCACACCTATTGCACTAGCTGCAATTGACACTACTCTTGGATGCTACCCCTTGGATGTCGTGTTTGAAAACAACTCTATTGGCGCTGACACCTATCAATGGGTGTATGGAACAGGAGATGTAAGTAATACAACAGACATACTTCATGATTATACCTATTACAATTTTGGCGAAGAGCCCGTTTTCTACAACATTACGTTGAACGCCTATACCAATAGTGGTTGCTCTAGTAGTGACCAGTTGGTAATTGAGGTTCAACCTCCACTAGTTGCTGCCGTTGACGGAAACCTTGAAGGATGCTCACCATTGACCGTTCAATTTGAAAACAACACTGTTGGTGGCGTATCCTATTTCTGGGATTTTGATGATGGCGACACCCATACCATACCTGAGCCCCAGCACATGTTCTTCAATGATACGCAAGAAGATATTGTGTATGAAGTTATGATGGTGGCAGAGGGATATACAAGCTGTTTTGACACCTTGTATGTAGACGTAACAGTATTTGCAACACCAGATGCGCAATTTACAGCACAACCTCAATTGCAAGCCTTCCCTGACACAGACATTGACCTTGTGAACGAAAGCACCTCAGGCGCTTCAGCTGAATACATCTGGGACATGGGGGATGGGACCATTCTGAATGGAGACAACCCTGGAAATTACGATTACGGTACGTTTGGTACGTATACTATCACATTGACCATTGACAATGGCGCATGTATAGACACCTACCAGCAAACAATTGAAATTACTCCTCCACCACCGATTGCGGCCTTCTTAGGCCCAGCCGCTGGATGTGCGCCTCTTACGGTGAACTTCCAAGATTTGTCTGAGTATGCCGTAGCGTGGGATTGGGATTTCGGAGATGGCGGTTCGGCAAATGTTTCTAATCCGGCATATACCTACTACACACCTGGAACCTACACAGTTTCATTAACGGTACAAGGCTTGTTGGCAGGAACTTCCGATACGCAAGTGCAAACGGCAATCATTGAAATGTATCCGCAAGCAGTTGCCGCATTTACCATTACGCCTGATGAGATCAGCGTGCCAAATGACCCCATTTACACCATTAACCTCTCGCAAAATGCGACCACCTATGTGTGGGACTTTGGTGATGGAACAACTTCGACCGAGTTCAATCCGATTCATTATTATCAAAATGAAGGATTTTACACCATTGAACTGACAGCAAACAATCAGTACAACTGTCCTACGACGTATGTACTGGTTGATGCCGTGTACGCTCAAGAAGACGGACAAATCAGTTTCCCGAATGCCTTTACGCCTACGAACGAATCCAATGGCGGAATTTACAATCCGAACGGATTTAGCAATGACGTATTCTTCCCAATTCACAAAGGAGTAGAAGAGTACCAACTTCAGATTTTCAACAAATGGGGAGAGCTGCTATTTGAAAGTAACGACGTGAATATCGGTTGGGATGGACATTATCAGAACGAAATTTGCAAACAAGACGTATATGCATGGAAAGTTAAAGCCAAATTTGTGGATGGCGAGGAAATCCTCAAAGCTGGCGACGTAACCTTATTAGTGAAGTAATGAGAACCACCCTGTTCACCACTTTACTTTTCTTGCTGGGCTTTTCAGGCCTTTGTCAAGACAACTGGTCTCGTAAAGACCGGAAGGCTTTTGCTGATGCAGACTTTGCCTTTTATCAAGGTGATTACGCATTTGCTGAAGAAGTCTTCGCGCGCCTCTACGCCCAAGATTCTACCTATGCCCAATTGAATTTTGAGTATGGCGTGGTGCTCTTGGATTACAAAAATGACAAGGTAAATGGACTGAAGCTCTTAAAAGGTGCCAGCGCAGAAGGCATCAAAGAAGCATATTATCATTATGGACGTGCATTGCACCAAAACCATCAATTTGACGAAGCCATTGAATGGTTTGATCGCTACCTTGTTTCAGGCGATGATAAATTAGATCTGAAAGAAGTACAAAGACATATTCGTATTTCATTAAGGGCGAAGAAAGCCATCAATGCACCGGTAGATGTGACCATCACCAACATGGGCCCTGGAATCAACACCAGTAATAAAGAATATGTTCCTTTGGTGACACCAGACAATCAAAAACTCTTTTTCACCAGCAGAAGACCAAACAGTACCGCCCAATTGAAAGACCCGAATGGGGAGTATTTCGAAGACATCTATGCCGCCAAAAAAGTGGAAGAAGGTGTTTGGGGCGAAGTATCGAATCTAGGGCAGCCTGTAAACAGCGAAACGCACGATGCTACCGTGAGCATTTCTGGAGACGGGAATACCATGATCATCTACCGTACGAATGAAAATTTAACGGGTGGTGATTTGTACATCACAGAATTTAAAAAAAGCAAATGGACGAATCCTGTGAAGCTACCTCCTAGCATCAACACGGAGTACCAAGAAGCAAGCGCAACCTTATCACCAGATAAAAACACCCTGTACTTCAGTAGCAATCGTCCGGGTGGTTATGGTGGAAAAGACCTGTACCGCGTTCGTATGTTACCCAATGGCCAGTGGTCTTTGCCGAAGAACATGGGTGCAGCTATCAACACACCTTATGACGAAGATGCTCCACACATGGACATTGACGGAAAGACGCTTTATTTCGCCTCACAAGGACATTCTACCATTGGTGGTTTTGATTTGTTTAGGACGAAGGAGCTCGATTTTGACGTGTGGGCCACCCCTGAGAATTTGGGCTACCCGGCCAATACGGTTGATGATGATATTTTTCTTTCTGTAGATGCTGGAGGACGAAAAGGCTATTTCTCCTCTGAACGTCCGGGTGGATTTGGACAACAAGACTTGTATGAAATCGATTTCATCTACCGCCAACAACAGCAATTGGTAATTGTAGGTGAAACACGCGCTGTGAATGGACTTCCATTGGCGGGAGTCATCACTGTTATTGACGAAGATCAGAAGAACGTTCAGGGTATTTATCGTGGGAATCCTTCCAACGGAAAATT
The DNA here is from genome assembly GCA_964353035.1 of uncultured Comamonadaceae bacterium. GTDB lineage: Bacteria > Bacteroidota > Bacteroidia > Flavobacteriales_D > Sanyastnellaceae > JAQWQB01. The sequence continues at coordinate 2,049 of CAYGUR010000013.1, read as the reverse complement.
CATCCTAATCCTCAATCCAATGACAACGTACAAGATTGTGATTGAGATTGAAGGGTACAAGACCATTTCTGACGATTTAATCTTTGCATTTCCTGAGTCGAAAGCCGACCAAGAACAAACACTCGCACCATATATGTTCCAACGTCAATGAGGTTGATAATCATCATATGGTCCCTTGTTCTGCTGACATGCATGAATGTGAATGCACAAGATGCGCACTTCACGCAGTTCTACGCAGCTCCCACACATTTGAGTCCGGCTTTTGCTGGAACAACTGTGCAGTCAAGACTCAGCACGAATTACCGCAACCAATGGCCAGCCATTCCAGGTGCCTTTGTGGCCTACAATGTGGCGTATGACCATTATGCACCTGAAATCAAAAGCGGATTTGGTATTCTAGCTACCCACGAACGTGCTGGCAGCGGAGCATTGCGCAGCAGCTCAATTTCAGCGCAATATGCTTACGAAGTAAAACTTGCAAGGGAACTCTACTTTAGACCTGCCCTTCAGTTTACCTTTAGCAACAGAAACATCAATTTCAATGACCTTATTTTTGGTGACCAATTGATTCGAAACAATGACCCCACCACGGTTGAAGAAAATGTATTCCAACCAGTCAGCTTCTTCGATATGTCCAGTGGTGGGTTGTTCTACTCTCCTAAATTTTGGTTTGGAGCTTCATTGCACCATATCAACCAGCCCAATGAAAGTCTCTATCCAGACCGTATTGGCTTGCTGCCACGAAAAGTTTCCGTGCATGGCGGATACCGTTTCAAAGCGGGATCAAGCGGATACTACCGCAATAGTGGAAATGAAATTGTGGTGGCGTTCAATTACAAAAAGCAGGGCGAATTTAGTCAGCTCGATTTGGGTGCTTATTGGGAAATAGACCCTTTGGTCATTGGTGTCTGGTACAGAGGCTTGCCCGTGCTAAAAAGCAACGACTACGGCTATACCAATCATGATGCCGTAGCCATTCTTGCTGGTATCGGAACCAATAAATTTAGGTTTGCCTACAGCTATGACATCACTGTTTCCCAGCTCACAGTTGGCGCCTCTGGTGGTGCGCATGAAATCTCCATTGTCTACGAATGGGCGAACAAACGCAATGCCCGTTTGGGTAAGCGACGTGTGATCCCTTGCGCCAAGTTTTAAAAACCCATTTTTCTGACTACCTTATAGGCTGATAACCAATCAGCCAGCCTATGAAAACCTCTACAATCATTGTGATATTGTTGGGGCTAACTTGTTTTGTGAAAGCACAGAATTATTGTGGTTTCGACGAACTTCGAGCCCTGCATATTCAAACACACGCAGAACGGTCAGCAGAAACCGACTTCAATCATCAAATTCTCAATCGAATGAATGCGCTCAAAAATGGGCAGCGGCTGGGCATCGTTACCGTACCAGTTGTTGTTCATGTATTGCATGAGAATGGTGATGAAAACATTCCTGACGATCAAATTCAAACAGCCATAGAGCAATTAAATGCGGCCTTCGAAAATGTGGCTCCCTTTGTGAACCCTGACGGCGTAGATACAGAGATACGTTTCTGCTTGGCAGGTACAGACCCTGATGGTGAATATACCACTGGTATTATTCGCACCGAAACCGAATACACAGAAGTGTTTGTTCCTTCCCAGGAACTAGCCATGAAAGATGTGAGCAGATGGGACCCGCTCAAATACCTCAACATTTGGCTCGTTAAAGAACTAGTTCGTGAACCAAACAATTATGGTGTTATTGGCTTCGCTACTTTCCCAGACCAACATGGTTCGGATCTTGACGGAGTAGTCGTAGAAGCGGGTTATTTTGGCTCAGACTTCGACTACAGCAAAGTACACATGCATGAAATTGGTCACTATCTAGGACTTTATCACACCTTTGAAAATGGATGTCCGAATGATGATTGCCAAACCTCTGGTGACTGGATTTGTGATACTCCACCAGATCAACAAGCTTTTAGTGCATTGTGTTATGACGGTGCCAATACGTGCGATACAGATGACGATGATTTAAGTGAAAACAATCCCTTCAGACCTATTGAAC
>CAYGUR010000012.1:5166-27686 GCA_964353035.1 uncultured Comamonadaceae bacterium | reverse complement strand
ACATCGCGTTGCATGTTACCAAAGTCAGCGGCTAACAATGAAGGTGCAATAATGTGTGGCATGTTCTAAGTTTGGTACAAAGAACCGACGGATTTGTGAAAAAAAGAAACCCTTTTACGAACAAAGAACACCCATTTCTTCCCAACTTGTGGCCATGAATGACACCATAGTTGTTGGACTTACTGGAGGCATCGGAAGCGGAAAATCTACCGTTGCGCGCATTCTTTCTGCCAAAAACATACCTATTTATATAGCTGACGATGCTGCCAAAGATCTTTACCTCTCTGATCCGCAACTAAAAGCACAGGTTATTGCGCATTTTGGATCAGAATCCTATGTAGACGGAAAGTTGAACAGAATACATTTGAGTGAAATCGTTTTTAACTCTAAAGACCAACTGAACCTGCTGAACTCGCTCGTTCACCCGGCTGTAGCCAGAGATTTTCATTCTTGGAAAGAAGCGCACGAAGCACATCAAATACTCGTCAAAGAAGCTGCAATACTGTTTGAAAGTGGAAGCTTTCTCACCTGTGACTATACCGTAACTGTAAATTGTGATGAGGCCCTGAGAGTTCAACGTGTGATGGAAAGAGACCTTGTAACAAAGGAGGCGGTTCTCGCTAGAATTCAACAACAGTGGACAGATGAACAACGCACTGAAAAAGCCGACTTCACCATTGTGAATGACGGTAGTCAGCTACTCATCCTTCAAATCGAACGAATGCTTGCTCATATTAATGATCTATTCTTCGGTTCTGAGCGAAGTGGATGAGCTCATCTGTAATAGCTTCCGCAACATAGGCAAAGAAAAGTTCTAGCTGCTGCTCCTCTGTTATTTCACTGTTCGTAGTTCGTGTGGTTGTCTTATTCCTAGAGTTTGATCCATTCGCAATTGACAAGATCTCATCAAACAGAGCATCTTCCCATATAGAAGGCAATGATGCTAATCGATCTTGGCTTGCGTTCCATGCAATTTCTCCTGTATGCTCAAAAGGCAAGGTTTTCGCGATAGCAATTTGACCCGTTTCAGAATTCACCAATTGAAATTTGTATACTACACGTAGGGTTCGCTCTCGTGTGTTCTTGCTCCCACTTTTTTTGATCAAGCCATCAGACCCAATATTAAAAGCAAGTGGATTCCGAACACTAGTCATATTTTCTACTGCGTCAATACCATCGATTTTACCTAGCAAGAGGTATTCGGCCCCCAGCAAGTTTCCAGCTTCAACCAGGCTTTCTTCGTCAACAATTCCTCCCATAGATAGTACTTGCTCTTCTATCAGATGTTGCAAATTATCTCGAGAAACGAGGGTGATGAGTGGACTCTTCGTCTCAAGAATTTCTTCATAAACAAAAGATGCTAAGCACTCATTGTATTTGTCTTCAATGCGATCTTCCTTCACATGCACGTATGCAACGGTAAACTTAGAAGCATCAACGCATTCTTTGTAAAGCGACATTACATTGGCGAAATCAGCATCTTTGTCGAGTACAATTTCGAAATAGCTCAACGCCTCTTGATACAGTCCCAATTCCATGGCCTTCACCCCTCTTCTGTAGTCAGGAACGATTTGAGCCATCACCTCTAAGTACTGAGCTTCTTGATGAGATGGGTCATAACGAAAAACTTTATCTAAGTTCATTTGAACAGCATCCCAATGCTCTTCTTCGCTAGCATTCTCTGCTAACGCGAAGTAATTGTCAGCAATTCGCTTTCGAATCTCTGTTCGTGAAACCAATCCAAGCATCGGCTTGTCTAAATTGAGCCATTGGTTTTCGTTGTAAAACTGTTCCGCTTGGTCGAGTGATTGCAAGGCACTTTCGTACTGACCGGTAGACATAAGCATTTGTACTTCAGCAAAGTACTTCGACACCAATAAATTCCCCGTGGACTTCGCACCAATGTGGGCTTCCACCGCTTTCGGATTGTTTCTATAAACTGAAACGTACCGATTGAAAGCATCTAAGTGCATGCCCGCAGAACTGTACTGTTCGGCTTGCTTCAATGACTCTTTGGTTGGATTGCATCCCACAAAGGTCAATGCTACCAGTATTATGGAGAGTAAATGCTTGGCCATACTAGGAGTTTTCTTTTTCTAAACAACAAACGTACCAAGACAAATTGCAACTTAGTATTTCACCCCCATTTTTTTTAGGACAAATGCTAAAAGCCACGCAGGACCTATCAATAAGAATTTTAAATCATCAAAGAAGGAGGGCTTCTCCCCTTCAATCTTGTGTCCGATGAATTGTCCTATCCAAGCAAGAACAAACGCCGACGTAAAGACCATCCAAGCGTCATTCCAAAAAGTAAGATTGACCCATTTCACGATGTACAAGCTAAAAGCAGAGACAAGGGTCATTCCAATGGTCATTATTGCACTCAGTCTGACGTAAAAAAGCAGGCCGATTGCAATGAGCAGTGTTCCAAAATGCACATAAGGACCGAAGCCATCGTCAGTGGTGGCGAAAGGCAATGGAATCAATGACAACAATCCGATTAACGAAACAAATATCACCGGAACACAGATCCAATGAATCAATTTATTTGTGCTATTCTGATGGCTTTTGCCATAAGCATCGAGCCACTGTTTCATGGTAGTCATAAGCGTCTATTTTGCTTTAAGTTAAGTACAACTGTGATTGAAACCATACCTTTCTGAAGTAATTTTATCGCATGTCGTCATTTACATGATTCGAAAAAGGAACTTCGTAAGGTACAAACAGGCCTTTGGACCAGGCATTCTTTTTGCTAGCACGGCCATAGGTGTTTCCCACTTAGTTGAATCAACTAGAGCCGGGGCTGAATATGGATTTGGCTTGCTCTGGGCGATTTTGCTCGCCAACCTATTCAAGTATCCTTTCTTTGAATTCGGAACGCGTTACGCCATGGCTACCGGCACAAGTCTGATTGACGGTTACCGCTCAATCGGAAAATGGATGTTCTACCTCTACATGGGATTGACGCTGATGACGATGTTCTTTGTAGCCGCGGCTGTGGGAGCCGTCACTTCTGGATTTCTAGACGCCCTCTTCGGCATAACCGAGAAAATTGGATCAAATGGATCTGTACTAACAACCACCGTTTTATTTGGTGTGTGCATTGTTATTCTGTTGAAGGGAAAGTACAAGGCCTTAGAGAACCTAATCAAAATCCTAGGTATTGTTTTGCTGTCAACCACACTCATCGCTTTCGGGTTGGTGCTTTTTCAAGGACCACTTGGTCATGAAATGAACTTTACCAGTCCGCCACTCACCGGAGAACTTTCTGCACTGCCATTTTTGATTGCGTTGATGGGTTGGATGCCCACAGCTGTAGATTTGAGTGCTTGGAATAGCTTGTGGACTTTGGAACGACAGCAGCATTTGAAGAAGCCAAGTTCACTCAAAGCAAGCCTCATGGATTTCAATGTGGGGTACACCATCTCTACTGTCTTGGCCATTTGTTTTTTGACTTTGGGAGCGTTTTTGCTCTATCATTCAGGGGAAGGACTCCCTTTGGGGAAGGCCAGCTTCGCGAATGGCATCATTGGATTGTACACCCACGTCATGGGGGATTGGAGCTACCTTATTATTGCTGCCTCCGCATTTAGCATCATGTTCGGAACCTGCATCGCCGTGTTCGATGGTTATGCGCGCTCTGCAGAACGCATTGTTTCTATTCAACGCAACCGTCCCACGCAGTCATCCAAGCCTTATCAGCTCTTTGTTTTAATCACCGCTGTTGGCGCTTACATCGTAATTCTCTTCTTCGCTTCGAACTTAAAATCGCTCATTGATGTGGCCATGATCCTGTCGTTCTTAATTGCACCAGTGATTGCCATGGCCAATTTCTACTTGGTCACTGGCAAGCGAACTCCCTCCGCTTTTCATCCGCCGAGATGGTTGAAATACCTTGCCATTGCTGGGATTGTATTTCTGTGGACCTTTACAGTGGTCTTTATTTACTTCCTTTTCGGTTAAATGCACTCTTCAAAAACCGACTCCAAAGGCGATTGAATCAGGACTGTTCGCTCTAGATTCTTCGCATCCCAACGAACCAATCTGATGAATCCATCAATGATTTCGATGCCAGTGATATCTCCATCTGAGAAGGAACAGCATCCCGTATTAAAGTAACACGGCTTTCGGACACCTTTTACCTTGACGTTGGTTTGTTCTGCCTTTTTGGTATCTAGTAATTTGGTATTTGCTTGTGAAAGGTCCTGTAGTTCTTCTAACTCTTGCAGACGGTCTAAGTGCGATTTAGACGTGAAGATAGGCTGGTGCGTATGTCCGCAAATCAATATGGTTCCTGACCTTTTCGATGCCCACTCATACATGACGCGATCTGTTTTCGACCTGATTCGCAGATTCGCAGCCGGCGAAGAAAGTTTGTGCCCTATAAGGTTCTGCCACCTTCGCCAGAATACCCGAACAAAAAATCTGCTGATGGTTGAAAAACGGTCGCTACCCAGACTGCCTTGATGTCCGTGTACAAGCGCAATCTCCCCCAAGCGTTTACCCTCTTTTGTAATGTTTAAGGCAAGACCCTCTTCAATTTTCAATCCTTTAAAATAGAGCCCCATGTAACGGTCAAACAGAATGGGCTCGCGCCAATAGTCATCATGGTTTCCCCAGATGCGATGGATTTGATCTTGGAGGTAGAATTGACGTTCCAATTGCATCACTTCTTCATAATCATCTCCAACATCTTGCACTTTATTCTCCCAAAGTTCATCTACATCTCCTAAGAGTACAAGTTCGAATTGCTCCTTTGAATAGTGATTCAGCGCAGCGATGTATGTAGCTTCGCACTGCACGAAATCATCAGAATGGTCGCGCTTTCCTCTGTGGTGGTCAGAAAATAGAATCATTCGAATTTCATGCAAATCGCGATCAAGCCGACGTGCTTTTCTGATAATTCTGTTCAAGGAAGTAAACGCAACTGTTTTTGAAAGCATTGAATTCTGGTTTTCCGAGTCTAAGGTAACTACTTGATTCCACATTAATCAGTACCTTGATATTCGAATTAATTCAAGGAATGGAGACTACAATCGCAGCCGCAAATCACATCTTTAATACTCAGATAACGAATTACTTAGCCGTTGGAAAGCGCAGTGTGTCAGAGCGGAAAAAGGACTTAAAACACCTTCAGAAAGCCATTCTTTCTAGAAGAGACCGCATAGCTGAGGCACTTGACAAGGACTTAGGGAAGCCATATGTGCAGAGCATTACAGACGATATCCGTCCTGTTAACGATGAGATCAAGGCCGCTTTAAACTATTTGGAAGAGTGGGCTAGCACCATATCTGTTCCTGCTAGTTTATCACTTCTTGGGATCAGGGCGTTTATCAAGCCTGAAGCGAAAGGAGTTGTATTGATTCTAGCTCCATTTAACTTCCCGTTCAATCTTGCATTGGGTCCGTTGGTATCAGCTGTGGCTGCAGGGAACTGCTGCGTAGTAAAACCATCGGAATTCACACCACACACATCTGCCATCATTAGGGAAATTGTAGAAGAAGTTTTCGCACCCAGTCATGTAGCAGTGGTTGAGGGAGACGGACATTTAGCTGCGGCGCTAACAGCTATGCCTTTCCATCATATTTTCTTCACGGGTGGCGTTGCAACAGGAAAGAAAGTGATGAAGGCCGCAGCAGAAAACTTATGTTCTGTCACATTGGAATTGGGCGGCAAAAGTCCGGCCATTGTAAACGAAGATGTTGATCTTCATAATGCAGTAGCACGAATCACATGGGGGAAGTTTCTCAACAGTGGACAAGTGTGCATTGCACCAGATTACGTTTTAGTTCATTCCAGTAAAGAATCTGAGTTTATCAAACTTACACATGAATGCATAGCAAGGTATTACCGCAAGCCCTTGGAAAGCACTTCGCTTTCAAACATTGTGAATGAGCAACATTTTGATCGGTTGGTGAACTTATTGGAAGATGCCAAAAAGAAGGGCGCCCTTGTAGAATCAGGCGGTGTGTATGACAGAGAACGCCTTCGCTTTGCTCCTACCATTCTCAGTAGAGTGAATTTCGAAATGGACGTGATGAAAGAAGAAATTTTCGGTCCTATTCTTCCTGTTCTTTCCTGGAGTAACTATGACGACATGCTTTCACAACTGGCCAAGAATGAGCGTCCACTGGCTTTGTATACGTTTTCGAAAAGCAAGGCTTGGATTAAAAATGTAATTTCAGATACGCGCGCAGGCACAACGGGCATCAATGATTGCGTAGTACAATTCGTATATCCGAAGCTTCCGTTTGGCGGCATCAATTCCAGCGGTATAGGCAAAGCGCATGGCAAGGCAGGTTTTGAGGCCTTTTCGAACAACAGAAGTGTCATTCGGCAACAATCAAAATTGAATCTCACACGTCTGATTACACCTCCGTATACTTCGAGGACAAAGAAAATAGTACAACTTGTCTTGAAATGGTTTTGACCTTATCAATTGAAAAACTGTACCTTTAACCACTAGTGACAGCGTAACCCCTGTTACTAACTTAGACCAATGCTTGTACAAACCTATTTTCCTCAAAGGCTTTCTCCTTCGCGGTACGATTCCTATTTGGCTTCGGGCTGGTTTCGGGGTTCCGTGATGCTCTACAAGATGGATTTACTTTGTATTGAAGAGCAAATCTACTCTGTTGTTAATATTCGCCTGCCCCTTGAGCACTTTTCACCGAGGAAAAGTCAACGGAAAATCATTCGAAAAGTTGAAAACAATTTTCGATTTTCATTCGGGAAAGCTCAACCAAACGCGGCTAAAGAGCTCCTCTATCAGCAGCAAAAGAAAAAATTTAAAGGCTTCATTCACCCCACACTAAGTGATTATCTGAATAGTGGCTTTTTATCAAGTGTATTTGATACACAAGAAGTATGTGTTTACGATGGTGACCAATTGATTGCTGTCAGTTTTTTTGACAAGGGTGAAACAGCACTGGCAAGTCTTCTAGGATTGTATGATGAAAATTATGCAGCATACAGCCTTGGCGTGTATACCATGCTGAAAGAAATAGAATTCGGACAACAGCAAGACATGCGTTGGTACTATCCAGGTTATGTTCTAGACCGTCCGTCTCAATTCAACTACAAACTAAAATTGGGGGATTTCGAATACTACAATCCGAACAAGCGTTGGTCGAAATATGAGAATTTCTCACCCTCTGAGACGAAATCGTTCTTTTTACGTGAACGGTTAGACGAAATCTCTGAACTGCTTAGTCAGCTCAAGTTAAAACATCATTTCGTGCTGTACCCTTTGTTTTCAATGGGTTACATTGGCTACTGGAATGCAGAGTTTATCAAGTACCCTGGATTCTACATGATTGAATCTCCGAGTGAAGAAAAGCTGATTTTGAGTTTTGACTTAGACCAGAGCGCTTTTGTGATGCAGAACATTGTTCCTGCTCCCACCTATGAGCACCTAGTAAACATGGAAGCATCAGGGGAATTTCAAAACACCAAGAATTACATGATGCGCTTGATGATGGTGAGCGAACACATCTGCCTTTCGCCCGAACTTGATACCATTCGTATGTTCTTGGAAGAGTAAATCTTCTTTTTAAAGTATTCTTGATTCTTACTTTTCTAAACTAACTTGGTCGCATGAGATTGATTTCGTGGAATGTGAATGGCTTGAGAGCTGCCGTAAAGAAAGGCTTCGTTGAAAAATTCAGCACAGAACTAGGTGATCCCGACATCGTTTGTCTGCAGGAGACCAAAGCGCAAGATGATCAAATCATAGAGGCTTTAGAGGAATTAAAAGGATATCATATTAGTTCGAATTCTGCCGAAAAAAAAGGGTATTCAGGCGTTTCCATCCTGTCGAAAAAAGAGCCACTTTCTGTGACCGAAGGAATTGGAATAGAAGAGCATGATACTGAAGGAAGGGTGCTTACGGCTGAATTTGAAGCTTTTTACATGGTTACCGTTTACACACCCAATTCACAGAATGAATTGAAAAGACTCCCTTACCGAATGGAATGGGACGAAGCCTTCAAGGCACATTTATTGAAGCTAGATGCTGCTAAGCCCGTGGTCTGTTGTGGCGATTTGAATGTAGCTCATCAAGAAATCGACATCGCACGACCGAAAAGCAACTACAACAAATCTGCTGGCTATACCCAGGACGAAATTGATGGCTTATCGGCTATTCTCAGTTCAGGTTTTATTGACACGTTCAGAACACTTCATCCTGAAGAAGTGAAATATTCATGGTGGAGTTTTAGAGCAAATGCTAGGGCGAAGAACATTGGTTGGCGATTGGATTACTTCCTGGCCAGTGAACGATTGAAATCAGGCATTGCGCAAGCTGATATTTTAACTGAAGTCGAAGGGTCTGACCACTGTCCGGTTGTTCTTGAACTCAACGTATGATGTCTACAGAACGTTATAAGTCCTTTTCAGAGTTTTATCCCAACTACCTCGAAGAACACAAGCGCATGGGAACACGCATTACTCATTTTATTGGAACGAGTATTTTCTTCGTGTTCTTTGCATATGCCTTCTTTTCATCCAATGGGTATTTCATCTTGCTTGGAGTAATCTCTGCCTACCTCATGGCATGGATTGGGCACTTTTTCATTGAACGGAATAAGCCCGCCACCTTTAAATATCCCCTTTGGTCATTGTTAGGTGATTTTAAGTTGTATTTCCAGTTGCTCACTGGGAAAGAAAAGTTCTAGCGTGACGAATCGTCTGTCCAGACGTCTTATGTATAGTTGATGATTTTGAACGAATTAACTACATTTACCTTAACCAATGAATACTTAAACTTGACGAACATGAAGACTCCCCTATTACTAACTGCGCTTTTTGCGCTTCTGTGCACATCAGCTGCTGCGCAAGACGGTTGTACTGATCTCAACGCTGTGAACTATGATCCCGCTGCAGTGAACGACGATGGATCTTGTGAAATTTTCACCTCTTCTTACCAGTACGACGCCGTTCTAAGCTCCAACATTGAAGTTGGAACAGGTATTAGTAATGAGCATATGGCGATTGTTAATTACGGTCCTATGGAGCTCGGCTTGAAAGTGAACAACCGTTTTATTAGTGATGTCATTCCTATGAATGACAATGAATACCACGTTGAAACGGGGTTCAGCAGAACCAGTTTTATTGACCCAACACCCAATCCACCTTTGGCAACATGGGATTTCATCTACAGCTTTGACTTGGATAGTTATACCTTCGAAGACCTGGACGCTTATATTGTTATTGACTTCGACCCACAAAACAATCCTGGACAAGCTGCGTCATACGAACTTCCGCTTTCAGTTGTACTTGAAACCCTCAATCAGGATCAAATTCCGTTTCGACAAGGGTCAGAGAATCTAGGTTTCGTTTATTGGCAGGGACTAGCTGGGGCAACAGCCTTATTGTTCGATGCGGAAAGTCCTGGGGTGTACGACATTTCATTGCGATTGGATAACAAAGCAGGAACCGTTTTAACTGAGGTTGGTATCACTGTTATTGCTGGCGCCCCAGTAGATGGATGCACAGACCCACTCGCTTGTAATTATGTTCCAGATGCGAATGTGGAAGTAGAATGCATTTATGCCGAAGAGGCACTTGATTGTGAAGGCAACTGTTTACACGATTTTGATGCCGACGGCGTATGTGACGAATTCGAAATTGCAGGATGTACCTATCCTACTGCATTGAACTACAATCCGGACGCAACCAATGACGACAACTCATGTGAGTTCAACAGCTTCCCTACCCTCTGTTCACAAGCAGACTTCGATCAAAGTGGTGCCGTTGAAGTTACAGACCTTTTGTTGTTCTTGAGCTTGTTGTCTACGACTTGCGAATAACTTACTTCACGTTGACTGGTTCGCCAGCCACTTGAACTGTTAGAGGATCACCCGAAATAAGTTTCAGGTTTGTTCCTTCCTTCGAAACGTCTACTTGGATTGAGCTTCCTCTGAAATTAATGATGAAATCAAATCCATCCCATTCTTTTGGTAGCACCGGATTGAAACTCAATTGTTGGTCTTCGACCATCATGCCTCCGAAACCTTCTACTACTGCCATCCATGTGCCTGCCATGGCTGTGATGTGCAAACCTTGATAAGCTTCATGGTTGTAGTCGTCTAGGTCTAGGCGTGAGGTGCGAAGGTAAAGTTCATAGGCCTTTTCGTTTCGTCCTAAACGCGAAGCGAGAATCACATGAATGCACGGTGACAGACTAGATTCATGCACTGTCTTCGGCTCATAAAAATCGAAGTTCGCCTCTACAACTTCATCAGTGAAGTGATGTGCAAAGAAGTACATTCCTTGGAGTACGTCAGCTTGTTTAATGAAAATGCTACGAAGAATTCGATCCCAAGACCACTTTTGATTGATTGGTCTATCTTCCTCTGAAAGGTCAGAAACCGAAAGTTGCTCTTTGTCTAGGAAACCATCTTGTTGGAGGTAAATATCTGTTCCTTCAAGTTTCGGCAAGTACATCTTTTCTAGAATGTCTGCCCACTTAGAGGTTTCTTCCTTCTCGTTGAATTTGTACTTGGCTACTTTCTCTGCGAAGGCATCTGCATGATTTTCCTTGAGGTAGAGCACCACCTTCAACGCATAGCGCATACACCATTTCGCAATGTAATTCGTATACCAATTGTTGTTGACGTTGTTTTCATACTCATTTGGTCCTGTGACACCCAGCATTACATACGCTTTCTTCGCCTCAGACCAGTTCACACGTTGTGCCCAGAACCTAGTAATGCCTAGTAACACATCAAATCCATATTCAGCTAGGTAGGCATAATCACCGGTGTAGCGGACATAGTTGAAAATGGCGTAAGCTATGGCGCCATTTCGGTGAATTTCTTCAAAGGTTATTTCCCATTCGTTGTGACATTCTTCACCTGTCATGGTTACCATCGGGTACAATGCAGCTCCTTGGGTGAATCCCAGCTTTTCTGCATTTTCAATGGCCTTGTTTAGCTGTTGATATCTGTAGACCAACAGCTGTCTAGCCACTTTACTATCATGTGTTCCTAGGTAAAACGGAATGCAATAAGCTTCTGTATCCCAGTATGTTGAACCGCCGTACTTCTCTCCAGTAAATCCTTTTGGACCAATGTTCAAACGTTCATCTTCACCCGTATAGGTTTGGTTTAGGTGGAAAATATTGAAGCGTATTCCTTGCTGTGCTGCGATGTCTCCTTTGATTCGGATGTCGCTGGTTTCCCAGATTTTTTCCCAGGCCGCACAATGGGCGGCTTTCAACTCATCAAATCCAATTTCTGCGGCATTGGCGCTTACTTCACGCGCCCTATCTAGCACTTTGTTGGGTGCATAGTTCATCGAGTTGACCAGTCCTACAATTTTCGTCAGGGTGACAGTTTGATTGGCTTTCAATTGAGTTTCAAACGCAGATTGAACTTCCATTTCTGAAGGGACGATGGATGTGCCTTCGATGAGTTTTCCATCGCATTCAAGTTGATTGGACATGGCCACACCAACGATGTAGTTCGTCTTTTTGGTAGACGATGAAATGCCTGCTCCCCCGTCAAAGGTTTGCGTTTCTCCTGGATTCCAAAAGCGTTCGTCCCAGTTGGTGTCCTCATTGGAAACATTCGCGTCTAGGTATGATTGAATTTTCACATCTGCTCCGTCTTTCGACGTAATAGAATACTGAAGGGCAGCTACTTCATCATTCGCCATACTGCAAAAGCGCTCAGAATGGATGGCTATTTCGCTTCCATTCTTCAGTTTCAATTCGCACGTTCGCGTAAGCAAACCATGCTGCATATTGAGGTTTCGCGTAAACGAAATCACTTCAGCGTTGTGAAGATCTACTTCTTCATTGTTCACCCAAACGCGAATTCCTATCCAGTTTGTGCTGTTCAAAACCTTTGCGAAGTACTCTGGGTAGCCATTTTTCCACCAGCCTACGCGTGTTTTGTCTGGATAATACACTCCAGCAACATAGCTGCCTTGAAGCGAGTCACCTGAATAGGTTTCTTCAAAATTAGCGCGCTGTCCGAAGCGTCCGTTACCAATGCTAAAAATTGATTCAGAACTACGCTGGTATTGAGGATGGAAACCGCGTTCAATGACGTTCCACACATCCTCTTCGAGGTATTTGATCATGGCTTAATAGTTCTATTCAGCAAGATGACTCACTAAATCTTGCAGTGAGAAGTTTTGAAATCCGGGAATCACAAATTGCGCTTTCGGCAAGGCATTTTGCTCTCCCACGCCAATGGCGAAGAAACCACCTTTGTTAGCGGCTTCTACTCCTGCTATAGCATCTTCGAACACTACACATTCCTTTGGAGACACCTCCATTTCTGTAGCTCCGCGCAAGAAAACTTCAGGATCCGGCTTAGAGAATGTCACTTTTGTGCCATCAATGATGCTGTCAAAGAAGTGCTCTAAGTCGCATTTTTCGAGAATGAGTTTTGCATTCTTGGAGGAAGAGCCAAGAGCAATTTTCAGGTTGTTGTCTTTGAGTTCTTGAAGAAAACTTCTCACTCCAGGCAGAACTTCTTCAGGCTGCATGTTTGAGATGTATTCAAGGTACCAAGCATTCTTTTTATCCATCAGCGCTAGTTTGGTATTGTTATCTAGCTCTAGATGGCCTTTGGTTAGAATACGTTCTAGGCTGTCTACTCTGCTTAAGCCTTTTAAAGCTTCATTGTCTTGTTCGGTAAACGTGATACTGAGTTCTTGCGCTAATCTTTGCCACGCTAGGAAGTGGTATTTTGCTGAATCAACAATAACCCCATCCATATCGAAAATACATGCCTTCATCATTGTCTGCAATTTACTAATCTACAACACTTCTGTTGCGCACACGTTGAGCGGATTCTTGCTTGATCATCCCAAGAATAAGCAATTCTGCGCTGGCCGGATTTGTAGCAAGAGGGATGTTCATTCTGTTGCAAGATTTCACAAATGCTACGATTTGATTTTCATAATCTTGCTCAATTTCAGGGTCTCTAAAAAACAACACCATTTCAATTTCGCCATTGTCAACGAATTCTTGCAGTTGGCTGTATCCACCTTCCTTTCCCGGGTTGAGGTGTTTCACTTTTACTTTGATATCCCCTTGATCCACAAAATCAGCCGTTAAGCCGGTTGCGAGCAAGTTTTTCCCCCAAAGCCAATCTTCTTTTGCTTTGAGGAATTCAGCAAGGACGGGTTTCATGGTATTGTGAGCGATCACGCCGATGTACTTTTTGTTCATGCTTTGTGAAGTTGAGGAATGAGGTATTTTACGTGGTAATCAGCCAATCCGTAAATCGGTTTTCTAATAATCTCACCCAAAATAACACCTTCTTCTTTGCACACTTCTTCCAAACATGGTTTAAAGTAATGTCCGATGGAACCGATGAAATGTGTCTTCACAGAACCGTAGTTCTTGAAACAATGTACGTGAATTCGGATGAATTGTCTGATGCCGTCTTTGACCCATGCAGTCACATGAGGATGCGTATTGAACTTCCCGATGAACTTCATAAAGCTTGCAAGGTACACGTTCGCGTGGGCATCGTTGTACACCTTCGAAACCATCTCATCTTTGTTCAGATGAAATTCCTCTTCAAAGGCTGTGCGCAAATCGTCTGGTAATTGTTTGTAGTAGTACTCACGAAGCAATTGCTTCCCGAACCAACTTCCAGAACCTTCATCTCCTAAGATGTAAGCCAATGCTGGTACTTCTTCAGTCACCTCTTTGCCATCAAAATAGCAAGAATTAGATCCTGTTCCCAAGATGCATGTAATTGAAGGTTCACCTTGGTATGCGGCATATGCTGCACCAACTAGATCATGATCTACATTTATCTTTGCATTCGGAAACACCTCAGTTAATCCCCTGTGTATAATGCTACAGAGGTGAGGAGTTGAAGCACCTGCACCGTAAAAATAAACATGTTCAACTTCAGCCGAGAGTGCATTCAGACTCGGCTGTGTTCGAACTGTTTCGCTTACGACCTTTTCATCATGGAAATAGGGATTCAGCCCCATGGTCTTAAATAAGCCTAATTCTGTCCCTTTTTCGTCAATGTAAATCCAATCACACTTCGTGGAACCACTATCTGCTATGAGTATCATTTTCTCAATTCAGTGGGGGTCATTTCCCCAATTTCACTACTAAATCTGCAACTCTTGATGAGTATCCAACTTCGTTGTCATACCATCCCAAAATCTTCACCAAGGTACCATTTGCCGAGGTAAGAGAGCTATCAAAAATACAAGAATGTGTATTTCCTACAATATCTATTGAAACTAAAGGCTCATCAGTGTATTCCAAAATACCCTTTAATGGACCGTCAGCGGCAGCCTTCATGGCAGCATTGATTTCTTCAGCTGTTACTTCTTTCGAAAGAATGGCCGTTAGGTCTGTCAATGAACCGTCTGGTGTTGGTACACGAATAGCGCTTCCATCCAATTTCCCTTTCATTTTAGGCAACACAAGACCCACTGCAGATGCAGCACCTGTAGTTGTTGGAATCATGCTCATTGCAGCTGCTCTAGCTCTTCTCAAGTCTTTGTGAGGAGCATCTTGAATACGCTGATCTGCGGTATATGCATGGATGGTTGTGATGTAACCTTTTTCAACGCCAAAAGCATCGTCCAATACTTTCACCATTGGTGCAAGACAGTTGGTTGTACACGAAGCATTTGAAATAATGTTGTCATTCTGAGCAAGTACTTCCTCATTCACTCCCAACACTACAGTTGTGATGTCTCCTTTCGCTGGCGCGCTAATAACCACTTTTTTAGCACCTGCCTCAATGTGTTTGCCCGCTCCTGCGCGATCTACGAACACGCCAGTAGATTCTATTACTACGTCTACATTCAGTTTAGCCCATGGAAGATCAGCAGGATTTCTTTCTGAAAACACTTCAATGGTATCTCCGTCAATCACGAGGTGTCCGTTCTTCACTTCTACTGTTCCCGGGTATTTTCCATGAACACTATCCCACTTGAACAAATGCGCCAATGTATCTACATCGGTCAAATCATTCACTGCAACAATGTCAATTCCATTCTTCTTCAACAGTTGACGAAGGGTTAATCTTCCAATTCGTCCAAATCCGTTAATTGCAACACGTTGTGCTGTCATAATAGTCTAGTTTTAAATCGATAATATTTTTGCAATTCTTATTTCTTCTGCATTCGGCTCAGCCTTTCTAGTAATGGATTCGCGAAGCGAAGTATAGGTCTCTTTGTCGTTCACAATCCCCACCATCACATTCGAATGTCCTTTGATCAAACCTTCAACTGCGGCAACCCCCATTCGACTTGCTAACACGCGGTCCCAGCAGCTTGGAACACCTCCACGTTGGATATGTCCGAGTACCGTCACACGGGTTTCATACTGAGAATATCTTTGGTTCACCTTGCGTGCTACTTCATAGGCTCCGCCGTTCGCGTCTCCCTCGGCAACAATGACGATGCTACTGGTCTTATTGCTTTCAGCTCCCTTTTCAAGGATGTTAATGAGTTCATCAATGCTCATTTCTTCTTCAGGCATCAGCACAGCAATGGCCCCTGTGGCAATTCCAGATCTCAGCGCAATAAAGCCCGCATCTCGCCCCATTACTTCAACAAAGAATAATCTGTTATGGCTGTTGGCGGTATCTCTAATTTTATCAATTGCTTCAACAACTGTATTTGTAGCTGTGTCAAAACCAATTGTATTGTCAGAGCCATAAAGATCATTGTCAATGGTCCCGGGAATTCCCATCACCGGTATACCAAACTCTTCATTGAAAATCTGGGCTCCCGTGAATGTTCCATTACCACCAATGGCAATGAGGGCATCTACTTTGCGTTCTTTCAGGTGATTGAACGCCTTCTGTCTTCCCTCCTTCGTCATGAATTCTTCAGACCTAGCCGACTTAAGGATGGTTCCTCCTCTTCCAAGAATCTTAGCCACAGATCTCACATTCAGGCGCTTAAAATCACCTTTAATGAGTCCGTCATACCCTTGGAAAACACCTTCAACTTCAACCTCATGGTATACTGCAGCCCTTACTACCGCTCGAATAGCGGCATTCATTCCTGGAGAATCTCCACCTGAGGTGAGGACAGCAATTTTCTTAATCTGATTCGTCATCTCTTTTAAATCACTTAGTGTGCAATTTACACTTTATTCTAAAACATAGAACAAAGCGCTCATTTTTGTTGGGGTCAAATTAAGGTGATTCTCTGAACTTACGTTTATGTTAAAAGTTCTTTCTCGTATATTATTCCTGCCGAATTCTAGTTCGAACAGAATTTGCTTAAACTTTACCTTTGAATAAGATTGAATTTTTGTTCCCTATTAACAAAGTAGCTTTTCATAGATTTGTCGTGTAAACGAAAATCAAGTGCCAAACCAATTAGACATTTCAGTTGACTGCGTCCTTTTCGGATTTGACGGAGAAGGATTAAAAGTCCTATTAATTGAACAAGCCATTCCTGAATCAGGCTCGCTTTCGAAAGAACAAGTTCAGCTCGCTTTGCCTGGCGACTTGGTATTCCTTGAAGAAAGTTTAGATGATTCAGCAGGACGGGTCTTGAAACAATTGACTTCTTTAGAAGGCATTTACCTCAAGCAATTTCACACCTTTGGTGACCCTGAACGCGTCAAAGGGCTCAAAGATCAAGAATGGCTGAGAAGCTTTCGAGCTCATCCAGAAAGAAGAGTCATTACTGTGGCGTATTATTCTTTGGTGAAGATGGAAGACTATCAGCCTCAGCCATCCTCATTTGCTGGCAGAGCTATTTGGGTAGATGTTAACAGCATTCCAAACTTGGCATTTGATCACAATGAAATTGCCGAAACAGCGCTTGAAGTTTTGCGTGAAGAACTTGACACTAAACACATTGGATTTGAGCTTTTGCCTGAAAAGTTCACCTTAAGTCAGTTGCAGTTGCTCTATGAAATTATTCTCGACAAAAAACTCGACAAACGGAACTTTCGAAAAAACATCAAGAAGATGGAACAAGTGATTCCATTGGATGAGAAACAACAAGGTGTGCTGCACAAACCTGCTCAGCTCTTCCGATTTGATAAAGATGGAGTAGACGATGAAAACTTCAATCAACCTGAATGACCAGATGTGAGCAAAGTCCAATTCGATTTGTAGTACTTTTTTTTACTGCAATCACTGCCCTGTCTGCAGCGGCGCAGTGGACTCCCTTTGCTCAATTGCCTGTTTATCCATCTGACGAAGTAACAACCATCCGCATTGAGATGGCCCCTACTGATGTTGAACTTCTTTATTTCGCAGACAGCCTTTTCTCCAATCACGAATATCCGGCGACCTTCATTTTCGAAAGTGAACTGCTCACTGATACTGTTGAGAACGTTGGTTTCAGGTTGCGCGGAAACACTTCGCGATTAGCAGCTAAAAAATCATTCAAAGTTTCTTTCAACACCTTTTCTGCTGGCGCGAAGTGGAATGGGCTTGAAAAGCTGAACCTGAACGGCGAGCACAATGACCCTTCCATCATGCGCTCGAAGCTGGGATGGGAAATGGCGCAACAAGCAGGACTCATTGCTCCTTATGTTTCCTACACACGCTTGTACGTGAATGACATTTACGCAGGACTTTACATCAACGTAGAACATTACGATGAGCAGTTTCTTCAAAGCAGATTCGGTTCTGATGCAGGAAACCTCTACAAGTGTCATTATCCGGCAAATTTGGATTTTATCTCGAACAATCCAGACGACTACAAACAAGCACCGTGGGGCGGACCAAGAACTTATGAACTGAAGACGAATACCGAAGCCGACGACTACAGCGGATTAGCGCATTTCATTGATGTACTGAACAACACTTCAAGCAATGCACTTCCCTGTGAATTGGAAAAAGTATTTGATGTCCAGAAGTATTTGCGTGCCTTGGCATTTGAGTTGGTGATAGGGCATTGGGACGGATACGTCTTCAACAACAATAACTTTTACCTCTACCAGCGTCCGAGCGACGGAAAGTTCGAGTTCATTCAATACGACATTGACAATACTGCTGGAATTGATTGGTTCGGAAATGATTGGACCACCCAAAACATCTACGACTACACCGATGGCACTCGTCCGCTCTACGAACGACTGCTCAACCATGACATCTACAGGGATCAGTTTTCCTACTTCGTTTACGAGTTTATGACCGAAGTTGCGCCGCTGGTAGATATTGAAGCTCGCGCCGAAGAGTTGCTAGCATTGATAACTGAAGCGGGATTGGAAGATGAATTTCGAGTTTTCGATTACGGTTTTACCGACGATGACTTTTTGAATGCGAAGGATGAAGCTTGGGGCGAACATGTAGATTACGGAATCCTACCTTATTATGAAGGGCGCTATAGCTGGAATTACGTTCAGCTAGAAACAACAGCGCAACCGACCCTCTTTCAAGTGGAAGACAACGCACCGCTTGTGAACTCCCAGCTTCGAGTGGCCGTTTCACCTGTTTTTCCTACTGAAACTGTATCCATGTCCTATACGCTTGACGGCGGCGAAGCTCAATCAATGGAGCTCAACGACGATGGAATGAATGGCGATTCTGCGGCAGACGACGGTGTCTGGGAAACCAACTTGAACCTTGAAGGATTGGGTGATTTTGTTGAATACTCCATTTCAGTTACTTCAAATGGAACTTTGGCTGCGCAATCCTGTCCGACTAAAGTGTGGATCACACCTGCCAATGACAACCTCGTATTGAATGAACTTATGTCTGACAATGAATCCTTCAATTCAGATGAATTTGGCGAATATGATGACTGGTTCGAACTATGGAATGGAAATAGCGCACCAGTCTTACCTTCCAACTACTGGGTTTCTGATAACCTTGAACAACCACTCAAGTTTAAACTTGGAGGAAGCTCCATTCCAACCAGTGGATTTAGGCTACTTTGGGCTGATCACGACGAAGAACAAGGAGTCAATCACTGCAACTTTGCCATCCAAGATTCTGGCGAAGAATTGTTGATTCTAAAGATTCAAGATGGAAGCATGCGTCTAGTTGATTACATCTCCTTTGGTCAGTTAGCTCCCGACATTAGCTACGGGAGAGAAGTAGATGGTTCTCCAAATTGGATCAACTTTGAAACTCCAACCCCGAACAGTGAAAATGGCATCGTTCACATTGCCTCTTTTGGAGTCGAAAATGCACTTCCCTACCCTAATCCAACCAAGGGTATTCTGCACCTTCCTTCCAGTGGGAACTGGACTTTTCACGACATTAGTGGCAAACAGATTTCTGTTCCATTGAATGGCACCACCGCTAATCTACATTCGCTCGCTCCAGGCGTGTACCTTCTTAAATCTGAAGAAAGGATAATAAGAATTCTTAAAAAATAGTTAGTGTTCTCTTGACACTTTCTATATATTTGAGAGTTCACAAGTTAACCAACACATGAAAAACATCTACCTGACGTGCATTATGGCGCTTTTCGGCCTGTCTGTTTCTGCGCAAATTATCTGGACCGAACCAACATTCCCTACTCAAGACGATCAAGTTGTAATGTATTACGATGCTACTGAAGGAAACGGTGAGGTAGCAGGAGTTATTCCGTTGTATGTGCATACAGGGGTAATTACTACTGAGTCTACAGGGCAAAGCGATTGGCAGCATGTGATCGGAAACTGGGGTACCAATGATGCCGAAGTATTGATGTCGGTTGAAGGTGGAAATGTCTACTCTTTTGATTTCAACGGACAAACACTGGCTGAGTTTTACAATTTAAATGCAGGTGAAGACATTCTGGAACTTGCTATGGTTTTCAGAAACTCGAATGGTTCACTTGTAGGAAGAGAAGCTGATGGTGGAGACATCTACTTCCCTATTACTGACGGAAGTTTCACCGCTTCGATTGCTAGCCCTGTTCAGGCGTCTACGGCTATTTACGCTGATGAAAGCGTGGAAGTAACTGCACAGGCATCTGAAGCTTCTACCATCTCCATTTCTGTGAATGGCGAAGAAGTAACTAATGTTGTTGACGCTGTAGAGCTGAGCTGGACGTTCGAAGGTTACGCTGCTGGCGAATACTTGATAGAGCTGAATGCTAACAATGGAATCATGGATGCAACAGACGAAATTTCGATTGTTGTTATTCCTGAAATCACCGTTCAGAATCCACCAGCTGGAACGCAAGATGGAATCAACTACATCGATGATAACACGGTTGTACTTCGCGTTTACGCACCTGAAAAAGAAAACATCTTTGTAATTGGAGATTTCAATGAATGGCAAATCGCCTTGGACTATCAAATGTTCCGTTCGGTTGACGGCACTACTTATTGGATTGAAATTGGCGGACTCACTCCAGGGCAAGAATACCGATTCCATTACAACATCCTTCCGGGTAACATTCGTGTAGGTGACGCTTACGCTGAAAAATACCTCGACAAATGGAACGATCCATGGATTCCAGAGAGTACCTACCCTAACTTGTTAGAGTTTCCAGATGGATTGACTTCGAACGAGCCTGTCTCAATTCTTCAGACTGCGCAACCTGAATTCAACTGGACCGATCAAGACTTTGAACGTCCAGAGAAAGAGAAATTGGTGATCTACGAACTTTTGGTTCGTGATTTCAGCGAAGAGCGCACTTTCGATTTCATTACTGACACGCTTGACTACCTTCAAACATTAGGTGTAAATGCCATTGAACTGATGCCTTTTGTTGAGTTCGCTGGAAATGACAGTTGGGGGTACAACAACGCCATGTACTTCGCCACAGATAAAGCTTACGGACCAAAAGAAACGGTTCAGAACTTCATCAATGAAGCACACAATAGAGGAATTGCGGTCATTATGGACATTGCATTCAACCACGCTGACCTTCCGAATCCGTTCTTGCGCATGTACTGGGATGAAGACTTTGGAGACTGGGGAGCACCAGCAACCAACAATCCGTGGTTCAATCAGACTGCTCCACACGACCTTACCTTCTTCTTTGATTGGAACCACGAAGCGCCCAAGACGAAAGAATTTACAAAGCGATTTATGGAGTTTTGGTTGGAAGAATTCCACTTGGATGGATGGCGTTGGGACTTTACCCAAGGAATGACGCAAACCAACTCTCTTGGAAGCTGGGCTGGAAACTACGATCAGTCTAGGATCAATATTTTGCAAGACTATGCTAACCACATTTGGGCGATTGACTCAGATGTGTATATGATGTTAGAGCACTGGACAGACAACGCTGAAGAGACCGTATTGTCAAACAGCGGTTTCATGCTTTGGGGAAATGTTTGTCATGACTTCCAAGAAGCAGCTATGGGTTACTCAAGTGATTTCCAGTGGTCTAGCTATCAAAACAGAGGTTGGAATGACCCGCACCTCATTACCTACTTGGAAAGTCATGACGAAGAGCGCTTGATGTATAAAAACATTGAGTTCGGAAATAGCAACGGAGCTTATGATGCCTCTGATCTTCAAACAGCTCTTGCGCGTATGGAGATGTCTTACGTCTTTCATACCAGTATTCCTGGACCGAAGATGATTTGGCAATTTGCTGAACTCGGATACGATTATAGCATCAACTACTGTCCTGATGGAACCATCAATGAAGATTGCAGAGTTTCTGCTAAACCAGTGCGCTGGGACTACAGAGAAGATCCTGATAGATACAGACTGTACCAAGTATATGCAGCAATCAATAAGCTGAAGACAACTGAAGCTGCGTTTAGTACCACAGACTACAACCTCGATTCAGGAGGAACTGGCAAGCGACTTCACCTCAACCACCCAGACATGAATGTAGTGGTGATTGGAAACTACGATGTTACTGGTTTCGACATGGTACCAGGCTTTCAAAACACAGGGACTTGGTACGATTACTTCTCAGGAGAATCGTTTGAAGTGACAGATCTTGGAGCAAGCATGTTCATGGAGCCGGGCGAATACCACGTATTTACGAATGTGCAGTTGGAAACACCTAATGTTGGCACATCTGTAAAAGAAGTGGAAACAGCCATTCAACTGAGTGCTTTTCCTAATCCATTTGAGAACACATTGACAGTAAACGTACCTGAATTGTCTGGACAGTTCGTTGCTGTTAGACTCCTCGATAATTCAGGACGAATTGTAACGAACTTATTTACAGGGATTGTTGGATCTGAAAAATCAGCCATGACTTTCGCGATAGCAGATGATTTGAAACCAGGATTCTACTATCTTGAAGTGACGGGTGATTTTGGAAGCACCGCAGTTCCTGTGATAAAGCAATGATAATAACACCCTGCGTTCGAAGGATGCAGTTCAAACAATAATCAAGTACAGAGGCCTTAACAACCAAAACGAATGAGACTGATCAAAGCCCTTACAACCTTCCTGTTGGTTGCGCTTAGCGTGCATTCTATGCAAGCGCAAACAGTGAAGGGAAAAGTAACGGATAGCAAAGGAGGCGAGCTTCCAGGTGCTACCGTTCTTGTTGCTGGTACTCAAAAAGGTGTATTCACCGGAATTGACGGCAACTACGAGCTCAAACTCGAACCAGGAACCTACAAGATTGAATTCAAATTTGTAGGATTTATTTCTCAGACGAAAGATGTCACGCTCGCTGCAAGCGAAACCAAAGAT
>CAYGUR010000012.1:0-5156 GCA_964353035.1 uncultured Comamonadaceae bacterium | reverse complement strand
GACCAAAGTTGTAGATGTGGTGCTGAGCGAAGATGCCGTTTTCCTCGATGATGTTGTAGTTGTTGGATATGGAGTTCAGCGCAAGCGCGAAGTGACTGGTTCCATTGCGAAAATCAACAGCAAGGAAATCACGGCCATGCCTACCCCATCATTTGAAGCTGCATTGCAAGGACAAGCGGCGGGGGTTCAAGTTTCTCAAGGTTCTGGAGTTGCAGGTTCAGGTTCTTTGATCAGAGTTCGAGGTGTGGCGTCAGTTTCAGCAGGCGGTGACCCATTGTACGTAGTAGACGGAATTCCAATTACCCAAGATTACTTCCTTCGAAACAACAGCGGCGCGCTTAACAACAATCCGCTTGCCTCTATCAATCCGAACGACATTGAATCGGTAGAAATTTTGAAAGACGCTGCAGCAACTGGGATTTACGGCTCTCGTGGTTCGAACGGCGTAATTCTCATTACAACGAAGCGTGGATCACAGAAAGGAACGAAGTACGAGTTTTCGACCCGAATTGGGCTCTCAACTCCCGCTTCACTGCCGAACATGCTGAACACCGAAGAATACCTCCAGCTTCGTCAGGAGGCCTGGGAAAACGACGGTGGAACAGGTTACGTATGGCTTCCAAACTTTTCAAATGCTACAGATGATGCAGAAACCAGAGCGCTCGCTTACAAGCGTGCAATGGGTATCAACACAGATTGGGTTGACCTCACTGTTGACAACGGATTCAAACAGAATTACAATTTTGGTGTTCGCAAAGGAGGTAAGAAATACGGATTGTACGCCGGCGTTTCTTACGATGACAATTCATCATTCCTTGTTGGAAACAGTTATGAAAGAATTAGTGCCAGAGTCAACGCTGATTATACAGTCAATAGTTGGATGAAGTTGATGTTTTCTGGATCACTCAGCAGAGGAATTAACAACAAAGTAGATGTAGCATGGTCTGGAGGATTAGGAGCTGCAATGTCTACAGCCCTTCCCTACTATCCTGTAACCTATGAAGAAGATGAACTCGATGCCGAGGGCAATGTGATCAATGAGGAAGGTGAATACTTCCTTTTCAATGGAGCGAATCCGGTTGCAAGTCAAAACTTGAAAAAGTGGAGATCTACTGAAGACAGATCAATCAATAATTTGACAGCCATCTTGACGCCCATTGAAAATTTGACCATCAAACTTTCAGGCGGATTTGATTACATGCACCTGCGCGAAGATATTTTCAATCCAGGAGCACTTTCACAATCTTCAGACCTGGGTTCAACCAATCGCTTCGCTAACTTTGTGCTGAATTGGAATTATAGCGGAACAGCCAGTTACCTATGGCAAGTGAAAGATGATCACAAATTCAACTTCCTAGTTGGATCTGAATTCCAGCAGTCCAATAGCTACGGGTATGACTTGTTCTTCCAAGACGTAACAGGTCCTATTTATCTGGTTGACTCACTTTCAGAAAACATTGACAACGCCGTTCGAACACAGAACAACCCTTCACAGTGGTCCTTCCTTTCGTACTTCGGACGAGTTAACTACACTCTCAAAGACAAATACGTTTTCCAAGGAACAGCTCGTGTTGACGGTTCTTCAAGGTTCGGTAGAAACAATCGCTACGGATTCTTCCCCTCGATTTCTGCTGGATGGATTATCTCGGAAGAGCCTTTCATGGCTGGAATTGAGAAAATCAGTTTCTTGAAGTTGAGAACCAGTTATGGAATCACCGGAAATGCCGCTATTCCTGACTACGCGCGTTTCGGAACCTTCTCACAGCAAGACAATGGTATTCTCTACAACGGAGAGCCCATCACCTTCCCGCTTCAACTTGCCAATCCGAACTTGAAATGGGAGACCTCACGCACTTGGGATGCCGCAGTAGAAATGGGGCTGCTGAACGACCGTATTTCGTTCGAACTGTCTGTATACCACAAGTTGAGTAAAGATGTGCTCTTGAATGTAAATGTTCCTCCAAGTACAGGATTTACGAACTACTGGGACAACGTAGCCGAAATCTTGAATCGCGGAATTGAATTTGGAATCAAGTCTAGAAACTTGGTGCGTGCGTTCAAGTGGACAACAGACTTCAACATTGCGAGAAACTACAATGAACTTGTTGACATTGGTAATTACACCCCTGACGCCGTGTCAGGTGGAACGAATGATTCACGTGTGATAGTTGGAAAACCAGTAGGGTCTTTCTTCCTTGTTGAGTTCTCACATGTTGATCAAGCAACTGGACGTCCAGTGTATTTCGACCTGAATGGAAATGAAACCTTCGAATACGACAATGCCAACAGAAAGTATGTGGGAGACGGACTTCCAGACTTCGTTGGGGGAATTACGAATAGCTTCAGCTACAAGAATTTCGACTTGAGCTTCTTGATGACCTACAGCCTTGGTTCCAAGATTTTTGATTCTTCATCGAAGCGTCAGCTTGGAGTAGTGACAGACTGGAACATGCGTACTGAAATCTTTGATCATTGGTCACAGCCCGGAGACAACACAACCTTTCCTGCTTTGACGTTGGACGAAACCAATTACGGACTTCCTTCAGGATTCCCTTGGTGGAACACCAGTCTCTTCGTTTACGACGCGTCTTATATTCGTATGCGTAACATCGCCATTGGATACAATATTCCAAATGTGCGCATCAAAGAGAAGCAATTCGATTCGTTCCGCGTGGCGTTCAACGTAACGAACTTGTTCACACTCACCAACTTCCCTGGACTTGATCCGGAAGTGGTTCGTGACTTCGAAAATGCTCAGGATAGAAACTTGAGTCCGAACGTGACCTACCTCACCCCTCCTCAGGAGCGTTCATACAACTTCAGTATTTCAATGTCATTCTAACCCAAAAGATGAAAGCCATGAAAATTACATTCATATCTAAATCCATCGCTTCCTTCGCGATTGTTGCGCTCGTCTTTACAGGGTGCGATAAAATGCTTGAATTTGAGCCCGGAGACGTAATCATTGCCACTGATGCTTTGCAAACTGCTGATGATGCGCAACGTTTGTTGAACTCGAATTACGATGTACTTGCCAACCTTTATGACGGACGCGTGCAGAACTGTGCCGAATTGCTTTCCAGCAATCTTGCCATTCCCGAGAACAACAATGATTACGTTTCTGTGTACAACAGAGCAACCAACTTCTTTACAAGTTTCACCAATGGAATTTATACTGATTTCTATCGTGCGATCTACAGAGGCAATGTACTTCTAGAGAATTTCGACCTGATTGAAGGACTGAGCGCTTCGGAACAAACACGCATGGAAGCTGAGGTGCGTTTCATCCGTGCCTTATGTCATTACCAAGTGGTAAGATTATGGGCACAACCCTACGGATACACTTCCAGTAACTCACACTTAGGAATTCCGATTCGCGACGCAGCGAGTCAGGAACCACTTCCTAGAAACACGGTAGGTGAAGTGTATGCGTTTATTCAAGAAGACTTGGAATTTGCGTATAACAACCTTCCCATCACAAACGGGGTATATGCCACACGTTCAAGTGCGGCGGCCGTTTTGGCGCAAGTACATTTCATGAAACAAGAGTTTTTACTTGCTTCGAACTATGCAGGAGAGGTAATAAATTCTGGGCTATTTACCTTGGAAGACGACTTAGATCGCTACGAAGAAGGCTTTGTTTCTTCGGAAAATGTGTTCGGAATTGTGAGCAATCCACTGGATGTGCGCAACGAAGGATTCAGAGATAACTACCGTTCTGATAACAATCCTTCTCCTACCCTTACTTTCGATCAGGAAGTAGCGAATATTCTTGGACAAACGCCGTCAGACAACAGAAATGACTGGTACCAACAAGATGCGGGATTGGTGAAAGTAACACGCTTCAACGACAAGGAATTTTACAACATCCCAGTTATTCACTTGACAGAAATCATGCTCATCAGAGCTGAAGCACTTGGTGAATTGAACAGTGAATTGGACCAAGCAATTGATTACATTAATTTGATTCGTGACAGAGCTTTTGGCGAAGGATTTAACGACCTTGATCCGAACTCTACTGCTGAAGAAGTGATTGAAGCAGCGCGCTTGGAATACTTCAAAGAAACACTTTGCGAAGGCAAGTTGATTGACCAGTTAAAGCGCAGAGGAACAATGGGAGAAAATATCACAGTAAGAAACGCTCCTTGGGATTGTCCTGGAATGGCCATTCAGTTTCCAAACGGTGAAACTTCTGCAGCTGGATTTATTCTTAACGAAGAGGGAGGATGCAACTAATGAAAACAATGACAAACACATTCAAAGCTTTTGTGATTCTATGCATCACAGCAGCGGCCTTTAGCTCTTGTAAAGAGAGAATTGAAGGCGAACTAGGAGAGCCATTTGATAAAGTTGCCGGACTCAACGGCACCTGGGAGCTCACCAACTTCATTCAGAAGGATTTAAACAATCCAGTCAAAGAAGAACGTGACTTGAGTTCATTCTACATTCAGGATGGAATCACCCCACTTCGGCTCACATTCAATAGCGCTGATCGTTCGTACGAATCAGCCATTGAATTGGGACGAAACTACTTCGGTACCGGAGGCTCTTGGGCTTACGACGACGATCAATATCCGTCTTCAATTTTCTTGTATGGCGAAACAGACACCCTATTGTTCGACTTAGGACGAGTGGTGCGCACCTTTGACAACACACTTTCCATTGAGTTACCAAGAGGATGCAGCCTTGGAACAGCTAGTGCCATTGAAACTGTAGTTTACAAATTCGAGTTCACTCGTGTTAATCCGTAAAACCATGAAAAAGATAAGTGTATTAGGAATTTTCGTTTGCATGGTCGTGACGAGCTTCGGACAGGTTGCTTACGTTCTGCCTTCGCCTACAGATGCCAACGAAGAATTGACGCTCTACATTGATGTTTCTCAAAGTACTGATGGAACGTCCAACAACGCTTTGAAAGCCATGCTTATTGACCACCCCGATGATGATGTATTTCTCTGGTCATGGATGCCTGCTGAACCTGTAACCGGAAATGGTGAATGGGGCGCTTCGAATGATGAGCTTAAATTGACCAAAATTGGGGATCTCCTCTACTCTATTACCTTCGTCCCAACAGATTTTTATGGCGTTGATGGTTCTACTCTATTTGCCAATGGTATTTCATGTTTGGCGAAGTTGAAGAACGGAAATGAATATCC
>CAYGUR010000011.1:0-27995 GCA_964353035.1 uncultured Comamonadaceae bacterium | reverse complement strand
GTCTAAATCCAAACCGTGATCTACGCCCCACTGCTGATTTTGCTGCGGAACACCATCAACAATGATCCCCACGCGTGAGCCAAACAATCCGCGAATGGCTGGCTGGCCTGAATTCGTCCCTGTGTTGATGCTTGAAACTCCTTCTACAGAGGTGAAAAGTTCAGCAGCGTGTTGATTCAATCCGTTCGAAAACAGCGCTGGCTCCAATTTATGCATCGGAACAAAGGGCAAAACCGACGTTCGTCCTGACTCCGAAATGGTCACCTCATTGATGGCTACCGCACTCTGGTTCAAAGACAAATCAAAGTGTGCATTGGTTGAAAAAACAACGGTATCAATGAGGCTTTCATAGCCTAAGAATTGAACTTTAAGTACGTGGATGGTGCAGCTACCTTCTAATTGAAAATAGCCTTTCTCATCTGCTGCTATTTGCACGTTTGTCCCCAGATCTGCGAGGGTTGCAAAAGGCAAAGGAGCCTTGGTTTTTGCGTCCAAAACATGACCCGAAACAACACATTGCGCAGAGCTACTGAGTGAAGCTATTGATAGCAACACCAGTAAGAAATGGTTGGTCATAAGGGGGTGTAAAATTGATGTAACAGTTTGTTTACATCAATTCTGGGGGACCACGAAGAAAATTCGTTGTTGAAACTGCCTGAACAGTAAAAGAAGAAACGTGGTCATTGTTCGAACGCAACCAAACCAATGCTGGCGGTGTTGCGGTAATTTGCCCAAAAGGTGCGAAGGCCGCGAAGTCGAAATCGCACACAGGACAATCATCCTCAGAAGAAGAAGCATCATGTTGATGCGCGTGACCTGCATGTGAATGGTGATCAAAGTGGTGAACTGTCAACGCCGCATGGGCGAAAAACAATACTCCAACCAAGACCAATGAATTAAGTGTATGCAGAACTGACTTCACAGTGCGAAGTTACACTATAATTGTTTACCACCGAATTACTTCTTGCCCCTTTTCTTCAAGCCATGCATTGCATTGACTGAAATGTTTGCACCCAAAGAACCCTCGATAAGACGACAAGGGTGATGGATGTGGTGCCTTTAGAATAAGGTGTTTCGAAGAATCTAGCAGAGCCGCCTTTTTCTGAGCAAAACTCCCCCAGAGCAAGAACACAATTCCTTCGTCTCGCTGATTCAGTGCTTGAATGGTTGCATCAGTGAAGCTTTCCCAGCCCTGTCCTTGGTGTGAGCCAGACATCCCTTCCTGAACCGTAAGAGTAGCGTTCAAAAGAAAAACCCCTTGCTCTGCCCAGCGTGTTAAATTGCCAGAAACAGGGATTTCCAACCCTAAATCGCTCTTTATTTCCTGAAAAATATTGCGGAGCGAAGGTGGAAACGCCATTCCGTCAGGTACCGAAAAACTCAATCCGTGTGCTTGCCCAGGCCTGATGTAAGGGTCCTGCCCCAGAATAACCACCTTCACTTTGCTGTACGGACACTTTTCGTAGGCGTTGAAAATGAGTTTTCCGGAAGGGTAACAAGTGGTAGTAGCGTACGCAGATTTCACGAATTGAACGAGAGATTCAAAGTAAGGCTTTGAGAATTCGGCACTTAATGCTGTTTTCCACTCAGGTTCCAGATTTACTTCCATGACTTGAAATGCTAAAATTCTCACGAAATTTAGAACTTCCTGCGTTTAGATTGCATTATCACCTTTATTGTGGGTACTTTTGCAAATCACAATTTTGGGAAGAAGGAATGCTCGATCCGTTGCTCGATAAGCTGGAAAAAAGCGAAGGAAAAGAATTATACGGTTATCAGTCGAACGCCATTGAAAACATCTTTGACCGACTCGACAAACACCCCCTTGGCTATAATTTATTGTTTCAATTGCCTACCGGCGGTGGGAAAACAGTGATTTTCGCTGAAATTTCCAAGCGCTACATTCTTCAGTCAAAAAAGAAGGTACTCATCCTAACCCACCGCATTGAGCTTTTGAGCCAAACCAGTAAGATGTTGAACGACATCGGTGTAGGGAACAAAGTCATCAATAGCAAAGTGAAAGACCTTCCAGACGAAGACCAGTATTTCTGCTTCGTGGCCATGGTTGAAACCTTGAACAACCGACTGAATGAACAGCAAATTGAACTAAAAGATTTAGGACTGATCATCATTGATGAGGCCCATTACAATTCGTTTAGAAAGCTGTTCAAATTCTTCGAAAACCAAGCTATTCTTGGTGTTACAGCAACACCATTGAGCTCAAACATTAAGCTTCCGCTAAAAGACAATTACCGTGAACTCATTGTTGGTGAGTCTATTCAAACATTGATTGACAAGCAATTCCTCGCAAAAGCGACCACCTACAGCTACGATGTAAATCTGCGTTCGCTTAAAATCGGAATCAATGGGGATTACACCGTAAGCTCTTCCGAAAGACTGTACGGCAACTACTTCATGCAAGAAAAACTCTTGTATGCATACGAGGAAAAAGCAAAAGGCACCAAAACGTTGATTTTCAACAATGGAATTGCCACCAGTAAGCAAGTCTATGGCCTGTTTAAAGAAGTGGGGTATGAAATCATGCACCTCGACAACACCCACAGTGAAAAAGAACGAGCTGAAATTCTGCATTGGTTTAGAACGAAGCCTGACGCAATTCTTACTTCTGTCAGCATCTTAACCACAGGATTCGATGAGCCTGAAGTAAGCACGGTTATTCTCAACCGCGCTACGAAGTCACTCACCCTTTACCATCAGATGATTGGACGTGGTTCACGTGTGCTTCCAAGCAAAAAGAACTTCAATATCATTGACCTCGGAAACAATGCCCGTCGTTTTGGTCTGTGGGAAAGCCATGTGAACTGGCAAGATATCTTTCAATCTCCAAATTCTTACATCGATGGCCTTTATTCAGATGAGGAAATCGAAAAGGAATTCGTGTATGAGATGCCAGCCGATGTGCGCAAGAAATTTGGCAAATCAAAACTGGGCAACTTCAACATCAAAGAAGTTTACCGCGAACTAACGAAAGAAGGAGAACGTCCACGAGCGGCTATTGACGCATCAATTGCTGATCATTTGAAAATGGTCACTGAAAACTCAGATGACCTCTGGGACGGATTGGAATTGATTACACTGTTGGAAAAAGACATCGAATACCGAGTGAAACACTACTCGTATTGCATCGCGAAAACCACTGAAAGTTACCTCAATTGGCTTCAAGATGAATACCGTCGAAAGCTCGAAACAAGTGTGCGCCGTCATTTCGGCTATTGATTCTATACTTTGGTAGACAAGTATTCTATCCCTATCGAATTGTTAAGAACCTTATTGAATTTCATTTTCATTCTTTCATGGTAATTCCTAATTTGGTTTAACCAACATCTAGAGGTTATGATGAAAAAAACAGCAAATATCTTTCAAGTATTGGAAGTAAATGCCAGTCCAGCAGCCATTTACGGCCTACTTATGGACGAAGCAGACCACGCTGC
The DNA here is from genome assembly GCA_964353035.1 of uncultured Comamonadaceae bacterium. Taxonomy (GTDB): domain Bacteria; phylum Bacteroidota; class Bacteroidia; order Flavobacteriales_D; family Sanyastnellaceae; genus JAQWQB01. Next base: position 24,543 of record CAYGUR010000011.1, on the reverse strand, counting down.
ATTCACTGGTAAAGCGTGTTCCATTGAGAACCATGAAGGAGGAGCTTTCTCTTTTTGCAATGGAAACCATACCGGTCAATTTTTGAAATTGGTTAAAAACAAACGGATGGTCTTGGCTTGGACACACCGGAAATTCCCTGCAGGACACTTCTCTATCGTAGACTTGGAATTCGAAAAGTCTGAAAATGGTGGAACACGAATAAGCCTAAACCACATTGGTGTTCCAGAAACCTGTGATGGATGGTTAACTGAGGCGTGGCACAAAACCTACTGGCAGCCACTTTCAGAATATGTAAGAGAAGAAATGCACGCCTAAAAAGGCAAACGCGCTGAAGGCGCATTACTTACATCCCCAAACTGTTCTTCTGAAAACAGAAATTGTCCTGCTATTCCTATCATAGCGGCATTGTCTGTGCAGTATTCAAAAGCAGGTATGTATGCCTTAAGTTGGTTTGCTTCGGCATAGACTTGCACTGCATTCCGAAGCCCTGAATTAGCCGAAACACCTCCGGCAAGAGCAATAGACCTCACCCCTGTTGTTTCCACGGCCTGACTGAATTTTTCCATCAGAACCGCAACAATGGTATGCTGCACTGAAGCACACAAATCAGCCTTGTTTAGCTTGATGAAATCAGGAGACTTCGCCATTTCCTTTTTGAGGAAGTACAGAACTGAGGTCTTCAATCCGCTGAAACTAAAATCTAACCCTTCCATCTTCGATTTTGGAAATGTAAACGCTTCGGGGTTCCCCTCTTTTGCCAACTGATCAATCAACGGACCACCCGGATAGGGCAACCCCATAATTTTTGCAATTTTATCGAATGCTTCGCCCGCCGCATCATCTAGCGTCTTTCCAACAATCTTCATCTGTGTGGGAGATTCCACCAACACCAATTGTGTATGTCCGCCTGACACCGTTAAACACAAGAAAGGAAATTCAGGTACCTCACTGCCGTCTTCAATAAAGTGGGCAAGAATATGCGCATGCATGTGATGAACTTCCAAGAGCGGCTTCTGAAGTCCCAAGGATAAACTTTTGGCAAAAGCTGCACCCACATGCAGTGAACCCAAAAGACCTGGCCCACGGGTGTATGCAATGGCATCGATTTCTGATTTATGAATTCCAGCCTTTTCTAAAGCAACCGTTACCACAGGCACAATACTTTTTTGATGCTCTCTGCTGGCCAGTTCAGGCACTACTCCGCCAAATTGCTCATGCACAGCTTGGGTAGCAACAATGTTTGAAAGCACTTTAGATCCCTTCATCACTGCCGCACTTGTGTCGTCACAACTTGATTCAATTGCCAATACGATGGTATTCTGTGAAATGGTCTTAAAATTACTCATCAGCTTATCAACGGTATACCTTTTGCAACGCTAAATTACGTTGAATAAAAACATCACGATACATAGTATCTTCGCATAAATTGAAAAGACTTCTCCGCATATTCGTTAAGCTTGGCATTGGATTGCTTTTGCTGATCATTCTCCTTTGGGTTTTGATCCAACTTCCTCCTGTCCAAACATGGATTGTTCAGAAGGTTGGAACTGCCTTGGAAAAGGAAACAGGATACGAATTTGAGATTGGAAATGTCGACATTCGTTTCCCAACTGAACTGGTCTTTAAAGATGTACTAGTACTTGATCTTAACAAGGATACACTTCTGAATACCAAAGAACTATCACTACGAGGAGTTAGTAATGGTTTTACCGAAGGAAACATCTCTGCTCGAAAAGTAGAGCTCATAAAACCGCATGTGCACTTGACTATTTTGGAAGGCGATTCCACCTCAAACTTAACACCTCTGCTGAATTATTTTTCGACCTCAGAATCTGATTCAAGTGCCTCAACTCAAGTGCATTTCAACCACATATCAATTCGCAATGGTCACTTTGCTTTTCACGATGAAAATCAACAACGGATTGAACAATTGATTGATTTCAACCACCTTGATCTTTCGAACATCACCGTAGATATCAATGACTTCTCTGCCGAAGGACAACAGCTTGATGCCGTAATCAACAGTATCCGATTTAAAGAAGACAAAGGCTTCCAGCTCACTGAACTCAATGGTCATTTTAGCTTGCGCGAAGACAGTTTACAACTGCAACAGTTCAACTTGAATACAGTGCAAAGTGAACTCAAAGGAAATTTGCTTTTCACTGGAAAGCAGTGGTCAGCTTACTCCAACTTCAATGAGGAAGTTTATATGAAGGCCAATTTCGAAGCGTCAAAGCTCGACTTTGTAGACCTCTCCTATTTTTCTCGAGAGCTCATCGGATTGGAGCGTGTTGTTGAATTTGAGGGCCGGGCAAGAGGAACAGTCAGCAACCTCAAGGCACGGGATTTGTACGTGAAAGTCGATGAACATACTTGGCTACGCGGAAACATCGATATGACAGGCCTTCCTGACTTTCAACAAACATTTATTGACGCTACCATTACCGAAATGAATGCGGTTAAAAAGGAGTTAGACAACATCCCGCTTCCACCTTTTGATGTGCCAAAAACACTTCAAACGCCAGAGAATTTCAAACAACTTGGAAACATTGGTTTCAACGGGAAATTCACCGGTTTCGTCACTGATTTCGTTGCTTTCGGAACCATCAAAACGAGTATTGGAAACATTGAGTCTGACATTGAGCTGATTGAAAAGGGAGAATCATTCGAATACCACGGTGACTTAAAAACCATCAAGTTCGACCTCGGAAAATTTTATTCGTCGAAAGAGCTTGGGAAAATTACTTCGTCATTTGTGATTGATGGAAAAGGATTGACCCGCGATGATCTCGACGCCTCGGTCAATGGAACCATTCAGTCTTTAAGTGTGAAAGGCTATGAATACAAACGAATCAAGACGTCTGGGAACTTTAAACAAAATTTTTTCGAAGGAAAGTTGGGCATCATTGACCCCAATGTGCAGTTGACATTCGATGGGATCATAGACTTTACAGAATCTGTGCCCTACTTAGATTTCACCACACAAATCACACACTTCAATCCCCGTGCACTCAACCTTGTAGACATTTCTGACTACACAAGTCTCTCAGGCGATTTTCGTATTCAATCGCGCGGACTCAAACTGGACAATATAAACGGGAGTTTGGTAGGCGAAGACGTGCTTATTTGCACAGCAAATAGCGAATACCCCTTGGAAAACTTAGAGCTCGACTTGTCTCAAAACGCGGTCGGAAAAACATTTAAATTAACGTCTGACCTCGCTTCTGGCGAATTGAAAGGTAAGTTCAATGTAGACGGACTGCGAGCAGGAATTGAAGCCATTATTGCAGACGCTATACCGCATATTTCGAATGAAAGCTCCAAAAAAGAACACCTTCCTGAAGACTTCGAATTAAACCTACAGATTCATAACTTCGAACTCTTCTCCCAGCTCTTCATTCCTGAGTTAGACTTAGCATCTGGCAGCAGGCTAATATTGAATATGAATGACGAAACACGGGAATTCGAAGGTACGTTTACGACCGACCGAATCGCCTACAAAGAATTCGTCTTGGACACCCTTACGGTGGATATCAGCAGACCTGATGAGTCTCTGTACCTCACCATTCTGACGGATCGCTTCAGCGTAGGTGAGAAAAGTCAGTTCAACTCTGTCAGCCTCGATATGAGGAATGAAAACGACACTATCTATTCCAATTTGACTTGGGGCGAAACGCAAGACCTTTTGAGAGGAGATCTACTTGTTCAATCTGAAATCATCAGCAACAACACCATTTTGACTCAACTCAATGGTGCTTCAATTTGGTTCGATCAAGACGAATGGCAACTACAAGACACCACTGAGATTGATGTCATCGGCGATCGCATTGAAATCGACATGCTCAACTTAGCCCATGAGGAGCAATACATCCGTTTATTTGGTATCATCAGCGACAATCCCGATGATCTGATGTCGGCAGTATTGCAAGATGTAGAAATTGCTTTCCTGAATCCCGTGTTGGCCAACGCTGGTATTTCTCAACGTGGATTGGCAACCGGAAATCTCAATGTGAGAGATCTCTATGGCAAAACAATCATCTCCAGCGATTTGAATATCATAGACTACCACCTCAATGATTACCTCATTGGTGATATAGGAGCAGAGAGCGATTGGGATCAGAAAAAACGACGTTTAAAAATAGATGGAGGCATTACACGAGACAAACTAGCAACCATCAATTTTGAAGGTTTTTACAATCCTGACGAAACAGACTCTCCGCTCGATTTGGTTGCGGAATTGAACAGTATGCCATTGGCTTTCCTCAATGGACTCATCACAGAAGGCATCTCGAACATTGATGGTGCAATTACGGGAGATATTGAAATAACGGGACAGCTCGCAGCTCCACAACTAGAAGGAAATGCCCAGTTTGAGAATGCATCCGTTAAGGTTGACTACTTGAATACCACATACTATTTAAACGAAAAGGCTGGTATTTACCCCGACATGTTCACCTTAGATTACATCCGGATCAATGACGAAGAAGACAACAGTGCATACGCCGTTGGAACGATTATTCATGACAATTTCACCAATTGGAACTTCGATGTGTACCTCGACATGGAGGAACAACCTTTCATGTGTCTGAACACCAACGAAGATCAAAATTCACTCTATTACGGCAAAGCCTTCGCCACCGGATATGTCAATATTTTCGGGGCAGACAGTGATTTAATGATTGACGTGAACGTTAAAACAGAAAAAGGAACAAACATCTCAATGCCTTTGGGTGGTTCGGAAGAAGTTGCGTTTGAAGATTTCATCACATTCGTGGACAAAGACGAAACCGAGGTAGAAGAACAGCCTGTTGACCTTTCTGGTATCAATATGAACCTGGAGTTAGACATCACGCCAGACGCCAGTTTCAAGATTATCTTTGACGAAGTAGTGGGTGATGAAATGAGCGGAAGAGGAAAAGGTCACATCAATATGGTGATCAACAACCTCAGCTCTTTCAACATGTATGGCGATATCTTCGTGCAAGAAGGCGGATACTTATTCACCCTAAAAAACCTCATCAATAAAGAGTTTGAAGTTGAACCAGGCGGGAAAATCTCGTGGTTTGGAGATCCGCTCGCCGCAGACATTGACCTCAAAGCCATCTATCGCTTGAACACATCTTTGTATGACTTGATGGCAGATGAATCTGACCAATACAAGCAGCGCGTGCCTGTGAATCTAATTATGAATTTGGACGGAAAACTGTTGAATCCAAGCATTGATTTCGACATTGTTCTTCCAAGTTCAGATGAATTGACGAAAACTCGTGTTGCAAGTGCCATTAACACTGAGCAAGAGACCAACAAGCAAGCTTTCGCCCTGCTGGTGTTACGCAGATTTGTTTCACCACCAGACATTGCCAAAACAAATTCCAGCATTGGATTGGCCGAAAATTCAACCGAACTGATCTCTGCTCAGTTGAGCAACTGGCTGTCGCAAATTTCAGACGACTTCGACATTGGTGTGAATTACTCCCCTGGTGATGAAATTAGTAATGAAGAGCTGGCGGTGGCTTTGAGCACCCAACTCTTCAATGAACGACTACTTCTAAGTGGAAGTTTTGGTGTTACGCATGCTCAAAATGCAAATACAGGAGACAATCCCAACAGTTTGATTGGCGATATCCGCATAGAATATAAAATTACTGACGACGGAAAGATTCGCTTGATTGTTTACAATGAAAGCAATGAATATGACCTTGCTAACACACAACAATCACGTTATACCCAAGGATTTGGAATTGTTTACCAACAAGAATTTGATACCTTGTATGAATTATTTCACCTTTCAGAATAGCTTTAAGTAAAGAACCCACTATGCGCATTTTAGGACTCACTTTTGCTCTGCTCTTTTCAAGTAGCCTAGTAGCTCAAATTACCATCGGAACGAATGACATGCCGAGCCAAGGTGATAGCTACACCATCTCTACAGCCAACGTTTTAAACGACTACGACTTTTCTGAAACGGGCGCTAACTTCTCATGGAATTACGAAGGTTTAGAGAACACAGGTGAATCTGTAAGAAATTATGTCTCCGTTAGCAGTGCGCCATTTGCATACCAATTCCTTTTTAACAATCCGTTTGACCAAGAACACCTTGCTGATTTTACCATCAATACAGCAGGTTTTGATGTGGGCGGTGGTGTCTCATTTGATGAATTCTTTGAGTTCTATCAAAATGATGAGCAAGCCTATTCCATCGTGGGCTACGGTGCTACAATCAATTCTATCCCTGTCCCTGCTGGAACAAATCCAGTAGACAATGTCTATGCTTTCCCGCTAGACTTCGAAAACACGAACGAATCTTACTCTGAATGGTTCATCCAAATTCCAACTTTCGGTTCATACCTTTTGAAGCAAACACGCAGTTATGAAGTTGATGGATGGGGCACATTAACCACTCCTTATGGAAGTTTCGATGCTTTAAAAGTGCGCATGGAAATTGAGTCTGAAGACTCTGTATACATTGAGCTCATCCAGCAGGGTCTTACATTCGAAAGAAGCGCTGTTGAATACCACTGGTTGGCTGCTGGAGAAGGCATCCCACTCTTGAAAGTTGTGGAAACCTTCGGACAAACAACGAGCATTGAGTACAAGGACGAAGAGACTCCTGAATCTGTTGAAGAAATATCAGCCTTATCTCCTGTTATCTATCCTTCCATTACTTCGAGCCTCTTTCAAATTAAGAGTTCGGAACTTCCTGAACAAGTGCTTATCTATGATCTCAGTGGAAGAATTGTGGCTTCGTATGCTACAACATCACTCTATTCCGTGGCACATTTGTCACCAGGAAGTTACATTGTATCCATTCAAATGAACGGAAAAGTGTTCACACAAAATTTGAGAATTGTCCGTTAATTTCTTCTTCCGGAAGGAAATCAAACAACCACATTTTAGCTTCGCTCTTACTCCTAAAAACTCTAAAGGGCACTGAACTCGTTTGGAGGATAGTCGTTAGATTTTTTAGGACCATGCGTAAGGGAGCATTGACTACAAGTGCTTTTGCTGAACACCCTTTCATGCCTTGATATGAACTGAAATGGCTGAACGCTGCCTTATCTAGTAAAAGTCGATTATCAGGAACTTCTATGAGAACAGGCAAGTCATATCCTTCAGTCATTTCATGTCTGAAATGCTCAATGCGATCTGCCGTTTTTAAATCAATGATCATTTCAGGCTTGATCGAAACAGTTAATATTCCGTCAAGGAAACGAAAGAACGCTTGAGGCGTTTCACTTTTAAAGTCTTCGAGTTCGTCGTAAGTGTCATTGAACATAGAACGAAAGTAAACTTACTTCACCAACGAAATGTTCCAGACATCTTTAGATATTCACTTTGTAGTTTGAATAAGCTTATTGACAGCTTAATTCACCTTCGAACGGATTCGAGCTACAGAAGTTCAAAGCAGACGTGAATTCACTTTGTCTTAAGGCACGCATTGTACCAGTAGTGTATCCTACTCCTGAAGCTGTTTCTGTTGATCTAGAAGCCCAAAGTCCTAATCCATTAATGACGTTTGTGAACTCTGGTCGCTCTTGCACAATGTTGGTGATGGGTTCGTTGATTGACAAGTAGGTATCAAGATCTTCGTTCGCAATGGTAAGGACGAAGTCAAATGCGCTAGAGAACTGCTCTTCTTCGTCATAAATACCAAAAGAACGTGTCACGAAAGGATCTGCTGTCAAACGTGACTGCAAAAATTTGAAAAAGCCAATTCCCTCTACCTTAAGATTGATTACCTCTCCTGCGACACCGCTATTAGACCTTTCAGTTCCAACAAACCATTCAAGCATCCTTGGAGTTGAACTCACTAATTCTGTATGAGCAAGATCAGACCATACATATTCAGTGAAGTAAATATTGATAGAAGCCTCATACCTACTTGCGTTATCTGTTGAAGACCATTTGAAAACTGGCGCTGTGTAGGTTACATTTCCTGAGTTATCTACTGTTGCCCAGTTCAACTTAAATGTAGGATTTCCTTGCGGCGGAAAGGTAATTGAACCTGGTACAGATGCTACAATATTCGTAGTAGACCGCACATCTTCTTTTGTGTTGAAGTCAAGGTCGATTTCATAGACTGCTTCATCGTTCAATCCGCTAGGGGTCAAAAAGTAGTATGCTTTGTGCTCTGGGGCGAAGAAAATTCCATCTTCATCTTTGTTCTCAAGAAGTGTATCTATCAACGCATATGAATTCAGCACACTTCCATTCACCACCTCATTAATGGTCCCAACAAACTCTCCATCCTTGTACTCTGAAGAATCTTGGATAAGGGCATAATCAAGGTTATTTCCAGTGCCTAACCACGTACGATTCACTTTCACCCACTGGGTATCAACCTGAGTATCAAGCAATCCAAAAACAATAGTTTGAGACTTGTATGGTGCATTCAATTCCACGTCCGTTGAACATCCAACTCCACCTGCAATCGCGAGTGCGAGCAAAGCAATTTTAATTTTCCTTAGCATAAGCGTAAAAGTAAGACTTTCCGAGGCAATCAACTTCTAAATGGGCATTGATTTAAATACAAGATTCATCAATCCTTTCATTTCTAAGATAGGCTTGTAAGAAACGAAAGGGTGTCTACACCATCTGCATAATCCCAGAGTTTCGGCTTTTGCGCTTTCCCAAAAGGAAAGTAGTTCTTACCAACAACTACCTGGATATTCGACTTGTTAACGTCCAAATAAGCTTCAACTTCCTCTTTCGAAGCATAGCGCTGAACAAAAAGGCTTCCAACCGGACTCACCAGGGCTTCATCCTCCTTCACCAAAATGAATCCATTTTCAATAAGCTCATCCTGATTCAATAGCCAGAGCGCTTTGTGATAATCGTAGTTGTTTGCATACTTGTTGTGATTCACAATCTCTTTAAAGGGAAAAAGTCCTGCGAACAACCTATTGATGTCAAAGTCGGCCGGCATCATCACCTTTGTCACATTCCTACAACCTAGTCCGAAATACGTGAAGATATCTGCCCCTAGCAATTCCATTTCTTGGGTGGTCTCCTCACCAGTCAGCACAGCAACGCTTGTTCTGTTCTTTCGAATGATGTTGGGCCCTTTCCCAAAATAGTGCTCAAAATAGCGAGAGGTATTGTTGCTGCCCGTGGCAATGATAGCGTCATAGCCTTCTAACTTTCCAAAAGCGAACTCAACCAATTCCTTCAATTCAGGCTCAAGTTGATATGCCAATCCGAATACCGCAGGAAGCAACCGTGCATCATCTCTCGAAAGTTTGATTTTCGCCTTATTTCCTGACAGCACTACCGACATCACATCATGAAATCCCACTAAAGGGATATTCCCGGCCAAAATCAATCCAACGCTTTTCCCTGTTGGAGCTTCTGGGATGTCATACTTCGAAAGCCACTCTTCTATTGATTCTTCAGAAATAGCTTCACCCAAAGAATTCATTGCTTGGCGCACATTTTCTTCCGTAAACCACCCATTGTAACGCACCTCTAATTGAATAAGCGCATCAATCTCTTGTAGGTCGAACCTTGCTGCAACTCCCTCCTGGAGTCGGTTTTCAGGTTGTTCACCTAAGGATTTGAGCAACTCTCCTAGTTGAACAAAGATGGATTTTCGTTGTTTCAGTAGCATAATTTGACCCTTTTACGTTCATTCATGCGATGAATGTGACGTATATTTGCGGTGCAAAAGTACAAACAACTTAGAGTTGCGACATGGCAATAATGATTACAGATGAATGCATCAATTGCGGTGCATGTGAACCAGAATGTCCAAACAACGCCATTTATGAAGGTGGAGCTGAATGGACCTATGCCGATGGCACTGGATTAACAGGGGCGATTACCTTATTGAATGGGACGAATGCGGATGCAAATTCCGAGAATGAGCCCGTAGATATGGATGTGTATTACATCGTTACAGATAAATGCACCGAATGCGTTGGTTTTCATGATGAACCTCAATGCGCTGCTGTTTGCCCAGTTGACTGCTGTGTAGATGACCCTGACCACAGGGAATCTGAAGAAGCGCTTCTAGCGAAGAAAGAATTTATGCACCTATAATAGAAAGGACTTCGGTCCTTTTTTTTGTACCTAATTGTTCTTGTACCTTTAACAAAAAATGAAATGAAGCACCTTCTGCTACTAGTCTTCGCTTGCTCTTCTTTGCTTTCCAGTGCCCAAGAATGGAATCCGAATACGACCACAGTAAACGGCATTGTCAACGAAGTATTGACATTGATTTCTGCTGAAGAGGGTGACTGGGAAAAATTTCGCGGATTGTTTTTGTCATCAGCGCATTTCATGGTGGTGAGCGAAAACGGCCAAATGGGAGTCCATATGCAGTCCTTCGCCCTAGAAGATTTAGTGCGCTTGTTTCAAAAAAGTGCTGGAAGAGATTTTCAAGAAATCCAGCTAAACCTTGAAATCGACGAATACAATGGCATTGCTCAAGCATGGCAGACCTATGAAGTTCGAATTGGAGACGCTTCCAACCAAGGAATCAATTCGTACCAGCTTGTTTACCATGCTGACCGCTGGTGGATTGCCTCCATGGTTTGGACGAACAATACCAATGGCGTTTCAATCCCTGAAAACTACCTTCCGCAAGAAAAGAAGTAGCGTCACATCACATTTTCTGTTTGTTTCCGTTTACTTTGGTATGAATTTGGAAGTTGCACTCCTATGTTGAAAAACCTCCTTCTTTTATTTTTTGCTTCGGCTCATATTAGTTCTGCTTTTGGTCAATCGAATCTCGAACAACTGGAAAATGACATTGTGCGCTACCAATTGACCATGTCAAAATTGAGAGACGACGATCAAATGCGTGCTTACAATGACTCTCTTCGCACCACCATCATTGCAGTTTTGAATAGCGAAGGCGCGTTCGACTATCCTTTTTCAAAGGTGAAAAGTATGTCGATCCTCAAACCAGAAAGTAAAGCGTTTCGATTGTTCAACTGGAACATTCCATTCATGGACCAAACCCATGATTACGCTTGCTTTATTCTTATTGCCACAGATGCAAAAAAGGGCATCTACAACTGGATTGAATTTGAAAACAAAACTCCCTTCAACGCGAATGTTTCCCAAAAGTACCTGACACCAGAAAAATGGCAAGGCGCCCTGTACTACAACATCATTGAGCTTAAAAAAGGGAAGAAAGTCTATTACACCCTTCTTGGTTGGGACGGCGCAGACGCCCTGATCAATCGAAAGGTGATTGAAGTACTTCAATTCAATGGAGACAAAATTCGACTTGGAGCGCCCATTTTTAAAATGGAACGCGCCAATCCAAAACGCTATGAGCTGGCCTATGCTGACGAAGTGATGGTCTCTCTTAAATTCGACAAAAAAGAAGATCGCATCGTGTTCGATCACCTCTCCCCTCGTTCGCCCGGCTTAGAAGGAAACCCCGCATTTATGGGGCCTGACCTGACCTTTGATGCCTTTATTATGGAAAAAGGAAAATGGGTATTCGCCAGTGATGTGTATGTGACCCTTGGGAAAGAACAAAGCAAAAGACCTTACATCGACCCTAGAAAGTGATTAGCCATTGAATTTGATTCGGACCTCTGTTGCGCCGTAACCATAAGTGCTGTAATCACCATCGTGGAAAGAAGCATTTGGGTAATATGCCTCCAACGACTTTCGAATTTCTGATCGGAGTACCCCTTGTCCAATTCCGTGTATGAAAACCACACGTGCAATGTGGTTATCTTCCGCATAACGCATCATACGCTCAAAATGACGCATCTGAATCTCACGCTTGTCATGCGGGTCTAGCCCCATATCGGTCTCAATAAGCTCGTGGATATGAAGATCCACCTCAATCATCTCCCCTTTTCTGCGCGTATTGGTCGCATTTTCATTTTTGTACTTGATCTTGAAATCTTTCTGAGCCTTCTTTAACTGTGACTCATCTGTATTTCTAGAAATGAGCTCGTCAATAGACACTTCCTTGGTTTTATAAGCCTCACGCTCCTCTTCTCGATTGCCCACTAAAACAAGTTCTTTGGCGGCATAGGTGTAATCAAAACCATCTTCGTCTTCCACCAATACCTGATTGGCATCAACCATTTGGATCACGGTTGCCTCTCCTACATCGTTCAAAAATCGAACTTTATCACCTGGTCTAAATTGCATAGTCAAATATACGTTCAAAAATTTATGCCGGGCCTTTCTGTTGGTGCTTTCACGAATTTACCCATTTATTTAGTTGATGCATCAATTATTTATCTACCTTTGTAGCATGGCGTTTCAAAAAAACATCGAAGAGGTTGTTCTCTTTCAACTTGATAAAACTAGCAAGGCTGCCAAGCTCTATTCACAAAGAGAGTTCGACAAACTAGAAATGGGAGTTACTGTAGATCAGTGGGTTTTACTGAAGATTCTTGATGAAACAAATGCTATTTCGCAGAAAGAGCTTGCCATGAAATCAGTTCGCGACCCAGCCTCTATTACACGCACACTTGATCTTTTGGAGAAAAACGCACTCATACAACGCACACAAAGTAGTGCAGATAGAAGACAATACGACATTGACTTGACTCCAGAAGGAAAACGTTTTGTACACAAACACCTACCGCTAATTCATACAATGCGCCAACAAAGTACCAAAGGAATCTCACAGCAGGAGCTCACTTCACTTGTAGATACTTTGAAAAAAATTCAAGCAAACTTCACATAAAAAAATTTTCCCATTTAGTTGTTATATCAATTATTGTTTAATCAATTTAATTACCCATGAAAAATTTAATTCTAATCCTTATGATGACCTCTGCAACTCTATTCAGTTGCGCACAAAAAGACGATAACGAGTCTGTAAAACAGGTGATTGAATCTTTCGCAAGAGCAGGCGATAACAATGATGCAAAAAAGCTTGAAAAGCTTTTAGATCAGCACTTTCAAATACACATGAACCAATTGTTTGGCAGCACAGAATTGTCTATTGTGGAGAGAGACATGTACCTCCAGAAAATTGAAAGTAAAGAATGGGGTGGCGACAAGCGATTTGTGGAAATTGATCACATCTTAATAAATGGAAACAGCGCAGTTGTGCTGGCTAGTTTAAAAGGATCCCAAAGCACTTTTAAATCAATCTTTGTCTTAGTCAAAAACAAAGAGGGGAAATGGTTGCTGCTTTCTGACACTCCAGAAATAGTTGGCTGATTTGCAGACTTAGAAAAGAGTATCATTGAATTGATGCTCTTTTCTATTTTTTTGATTGCAAAACATGGCACATGGTACGCCACATTTAGATAGCCATTTTCAAGTGTTGAGTAATCTCAAAGGCTCTTGTTTTCAGCAGCGGAGAAACACAAACTAAAATCCGCAGATCAGAAGCACTTGGTTGAATTATAAAAATGGTCTAGTGGTTGAAATGACTTTGTGAGACTTAACCGATAATCCGTTCTATTTAATACCTTTTGGATTCAAAATAGACTTAGAGAATTGGAAATTCAACACCAACAATCCGAAACGAAGGGATCCTTTTTTATCAAAGGTCAAAAAGGACTTCTTGCCGAAATGACCTATTCGAAAGCAGGAACGAAAATGATTATAATTGACCACACAGAGATTTCCGATGAACTGCGCGGACAAGGCGCCGGCAAGAAACTGGTTGAAGCTGCTGTTGAATATGCTCGATCAAACCACATCAAAATCTTACCTCTCTGTCCGTTCGCAGCTTCTGTGTTCCAAAAGAACGAAGGTCTGCGCGATGTTTTAAACTAGCCTACCCCCCTGTAAGGTTGTAGATCTCTTTGATTGATTTCAGAACTGCATCCATGTCAATCTTAAGGTCAATCAATTTCCCTGACCCCACATCGAACACCCATCCATGTATCTGCGGCATTCTTTTAGCTACTTCTGCTTTTTGGATAACCGACATTTTGGCAATGTTTACGCATTGCTCTTGGACATTTAACTCTACCAGTCTGTTGTAGCGCTTGGTTTCGTCAGAAATCGCATTGAGCTCTGTCTTGTGCAGTCTGTAGACATCCCGAATGTTTCGCAACCATGGGTTTAGCAAACCTAAATCTTGGCTCTGCATCGCTGCTTGCACACCTCCGCAGAAATAATGTCCGCATACTACAACGTGTTTTACCCTTAGATGCTCAACGGCATATTCAATCACAGATGCAGAACTCGCATCGTTGTTGGGTACCAAATTCGCTACATTTCGGTGAACGAAAACCTCTCCTGGTTTTGCGCCCATCAATTCTTCCGCAGTAGCTCTACTATCGCTGCACCCAATAAAAAGGAATTCAGGATTTTGTCCTTGAGACAGCTTTTGAAAAAACTCTTTATCAGTTCGCTTCTTTTCTTCCAACCACTTCTGATTGTTCTCAAATATCTTTTTGTACTCTAACATGCGGTTGGAATCTAAGTTCGTTGATGAGGCTTTAAAGAAAAGAAAAAAATAAGACTTTGACCGGTTTAAGTGGGTTATCTGGAAAAGTGTTCATTAAGCAAAAAAAACTTGGGCAAAGTAGACTCGAACCTACCCTCTTGCATGAACTCCATCATTTATCAGCAGAAATACGTCACATGTCGTATAGTTTTAGATTTAATCATCAACGAGTTTTGCAGTAACCAATGACATCAAAATGAAAAAGACCTTATTTACTCTCCTTTTTTCGGCTTCCCTCCTACTCAGCAACGCACAATTCTGGCAACCAACTGAAGCAGTAGTGAGCACAGGAGCCATTACTAGCACTGTAAACGGAAGCCTAGGCAACACTGTGTACTCCTCCGGGAATAATGGGGCTGTCTACAACAGTTTTTCTTATTCACTAGACCAGGGTGAATCATGGATTGCCGTAGGCAGCATTTTGGAGCAAGGAACAGTGGGGCAATACGTTGGTGCAGGAAATCGGTTGTACGCCGCGTTGAGCTTGGTGACCGGCGATTACGAATACCACTTTTCACAAGACAACGGATTAACGTGGGAAGTAGACACCATTGGCTTACCCCATTATTACGGCATCTCAACCAACGCGAAGGACGCGTTTCGAATTAAAAAGATGGGAAACAATCACTTGGTGGCGTTCAACGGAGCAGTCATTAACGGAGCGTATGTCAAAGATTTCAGCCAAAGTGGGTGGAGCGAAACAACGACTTCTGAATACCTCACTCATTTGGACTTTACCTACATGGGCGATACGTGGTATGCCTTGAATCCTTCATACTCTGCTACTCCTTTGGTTCAATCAACCGACTTTGGAGCCACATGGACGAACATCGAATTCAATGGAATTCCTGCTGGTTTCCAAGTGAGTATTTTGGAGAGCAATCACACAAACAAACTTTACATGGCCAGCGGCTTGTCTGACGACATCTATTATTCTACAGATGGTGGAAACAATTGGTCATTAACCAATGCCGGTGAGCTGCATGATTACAGCACTGCGTGGATTTCTAAATTGTATGCTGTTGACGATTATGTTTTTGCATCGCTCAATCCTGAAGACGCTTTGAACGACCAATTCCCGAAGTTTATATCGTCTTCAACTGCTTCGCCTGACTTTTCCGTTGGTGATGTTTCTGGTCTCACAGAATCCATCTTCGTTTTTCCTATTCTCAACTGCTTCCATGCTGGAGACAAATTCTTCATCATGTGGGACGATTTGTACTCTTCAGAACCCGGATTTTCAGGTATAACTGCTCTACACGAAACTACTGATCAACTATTCTCTATTTATCCTAACCCCTGTTCCGACGCCATTCAATTCAATGCTTCGGAGCGCACTGGCTGGTTTCTGACCTCATTAACTGGTCAATTGGTAAGTAATGGCACTGCCAATCCTGGCTTCAATTCCATTGATGTTCAGAACCTACCTAACGGAATCTACTTACTTAACCTGAATGGCTTAACTAACAAGGTGATTGTTCAACACTAATCATCGAGCTAATCTGAAAGAAATCCCTGCGGTGAAAATCGTGGGGATTTTTTTTAGTTCGAAAAACAGAGCAAGCAGGGATGATTGATCCCAACGCACTGGTCTTGTACCCAAGCAAAAACATCATTCGTCGCTCCGCGGACGAATGGGTTTTTTAATGCCCCCACTTTGACTTTGAGCAAGCTCAGTCAAAGTGGGGGCATTAAAAAACCCTCAAACGCTATCGCGTTTGAGGGTTTTGCTTGTGACCCCGCAGGGATTCGAACCCCGAACCTCCGCATCCGTAGTGCGGTGCTCTATCCAGTTAAGCTACGGAGCCATCACTGCCGTTTCGGAAAAGCATTTCCGTAAACGGGGTGCAAATATATAAAAGAGTTTGATTCAATCCAGTTTTTTGAATTCTAATTCTGTGAAATCGAAATCTGGATTGGGAACGTCTATATGCATTTCCTTTACTTTCCCGTCTGGACCAAGTACAAACTGCACTGTTCCAGAGGGTAACATCATTTGTGTCCCCCAATTTAATTGAAAAGTATCATAGTGCCAATGACGCATGGTGCCTCTAAAAATAGGTGTGTGAGCAAACTGAAATGTCAACTGGTCTCCCACCACACGCACTTCACATTTGCCATAAACATCGCAATCATACGTTCCGGCATATCCTGAAAGCTCTAAACTCGGCGTTGTATTCGGAATAGGCTTCGCCGCTGGCTCTGGATCCCTGCTCGTTAATTCTTTGAATTTAGTAGACCAATCATTCTGAACATCATGTCCTAGCATACGGTCCAATGTTTCATACGCCAAGGCATAAGAAATGTAACTAATAGAGTTGGTGAGAATCACAACTCCTAGGCCCTCTTCAGGCACCATCACAGTTCTGCTGATCATACCGTCATAACCTCCTCCGTGCGCTACTACTTTCTTTCCGTGAATGTTGGAAAGCTCCCAACCAAGTCCATACCCCTTAAAGGTATTACTTGGAAAAAGGTCTTTACTCCAGTTCGAAATCGATTGTGGTGTTTGAACGCTCCACATTTCACTTGTTCGAGCTGGGGACCAAATTTGCGTAGTATCTACCTTCCCTTCGTTCAACTGCAACATCAGCCACTGCGACCAATCGTGTACCGAAGAAATCAATCCACCCGCAGGAGCAATGTTGTCCCAATTGATATACTCTATCTGCACATGTCCGTCATTCTTGTCATTGTGCGGATAAGCGATGTTGTCTCCTTTGCGCAACTCTGTAGTTGAAACAAGTGTATTTGTCATGCCAATTGGATTCAAAATACGCTCTCGCACGAACGCTTCCCAAGTTTGACCCGTAACTACAGGAATGATTTGTCCGGCTGCTAGAAACATAATGTTCTGATACCCATACTGTTCTCTAAATCCATATGTGGGTTTCAAATAGCGTGCTCTGCGAATAACTTCCTCTCGTGAGTGGTCACTTCCGTACCAAATCAAATCTCCGCTAAACGTGGCCAAACCTGATCTATGACACAACAAGTCGCGAATAGTGATATTTGCGCTCACATACGGGTCGTATAGCTGAAAATCAGGGAGGTATTGCTGTACTTTATCATCCCAATTAATTTTCCCTTCGTCCACCAAAATAGCCAAAGAAGCAGAAGTTAGCGCTTTGGTATTCGACGCTACCGCGAACAATGAATTCGCATCTACTGGCTCTTTCGTGTCTACACTTCGAACCCCATATCCTTTCTCAAAAATGATTTCACCGTCCTTAACAATGGCAATAGCCATCCCTGGAACATTCCATTCTTTTAAGGCTTCAGCATAATAAGCGTCAAGCTTTTTAACGGTTTTTGATGCCTTCTGAGCGAAGCCAGCAAAGGCCAGTGTCACAATCAAAAGCGTAAGTATTCCTCTTTTCATAAATTCTATTTGTGATTCGAATATAGGGCAGTATTTCGTGTAGCGACAAATTCTTTGACCACTGGTCATTCGAAGCTACGGATGGTTTCCACCAGCACATCGTAGTATGGACGTTGAAGCATCTTGCTTTTCACCCAGCAATAAAAGGTCATGGCTTGAATGTCTTCTCGGTCGCCCGGTAGTCGTTGAATCAGAGCATTCACTTTTTCTTCAAATTTTGAACTAGCAACCTCTGTTGGTTCATTGATGACCCAGCGAATGACACGCAGAAAGCCACCTACCCTATCATACTGCTCGAATGAGAGAAACTCTTGAAACGTACGCTCCAATGCTGATAGCTTGATTTTCGCCTGCTTGTTTTCCCCCAATTCAACTAACAAAATAACGGTAATCAGCAACTTTTTAAACAGCCACTCTTTTCCCATCACTATCTTAATCTTGCGGTCACTCAAGTCGAATTTCTTCAATAGCTCCCATGCTTCTTCGAACATTCCAGATTGAAAATAATAGACCGTCAAGTTCAGCCTCATGTTCAGTTTATCTTGGAGGCGAATCTTCTTCTCTTCCACCAACGCCATTTCCATGATTTTAATGGCCTTGTCATTTCTTCCCGAATAAGCTTCTATTGACGCACGCATCATTCTGTACTTCGCCATAAACTCATTCTTGGTCGCCTCATTTGCTTTCTCCGCCTCCATTCGCAGCACACGAATGTATTGATCTGCCTCTTTGAGTCGCCTATTTCGGTACTTGGCGTGCGCCGTCATGTACAGAAATCCAAGTTCGAATTTTCGGTCGTATTCTTTAAATGCACCAGTTGATTTCAATTGGTTATAAATGCTCTCGATGTAGTGCTCGAATTGACTGTATTCTTTTGTAGCTACTATGGTACTGCGAATGATTTCTGCTATACGAAAGGCGATACTGGGCTCAGTAATGGCATTCTCTTGAACCCCCAGCTTTGCAAATTCCGTCTCAGCAATTTCTTGCAACATCAACACTTTTCCAGACTGCTTTGCTTCGTTCAATTTAGCACGAATCAGCGCGGTTGAAAGGGTTATTCGTTCATCAAGGTCTGAAAGTTGTTTGATTTTCTGCCATTCTTGGAACAAGCGATCATGATCCAACTCGAAACTATCAACATTGAGCATAAGTATTTTCAACACTTCTAAATGCAGCGTATAGAATTGATAACGAGCTGCTTTTCGCTTTGCTTTTAGAAGCGATTTCAACGCCAGTTGCGGTCGCTCATTGTCAATAAAAAACTGTCCGATGTTTAACAAGGAATTGATTGAGCTTGACGGTGTCTTATCACCTTCCATCAGCTTGATTGCAATAAACTCCTGCAATTTCACAAACAACCGCTTTCGCAGCGTGTGATACGCATTTCGATTTCCATCAGGATACAACTCTCGAAAAATAGCGTCAGAAGTCATTGATTGATCATTGACCATGAGCTGAAACAACCGAACATCCCTTCGATCATTCATTTGTCGCTGTATACTCAAGAAGTTTTCAAACTCCTTCTTCTGGGGTGTGTCAAGGACCGAAATGGTCTCTACAAGTGGATCCATTTGGAAATTTAAAATTATTTTCGTGTACGTTTAACAATTGAAACGTAAACTTTTGAAAATCGATTCAAATTTAACTTAAACAACTATTAAACAGTTATTTAAAAATTATTTCTACACGTAAATTTCATCGTGAGATAAACAAATCAAGAAATATAGGCCTAAAACAGCGTATCTGTAATGTACGTTTAACAGTTGAAAAAACAAGGGTGCATTCATTTTCTATTCATCTTTGAAGTGAACATTAAAACGAAACGTTCGAAAACGTTCGAACCTTCAACGTGAAACTGACAATGGAAGCTCATTCCACTTTCGCGTTAAACTAAAAATTACATAAATAACAGCTGTGTATCGGAACACGCTGAAAGGAGTATCTGAGAAATTAGGTACTCCTTTTTTTTGATTCGGCTTAAGCAGGACTTACAAATAGCGTTCTCGAATGATCTGAAGATGGTGAGTCTCATGTCCGGCTATCAACTCCGCGAACTGACGCACTTTCAATCGGTGCTCCCCACTGAACTGCCCTTCCCTTTCTAACATCTCCTCAGAAAAAGAGTTGAAGAGCATAACAGAACTTGCCCGAACTATTTCATATTCACTTAACAGAAAAGGTGTTTCACGAAGAACTGCTTGGGAAGCTTCGGCATACGCATCTTCATCATAACCAGGCAAGGTAAGCTCCTCTCCTCTGGCGAAGCACAAAGCACGGTAGGTCATGATACGCTCTGTATCAATGCAATGCTGCACCATTTCTTTGATGGTCCATTTGCCCAATGCGTAACTATAACTCCACTGTTCTTCTGTGAGTTCTTGCAAAAGTGACAACACATTCTCATGACTGTTCTGAAGTACTTTTTGAACCGTCCCTTCTCCAGCAAGACGCAAGTAATGGGCAAAATAAGAACCGATGTTAGTTAGCTTTTCCATAAATCAAAAACGTTTATTCGCAATTTGCTACCGCTCATTAACAAAACCCTACCGCTCCTAAAGTCACCCTTTACACGCCTTCATGTCTGATGTATATTTGACTAAGTCAGTTTCAAACAAAGGCTACTGCGATTAAGTAGTTATTTTGGTTAAGGTTTCGAGAAAAGGTCCCAGAGGTGGGGCCTTTTCAATTTTACAGCCTTAAATGGTTGCTGAAATGAAAACCTGGGTATTGATGAGGTTATCTTCAAAGTCACCCATAATCACTTTGTCTCTTACAAGACGCATCCCCAAATCTACTTCGTAACGATCATTGAAGAACATCTCAACTCCAGTTCCAAGGAACACTCCATACCCTGTGCTTGTGAGATTAGCCGTTGGTCCGTTTATGTTGTTCGGTCCAAATGTTCGATCGACCCATAGATTGTATGTCTGCCCTTCGATTTCCAAAAAGTTTTGCTCAAGACGAATGGCTAACATAGATGCTCCTCCCTCGAGGTACCAGTTTGAACCGTCATTGATGACAACTGCCGCGCGGTAGCCCAAGGTGATGTTCAATCGTGACTCTTCACCGATGATATTGTACAAACGGACGTCTGCCGTTCCTTGCATGGGGTCTGGCAAAAGATTTGTTTGTAAGGTGAACTTATCTGCAGCTTTAAGGGTAGCTACATTCGCATCTAAAAAGAAACCGTTTTCATTGTTGAAGCGATACCCAACGCGCAACCCAATCATAATTCCAGGGTTGTATCGCATAGCCAATGGCGAAGAGTCAAAGGGTATGAAAAAACTTTCTGCCCCAATGGCGTTGGTAACCTGCTGAATAGTTGGCGTTCCTGACTCTAACAAACGCTCTTCAATGGTTAGTTTTTGAGCTTGGTTGTCATTGATACTTCCAGTGCCATCTCCGTTGTAGAAATTTGCACTGTTCTTATTCCCGAAATACGCCCCGATGTTCAACCCGAACACAAATCCTGTGCGCTGCTCTGAGTCCCAACCGTTCACCTCATCCTGGATAGGAACATCAACTGAAGATCCAAACTGCTGAGCACTCGTACTTAGCGACAACAACATTCCTCCTACGGCAAGCGCAAGCGTATGTATACTAACTGTATTCTTCATTCTTTTCATGGTTCTAAAATACGACATCGTTGAAGGTTTTTCGGCAGAGCTTCCATGAATATTTTCACCTCTTTAATGGGCCATTCTGATGCATCTGTAGGTAAACGCGCTATTTCGTTCACCACATCCATGCCTTTGGTCACTCTTCCAAAAACGGTATGCTCTGAATCCAGATGAGGCGTACCTCCTTCTCGCAGGTACCTTTCTTTTTGTGCCGAAGTGTAATTCATTCCATTCTTCTCTTGAGCTTGAAACAATCCGGTCTGTGAAACTTTTCCTCCATCTACGATGTAAAAATCATAGGCGGCAGAGCGCTTATCCGGATTGTTCTCATAGACGCGTGACATCGCCAAAGCACCTGGATAATGAAGGTGGGTCGACTTCATTTCTGAAGGCAAGGTATACTCGCCAATCAAAAAACGCTGCTCTTGATCTTCAACCTCCTCTGAGTTCCCTCCCTGAATCACGAAGTTCTTCACCACGCGCACTAATTGCGTCGGACAAAAGTAATCGCGCTCAATGAGGTACAAAAAGTTGGCACGGTGAATTGGTGTGTCTTCAAAGAGCTCAACTTCAATCTCGCCATAATCCGTTTTCATGAGCACTCGTGTTTCTGGATGGCTGGAACCGAACTTTCTCAGAAAATCCTCAGCTGTGGCCTCTTTCAACCTTGGGTATAAGGTAAATTCAGGCACATCAATGTCTGTCACAATTGGTGCTGATGCTTTTGCTTCACCGCTTGCATCCGATTTTGTCTCTGGAATTGATGGCATTTTTTCTTCCGCACTGCTGCAGGAGGCTAAAATCCATATGAATAGAAGTATGCGTTTCATGTGAGCAAAGTTAAACAACCTTTTTTCACAACTTGGAATAAGCTAACGCGAAGGAATCTCGTACTTTTGAGTGTGCTTTTTGCCATAACAGATATCGAAACAACGGGTAGTCACGCCTCTGCGAACAGCATCACAGAAATCGCTATTGTCTTAACAGATGGCAAGACGGTACAAGATACCTTTACTTCACTTGTTCGTCCAGACCACTACATTCCAGACTACATCACTTCGCTCACCGGAATCACCAATGAAATGGTGGAAGCCGCACCCACTTTTGAAGAAATTTCAGCCGAACTGATCACCTGGTTTGAAGATGCCATTTTTGTAGCGCACAATGTGGGTTTTGATTATGCCTTCATCAAAAAAGCATTTGCCGACATTGGTCTTCGATTCAATCCGCAAAAGCTCTGCACCGTTCGTATGGCCAGAAAGATTATTCCCGGACATCGAAGCTATAGTTTGGGCAACATTTGCAGCGATTTAGGTATTGGGAATGATGCGCGACATAGAGCTTTGGGTGATACCATGGCTACTGTAGAGCTTTTCCACCAACTTGTAGAAAAAGATCAAAGCGGAATCATTGACGGAATGTTGAAACGAAACTCTACAGAACAGTGGTTACCGAACAAGTTGTCCAGTGATGTTTTTGATTCACTTCCTGAAAAGCCAGGAGTATACTACATGCTAGATACTTCGGGAAAAATCTTGTACATAGGGATGTCAGTTAACATCAAAAAGCGCATCAGACAGCACTTTGGTGGTAAGATGGAATCCAAACGTAGACAAGAATTTATTACTGATGTTGCTGACATCCATACTGTTGAAACAGGTACTGAGCTGATTGCTCGCCTATTAGAAGATGCGGAAATTAGAAAGCATTGGCCTCCCCACAACAAAGCACAAAAACGTCCTACGCTAAAATTTGGCTTATTGAGCTACACAGATGGTGAAGGCTACACGCGTTTAGCGGTTCAGAAAATCAGGCCTGGAATCCCTTGCATTCGACAGTTCTATTCTTCTACGGAAGGACGAGAGTGGCTCTTCAAAGCCTCAAAAACCTATGGTTTACATCACGAATTGTGCAACCTCACACCAACTTCAACAGCGAAGCCTTCAGTTGAGCAGCACAATTCTGCCGTTCAGCAAATGATAGAAGACATAAAAAATGAACAAGGTCGAATGCTTATTGAGGGGGAAGGAAGATCAAGTAATGAAACGTCTTTTGTGCTGCTTGAGCGCAATGAACTGAAGGGCTACGCCCATATCTCTGATGAAGAAAGCATCTCTTCGTTTGAAGATTTCGAAGCATTTCTAGTTCAAATTCCGCAAAGCGAAATGACAGAAAGCATCATACGAGCGAACATCTCTAATTACAAGGTCACGTTGTTCAATGAGTGATTTTGAGGTGATTTTAACCGAAAAATCATCCTTTAAATCTTCAAAACCGCCCTTTAGGGTGATGCGCCGTATAGTATTAACACCCTATCTTTGTGCCAAGTCAATGAGTAAGTTCTTTTCTAAAGACAGCACTCAGACTTGACTGGACAACTAAAAATTACAGAAAGACGGCTCTCTCTCGCCGTCTTTCTTGTTTCTAATACTTTTTGAAGTGTTTGTTGAGAAGAACGTTTAGTCACTTCAAAAACACCTCACAAAAAAGAGGACCGAAGTCCCCTTTACTAATTCAACACGAGTTGAATGTGATTTATTTTTTTTGACTTGCGCACTGAGAGCGCTTTGTTGTATCCGAGGATTCTGCTTACAGCATCTTCGCTCGGTTTCATTTCTACTTCGGGTTGTTCGACCATGTTTACATCATTGAACAGTTCACGAATCAGTTGATTTTCCCGTTGGTAAAAACTTGAAAGGTCATTAAGTGTAGAATCTTGCATACGCTGTGGTTCATTTTTATAAAGGTTACCACAGATTAACGCACAGATTAACCGCTTATTGTATCTGGCCTAAAGTTCTTTTGACATCAGGATAGGGTGAGAATGATTTTCTTCTCTTCCATAAGCTTGCGCAGGTTAATCAAAGCATAGCGCATACGTCCCAATGCGGTATTGATGGAAATGTCGCATGTCTCAGCGATTTCCTTGAAGCTCATCCCGTTATAGTGACGCATCTCAACAACCATTCGTTGATCTTCTGGCAAGTACTCCAGCAACGATTTCACATCATTCAATACTTGATCCCAGCACATCTGATCTTCCACGTGCATATCTTCTTGCGCAATCGTCGCAAAAACATCGTTTTGCTCATCGCTTCGCACCGTAGGCATCTTTTTACCTTTACGGAAGTGATCAATTGACAAGTTG
>CAYGUR010000010.1:21470-28876 GCA_964353035.1 uncultured Comamonadaceae bacterium | reverse complement strand
AGTCTACACCGAGCAAATTGACCCCGTTCAAGATAAAAGGGAATACCGTGGTGTTCAACGTTGAGCTTCCCACCAAACCAATGGAAGCCACATTTCCATTTCTCCCGCATCCTTTTAACAATGTGGCCAAAACATTTCCTCCTACATTGTCTATGGCGCCTGCCCAGCGCGGTCTAACCAAAGGCTTACCACTTTGGTCATCTACTTCAGCTCTATCAAGTATCTCATTTGCTCCCAGAGATTTTAGGTAATCCGCTTGTTCGGGTTTCCCCGTAACTGCTGCAACTGCATATCCTGCTGTGTGAAGCAACGCTACTGCCATGCTACCAACGCCACCGGTGCTCCCTGTGACAGCAATGCGCCCCATGTCTGGCGTCTGTCCGCTGCGTTCCATTTTCCAAAGTGCCAATCCTGCCGTGTAGGCCGCAGTTCCCAAGACCATGCTCATCTCAAGGTCAAGCTGCTCAGGCAAGGCAACAACCCATGCTGCTGGAACAGAAATGTATTCTGCAAATCCGCCAGGGGTATTCATTCCCAAATCATAGCTGGTGCAAATGACCTTCTGGCCTGATTTCCATTGACCCGTTGAATCACTCACCACAATCCCAGCGGCATCAACGCCTGGAGTGTGCGGATAGGTGCGCGTCACGCCTTTGTTTCCACTGGCAGAGAGGGCGTCTTTGTAATTCAATCCGGCATACTTCACCTGAATCAACACCTCATTTTGAGGCAAAAAATCAAATCCTACTTGTTCAATTGTACGTTCAAAGCTTCCTTCATTTGTTTCACGAATGACAAGCGCTTTGTAGTGACTAGGAGTGGTCATTTTATTCGTTTTTGAGTATTCTCTGCTGTAAGAATTTCACAAGAATAGCCTTCATTGGTTAAAAATTCTAAGTACTTCGGCAACGCCACCAACACCCGATCTTTTGCTTTCAAACTGTCATGGAATACTACTACTGAACCAGGTTTTGTGTACCGAACCAGTCCTGCGTAGCATTCCTCTGCGGTGCGGTTCGCATCAAAATCTCCACTCAACACGTCCCACATAATTAAGTTGTAGCGTTTTTTCAAGGTGTTCGCTTGTTGCTTGCGAATGCGTCCGTAAGGCGGACGAAACAACACGCTATCTACGTGCTTGCTGCATTGCAAGGCGCTTTTCAAGTAAGATAGTTGAGATGTTCTCCAACCGTTCTCATGCCTGTAAGTGTGATTCCCAACGGCATGGCCTCTGGCAATTACCTCTTGAAAAACCTGTGGATTTCGTTCTACATTTTCACCCACGCAAAAGAAGGTTCCTTTAGCGTTGTAGCTGTCTAAAATATCTAAGACCAAAGGTGTCACCTCTGGAATAGGTCCATCATCAAAGGTCAAAAACACCTCTTTTTTTGAGGTGCGAATGTCCCACACCAAATCACTGGCTAAGGGTTTGAGGATGGCTGGCGTTTTCGACAAATACATTTCACTGCAAGCTACAAAAAGCCGCACGTTATTTACCGTGTTCAATTTCTTACTTTCGTCCTATGACAAGTATGAAAGCTGCTGTTCTTATTAAAAACGGCTCTGCCCAAGAGTCCTTTGAAATTCGAGAAATTGAACGACAAAAACCAGGAGAAGGAGATGTGGAGGTTCAGGTGGAAGCCTTCGGATTGAACTTTGCTGACGTGATGGCGCGAAGAGGCCTCTACCGCGAAGCACCGCCACTTCCGTCGGTTCTTGGGTATGATTTGGTAGGACGAATAGTGGCTGTGGGCCCTGATGTAGACGCTACCTTAATTGGCAAGCGGGTTGCTGGAATGAGCAGGTTTGGTGCCTATGCTGAATACTGCATCACAAAAGCTTCAGGCGTGGCCGAAGTGCCTGAAGACATGGATCCCACAGCAGCTTGTGCTCTAGGAACACAGTACTGCACTGCCTGGTACGCCTGCATGCAAGCCACAAACATGCATGAAGGTGAACGCGTGTTGATTCATGCTGCAGCAGGTGGTGTGGGAACTGCATTGGTGCAACTGGCGAAATGGAAAAACTGTGAAATCTTCGCTACCGTTGGCTCTGAAACGAAGGCAGAAGCGCTTCGCGAAGCAGGTGTGCAACACGTAATTAATTACCGTAAAGAAGATTATGAAACGGCTATTGTCAAACTTCTTAAGGGCGAAAGACTTGACATGACCTTCAATGCCATCGCTGGAAGCACCTTCAAAAAAGACATGCGACTTATTGGCGCAGGCGGAAGAGTTGTGCTCTATGGCGCTGCTGAGAGAGCGGGTAAAAAAGGCGGAAAATGGGCTACCCTTCGCTTACTTCAGCGAATGGGATTGCTGATTCCACTCTTGCGCATGGCGAAAAGTCAGGCCATCGTTGGGGTGAATATGCTCAAAATTGCAGACCACAAACCTCAGCTCATCGCTTCGGCACTAAAAGCGCTTATCAAACTGCAACAAGAAGGCGTTATTGACCCCAAAATTGGTGGAACGTACCCCATCTCAGACCTTGCGAAAGCGCATGACGACCTCGAATACCGCAGAACTTCTGGAAAACTTGCTGTAAAGTGGTAGCACCCGTGGGTTTTGGCTAATTTTACGACTTCAATTCAGAAAGACACAACATTTCGGCATGGAGTATGATTTTCGGTCCATTGAGGACAAATGGCAAAAGCAGTGGAAAGAACAAGGCACCTACAAAGTAACTGAGGCACCTGATCGTGAGAAGTATTATGTGCTAGATATGTTCCCTTATCCTTCAGGCGCAGGACTGCATGTGGGACATCCACTCGGGTACATCGCTTCAGATATTTTAGCGCGCTACAAAAGACACAAAGGATTCAACGTGTTGCACCCAATGGGATATGACTCATTCGGTTTACCTGCTGAGCAATATGCCATTGAAACAGGCCAACATCCAGCCATCACCACTGAAAAAAACATCGCTCGTTACCGTCAACAACTTGACCAAATTGGGTTTTGCTATGATTGGAGTCGTGAAGTGCGCACCAGTGATCCTTCCTACTACAAATGGACACAATGGATTTTTGCGCAGCTCTTTGACAGTTGGTACAATACAGAATCAGATAAAGCCGAACCTATTTCAACCTTGGTGCAAAAGTTCGAAACCAATGGAACCTACGATGTGCAGGCTTCAATGGATGCCAATTGGTGGAAATCACTCGATTTAGCTGAATTTCCTTTCTTCGGAACGCACTTCGCAGGTGAATTCACCGCCACTGACTGGAAGAGCATGAATGACAAGCAACAGCAACTCATTCTCATGCACTTTAGGTTGACCTACCTCGCTGAAACGATGGTCAACTGGTGTCCGGCATTGGGCACTGTACTCGCCAATGACGAAATCAAAGACGGGAAATCTGAACGTGGAGGACACCCTGTAGTTCAAAAGCGCATGACCCAATGGATGATGCGCATCACCGCATATTCAAACAGACTGATTTACGGATTGGATACCGTTGAATGGTCTGAATCCATCAAAGAAATTCAACGCAATTGGATTGGGAAATCGAAAGGTGCACGTGTGACTTTTCAACTAGAAGGACATTCTGAATCAATTGAAGTGTTCACTACCCGTCCTGACACCATTTTCGGCGTGAGCTTTATGGTGCTCGCACCTGAGCATGAACTCGTTGATCAAATTACCACAAAAGAGTACAAAGACGAAGTAACTGCTTACCAAACAGCCGCTGCTTTGAAGACTGAACGCGACCGCCAGAGTGATGTGAAAACCAGCACTGGTCAGTTCACTGGAGCCTATGCCATCCACCCGCTATCAGGTAAAAAAGTACCCATTTGGATTGGAGACTACGTGCTTGCATCTTATGGAACCGGAGCGGTGATGGCTGTTCCTGCAGGAGATCAGCGCGACTGGGACTTCGCCACTGAATTCCGAATTCCAATTCTAGATATCTTCGAAGGTGCCAATCTTTCAGATGCCGCCTGTACAGACAAATCAATCGCCCTGTGCAATTCAGATTTTCTTGACGGATTGTCGGGCGAAAAAGCAATTAGCGCTGCCATTGCCGCTCTTGAAAAGGAAGGTGCTGGCGAAGGAAAAATCATCTTCCGTCTGCGTGACGCCGTGTTCAGCAGACAACGTTATTGGGGTGAACCTTTTCCGGTGTATTACGAAAACAATATTCCTCACACCATTGAGAATGAAGTGGTAACGCTGCCTGAAGTAGACAAATACCTTCCAACTGAAGAGGGCGAACCTCCTTTGGCAAGAGCCAAAAAAGAAGCGTGGAACATCTTCAAAGGTGACCACATGGAATACAACACCATGCCGGGTTGGGCAGGTTCAAGCTGGTACTTCTTGCGCTACATGGACCCCAACAATGAAAACGAATTTTGCTCCAAAGAGAAGTCTGACTATTGGGGACAGGTAGATTTTTACATGGGAGGCGCTGAACACGCTACCGGACACCTTTTATACAGCAGGTTTTGGACGAAGTTCTTGTTCGATCGTGGATTCATTGCTTTTGATGAGCCCTTCAAAAAAATGGTGAACCAAGGTATGATACAGGGACGAAGTAGTTTCGTTTACAGAATCAATGACACCAATACCTTTGTGAGCTTCGACCAGCGAAAAGGACATAAAACACAACGACTTCACGTTGACATTTCAATGGTTGACAATGACATCCTTGATCTTGAAAAATTCAAAGCTTGGCGCACTGAGTATGCAGATGCTGAATTTATTTTGAACGAGAAAGGACAGTACATCTGTGGTTCTGAAGTGGAAAAGATGTCTAAGTCGAAGTACAATGTTCAAACGCCTGACGAACTGGTTGAAAAATATGGCGCTGATACCCTTCGAAATTATGAGATGTTCTTGGGTCCTCTGGAGCAGCATAAGCCGTGGGATACCAAAGGCATCAATGGCGTACACAACTACTTGCGCAAACTTTGGCGCCTCTTCCACAATGAAGAGAATGTGCTTGATGTATCATCAGAAAAGCCTTCGCCAGAGGAATTGAAAGCGCTTCATAAAACCATCAAAAAAGTCACAGAGGACCTCGAAAGAGGCTCGTGGAACACGGTAGTTAGTGCCATGATGATTGGGGTGAACGAATTGACTGAACTTTCGTGCAACAACGCCGAAATCTTAAAAGAGTTGACCCTTCTTCTTTCACCTTACGCACCACATTTAGCCGAAGAACTTTGGGAACGCTTAGGACAAACTGGTTCCATTACAGAAGCAGAATGGCCCACATTCAATGAAGAATACCTTATTGAAGCAAACTTCTCCTACCCTGTTTCATTCAATGGAAAAATGCGTTTTAAGATTGATCTCCCGTTAGATTTCAATCCAAAACAAGTTGAAGAAGCAGTGTTGGCTCACGAGAAATCAGACAGCTACCTTGAAGGAAAAGCGCCTAAAAAAGTCATTGTAGTGCCAGGAAGAATTGTCAACATCGTGATGTAATCACTCATCGATGTCTTCTTCATATTTGGTGTTCTCATGACTCATAAAATCGAGTGTTTCCTCGATGTCTAGGACACGAAACTCAACGCGCCTGTTACGCTGGTGTTGCTCTTCGCTGCATTCCGTACCATCAGCACAGTGATTGATGAGTTTTGACTCTCCGTACCCAACAGCCTGCAAACGCTCAGGGTCAATCCCTTTGGCCACCAAGTAAGCCATCACACTGTTGGCGCGCTCTTGAGATAGTTTCATGTTGTAATCATAACTCGCTTTTGAATCTGTATGCGCCATGATTTCTCCTCGCATTGACGGATACATCATCAAGAGGTTGTAGAAGGTTTCAAGGTCTGGAACTGCATCTTCCCGCACTTCAGCTGAGTTGCTATCAAAATAGAGGTGATAGAGCTCTATGACCATGCCTTTTTCAATCTTCATGTCGAGCGTAATGGGCGGAGGAATGCTATTCAAATCTGGATTTAAATTAATCTCTACCGAATGACATTGGTCATCTTCGATATGAATTTCCAAAGGCACCCTAAATTCATTGAAAGAGGGTTTATTCACCACCAAGTCATACGTTTCTCCTTCAGACGCTGCTATGAAGAATGAACCCAATCCGGCTGTTTGAATAGAAATAACCTCTCCATCAGAAGCCACTAAGTGTACATCTACCCCACTCAAAGGATTGCCGTACTTGGCATGCTTTACATTTCCACAGAGGTAAGAAAGTGAGCTATATGCTGCAGGCTCAGGGCTCAATGCCAAGGTCACTTCGGTTCGTTGGCCTTCAATCAGACCGAAGGTATTGCAATGCTCTTTTCCTGTACATCCTTCGTCACTCACAAAACGATCATGACTTGCTATGAGTTGAAAATCGCCTTGGGCTTGAACCACAAAGCTGAACCATCCTTCACCATTCGTGAACGCATAGTCCCGATAGTGATCTTTTCCACGGAGTTCAACTTTCACATTTTCAATGGTTTCGTGCGAAGCACAATTCAATACTTGTCCTTCTATGCGAATACCATAGGTACGTTTAAAATACAAGACGTCATCTTTGTTTTCGGTGTTTCGGTTCGAAGTAAAAAAACCGCTGTTACCATCTTTATTAATGGTAATTCCGAAATCATCTCTGGCACTGTTGATGGGTCTTCCAAGGTTTTCGGGCAAGGACCAACCTCCTTCTTCTTGATGCACTTTAAAAATGTCCATACCACCAAATCCTGCATGGTAGTTCGAAGAGAAATAGAGTGTTCCATCGGTATCAAATGACGGGAAAACCTCATTTCCATGGGTGTTGATATGCTCTCCAAAAGCTTCTGCTTTCCCCCAATTTCCTTGTGAATTTCGTTTGCAGAAATACAAGTCCATTTTGCCTTTTCCACCAGGTTTATCTGATGCAAAAACCAAAGTTTGTCCATCTGGTGAAACAGCCGGGTGTGCCGTATTGTATTGATTGCTGTAAAAACTCAAGGGGTCTGTTTTTTTCCAATTTCCTTCCGCATCTTTTGTGAGGCGAACAATCTTTACACGCGTATTATTTTCTTCGTCATAGTATCGCTTGTTATCATCAATGTCTGACCTAGTCATGTAGAGTTCCTTTCCGTCAGGACTGAAACAGATAGGACCTTCATGGTGAGGAGTCAAAGGAATTTCAGTTGCCGGAACAGGCTCTCCAAAAACATCACCCTCGCCCATGGTTACGCTGAACACATCTGTAAAACGACCATTGGTCCACGGGTCATATTCTCCTGACTTTTTAATCACGCCTTTTCGGTTCGTGATGAAGTAGAGCTTGTCTCCTTGAATGGTTGGGGCGAAATCCAAGTCCTCAGAATTCAATGCCATTGGCTGAATCTTGCAGTCTTTTTCTTGGAACGCACCGTTTGCCAGAGCGCCAGCCCAAGCCAACAACTGGTTGGCGTAGTGGAGTTTAGATTCATCTGTTTGCACGGCCATGTACTTTTCCAACC
>CAYGUR010000010.1:0-21460 GCA_964353035.1 uncultured Comamonadaceae bacterium | reverse complement strand
TTTCATTGGCAATCAAAACTTGGCTGTACTGCAATTTCACTTCCACATCGTCATTCATCAACGCAGCTCGGGTGAACCAATATTCTGCCTCTGGCAACTGATTCGTTTTCCAATAGCACACCGCCAATTTGGTAATGGCAATGTCGTTGTCAAGATCCTTCCGAATGGCTTGGTTGTACAGCTCAATCGCTTCATCGTAATGGTGATGTTCGAAGGCATCATCTGCCTTTTTCAATTGCGCCTGGCTTGAAAATGAGATTCCAATCAAACCGAGGATGAGTAGTGCATAGTTCAATTTCATAAAACTCGGATTAAAAGAATCTAGGGTGGTTATATCCTTCTTTTTTCTTGCGCACATCAAAGCCAAGAAAGAACTCGTGTGAGCCTGCGTGACCTTGAATGTTGGTGAAGGTAAAATCAAATGCATATCCAACTTTCAGCTGTTTTGTGATGGCGTAATCCAACATAAGCGTTACAGAATCACCCCATTTGAGAGATGGACCAATCCAAAACGTTTTGTTCACAAGGAAAAGCACGCCCAAGTCTGGCTGAATAGGGGCGCCGTCAACATACTTCACCATCATAACGGGATGTACCCATGTATTTTTATTCATCTGCCACATTCCTCCCCCGGTGAAATAGATGTGCCTTTTTGCTTGAAAGAGTGCCGAAATGGAAGATTCTTCTCCCGTAAACTGGGTTTCTGTTTCCAGCAAACGCGGAATGGACAGTCCGAAATACATCAGTTCGTTGGAGAAATGAGCTCCAAAACCGAAATTGTAATAGCCCTGTGAAATGTCTGCAAAAGGAATGGATGGGTCGTACTGCTGATCTGGATCTGCGGATGTCCAATTCATTCGCTGAGAACCATATTCGGCACCTAAGCCCAATGAAAGGTCTCCAAAGTTGAAGCGCAGTTTGTAGGCGAAATCTCCTTGCACCGAAATGGTATTCGAAATGCCTAGTTGGTCGCGCATGACATTCATTCCTACCCCGAAATCACCATGTGAAATTGGAGCATGAACGAACCGGGTCTCCGTTTTCGGCGCACCTTCGATGCCCATCCACTGTGAGCGAAGGAAAACGCCTGCGCTTAAAGCTTGTTTCGTTCCTGCAAAAGCCGGATTGACAGCGAGTTGATTCCATAAAAATTGAGTGTGTCCAATTTGCTGCTGGGCCGAGCTTTCGCATGAAAGCATCACCAACAGTAACAAGGGTAAAAATGCACGTAGCATTGTGTTGATCCAGTTGTTCTTCATGATCTTCATCTTATTGGTGAATTGTGATATAGCCTGTCCCTAAGGTTTCTCCCGTCTCACGGTTATTGAACACATAGTAATAGGTGCCGTTTGGAACCGGTTTTCCGTTCCAGGTTCCCTCCCAGTCGTTCTGATAATTCTCTTGCTCATAGATCAGTCTGCCCCACCGATTGTAGATGAACAGCTCATTTTGTGGGAATCGACCAATACCGTCCATTACCAAGGCATCATTCACACCGTCATTGTTCGGAGTGATAATATCTGGAATGTGCAGGTAGGGGAAAATCATGATCTTCACCAAAGCCGTGTCGCACATCGAAGGGCAATTTTTCAAACACAATTCATAGATAAATTCGTCTTCTCCTGAGTAATCCAATTCGGGCTCGTACTCAATCACTTCGCCACTGACCTGAGCAGACCCATTGTCTGGAAGGTTAATGATTTCGATGTCGTACTGCACGTCTGAGAAATCATCATTCACCACAACAAAAAAGTCTTGTCGCTCTCCTTCAACCATTTCGAAATAATCTTCCCTTGCAATGGGGGTCGTTGGGGCGAAAATAGACACCTCATCAGTGCTGTAAACACCGCACCCTTCGGTGAACAAAGACCACACAAGGGTGTAGTTTTCACCACTGTCTGCTCCAGCAACCACGGTGGTATGACTATTCGGACTGAGCAATTGCAGCGTTTCATCTGAATGGGTCCAAAAACCTGTCAAAGAAGGGTCATTGATAGCTTCCACCTCTATGGGTTCACCTTCGCATGCCAGCACATTCGCTCCTGCATAGGCCGTTTCGTTAGGTATAACATCTACTTGTACATCTTCTTCCAAAGACGGATTACTCCAGCACTCTCCATTGAAAACGAACAGGGTATATCCTCCCTCATCTAAGGGCGAAACTTCAGTAATAATCAATGTACCTTCTGTAGTTGTTTCAATTCCTCCTCCGGGTAGATGCCACTCGTACAAATTTGCACCTGATCCAGTTGTCAGCATTAGCTGGTCTCCTGAACACAGCGGACTATTACTCGCAAGACCGGGCGTGAGCGGTAACGCATTTACGGTGATTTCGAGTTGAAAAGGTGCTGATTGACACAACCCTTCAACAACCGTTAATGAATAGATTCCATCATTTGAAACCGTCACACTTGGAAGCACAGGAGGCGACATCGTATTCGCCGAGTATCCATTCGGACCACTCCAAGTGTATCCGTCAGCTTCAACTGCTGTGACGAAGCTCAATTCTTCTCCTACACAGAGCACTACTTCATTGGCTTCAAAAACAGGCGATTCCGGTGTCGGATGCACTAAAACATCCACATTGAATGAAACATCTGATTCGCAGTTTTCAAGTTCAACCCAAACGGTGTACTCACCCGTTAAACTTGGATCTGCATTTGACATTTCCAGAAACGGAGTTGTTGTTACCACTTCACCCGTTGGCGTATCCCAATGGTATCCAACAGCTCCAGGGAAATTTGAACATGCCAATGTAAAAGACAATCCCTGACACAACTCAGCTCCGTTGGTAATAACAGGCAATGGAGGAGCTTCGCTAACATTCAACTGAGCAGACTCAGCTGGGGCTTCACATCCGTGCACATCTGTCACGTTCAGGGTATAAACTCCGGTGTTTTCCACCTCCACATTCTCTATCACAGCAATGCTGTCATTTGAAAAGAAATTTGGGCCATTCCAGACAAAATTGAACGGTCCTTCGCCCCCAGTAATCAATGGAATTAGCTCTGCATCTTCCAAGCCCGAGGCACAGGGAAGCGATACGTTATCTACTACCACTGAAGGATTGGAACGAACTATGAGCTCGAACACTGAACTTGTATCACTGGAACAATCTCCCACCTCAACATGCACTTGGTACATTCCCGCGTCCATCAAATCTGGATTGGAAATGGTCAATTCATTGTCGTTAAAGCCATCTGGCACCCCAGGACCTTCCCAAACATAATTTACCCAAAGACCAGGATATTCATTGATGGATAACGTCAGTGGAACACCTTCACAAATGGCATTGTCACCCATAATAGCAGGCGTATTGAGTGCTACAGAAACCACTTCCATGGTGGCACATTTTTCAGCGAGGTAGTCATTGTTCGCCCCACCAATGTCCAAGGTATTCCCTGTTCGCATGTAACCCAACGGATTGACTGGTCCGTAGGTCAAGGTATCCATATGTGCAGAAAAAGCACTCTGGTATTCAAGACTCAAGCAGTTGTCTGCTGTGGTACACGGAGGAAATGATTCCAAGATCTGGATTGAATAAACTACTTCGCATGTGACCCCTAGAGGAATACTATCCCAATGTGTGGTAAGTGAACCAAATGAATTGACAGGCCCCATGGAAATCAACTCTTCGCACTCTACTAAGAATGAGCCATTCACGAATTGTAAACCCAAGGGCAGGTCATTGATTAGGTGAATATCATACGCATTCGCCGTAGAGGTCGGCAAGTGACTTACCGTAACCGTAACAAAGGTTTGTTCTCCTGGCAAAAGGACGTCATCAAAAAAGGAAATATCAACATCTAACTCTGCCTCAATTACTTCCAATACGAAGGTGTCGTTTTCAGAGGTAATGGCTGTACTCACCGGATTGATGTATTTGATGGTTGCAAGCTGCGGTAAGTTGTATCCGTTTTGATTCACAGATGTATTGAGAACCACCGCGCTGTATACCAAACGAATGAATTCATCTTCATCATTATCTGAAGACCCATTCTCAATGTCACCTAAAGGAATGGTAATCTTTCGATCTTGATTTTGAATCCCAACGCCCACATCTGATATACTCATTCCGTTGAGGATTTGGGACAATGTGCCGTTTTGAAAGAACATGTCGTCAGGACGCTCAAAGCTGATAAACTCTTCCAATGACAGTCCTTCTGGCAGTAAAATCTCAAGCGTACTGTTTCGTGTATACCCTTCAGGAATGCGGAAATTGGTTTCGAACGTGACCAATTCACCTATGTGAACCTCATTGTTGTTCCCGCTGTAATTGGGTTGAATGTGCAGCACATTTGTCTCAACAGCAGGACGGGCGAAGTA
Source organism: uncultured Comamonadaceae bacterium (assembly GCA_964353035.1). Taxonomy (GTDB): domain Bacteria; phylum Bacteroidota; class Bacteroidia; order Flavobacteriales_D; family Sanyastnellaceae; genus JAQWQB01. Next base: position 17,134 of record CAYGUR010000010.1, on the reverse strand, counting down.
AATCTGTGCAGATTCAGTCACAGGATTAAATCGGTCTGGACTTCCAGGAACCGCAGCCCAAGTAGCTTCAGCAACATTTGTAATGAAGTCTCTGGCAGAAATTTCGTCTTGAACACGACATTGGTACTCAATGTAGCCTTTGTGTTGCTGTGACCCCGCTACTTGATCTTGAAGTTCATCAATAACCAGCCCAGTAGTAAAGAGTGATCCAGAATAGGTCAATGGATCACCATCGCCGTTCTCAACGCTCAAAACTGTGCAGTTTCCAAGTTCAGGAAAGGGAGGAAAATCATTTACAATAATGTCATAGGCAGGAGCCTCCCCTGTATTCGTGAGCGTAATCATGAAGGTGAGGTAATCCCATGCGTCTATCCCTGATGCGTTGGCGTTGATGGGGACATTAATAGGACTCAAAACAGCATCTGGCTGATCAGTAGATGCAATTCCTTTCGACATAATGAGCTCAGGAGCTCCAACACTCAAAGTGGTCAAATCAATATCTACAGAACTCTCTAGCAGCGTATTGCTAGAATAGAATCGAGCGAAATTCGTATGAACCAATCCATCTGCGAAAGGTTCTGAAGAAATGGCAATCGAAATATCTGCAGAAATCACAATGGGAATTCCCGAAGACGGTCCGCTGATACTTCCCCAATCAATGAACAAAGTGTTCTTACTGGCATCAATTGTCATAGACACAGGAGATTGCGCCACATTGTCTAGCGGAGAATGAACGATGTCATCACCAAAGGTCAAGCTCAAATCGGTAACGTCATGAATTGGAATGGGAAAGAGATCCTCAAACACCACATTTCGTGCATCTCCTGAAGGAATCTCCATGGTCAAACGGTAAGTCACCATTTCACCTGGCACATACCCGTATCCGTTTGCAGGAGCCGAAATGGTTTCTTTGGTCACCATCGCCGCAGGCAATCTATAAGATGCCGTATAAGGACGAGCGCAGTCTGTTGCGCCATTGATCAATGAATACGTTACGAATCCTTCTGATCTCAATTCATCGTTCGCAGTTAAAAATTCGCCATTGCTATAGGTCTCTAAGATGTCTGCATAGACAAAAAAGTTTCCTACTTCGCAAGGGGCAAAATCTCCACCATTCGCTGCGTGTAAATCGAAAACAAGTTCTGTTTCCCCTGCACCTAAAGGAGTAACAGTTGAAGCAGAGATGTTCGAACCATTGAAGGTCGCCGTATTGGCATATTGCAATCCGTCAGGAAGTACCAGCCTGAATTCCATCGCATCAATGCCTTCAATGTACTCAGCACTCGTGTATTCGAACCCAATAGAAAGTGTTTCTCCAGGAGCAATGTCTGTACTTGGTAGCTGCGGCTTAAAGGTGATGTGGTAAGCCTTTGCGTTACTTGATGCGGAAATTGGCGGAACTTCATTGGAAGAGACTTGCGCTTCATTGATGAATTGAAGGCTGTCACAATTCATAACATCTAGGACATTTCCCATTGAAGCGAAATAACTCACTTGCACGTCGGTTGATGATGCTGTCCCAAGGGCATTGTTGCACTGAACAACCAAATTCCCACTAGACCCAACTATAGGTTGCTGAAGAACAACGCAACCTGGAGTCACTGCCAGAATACCCACGTATTCAATCCCTGCTGGAATAGGGTCAGTAATAACCAATCCTGTCACCTGTTCTTGTTCTGCAATGTCTACAGTAACATCGTATTGCAATTGCATGCATGAACCTGCAACTGCTTCGCTGATATTAACCCTATGCGACATGGAGTACAAGGTGGGAGTTACAGCACCTTGGGATGCGACTCCTGCAATGGATCCATTCTCTCCAGTAGCCGTATCGCCAAATCGATAAATTGGTTGAACCTCAATTTGAACAGGTACACCAACTTGAACGCCTGGTCCTGAGAGATCAGCGCACAATTCAACTTCGGCATCCACTCCTCCGTCAATCATAGAACCGATGGGTAAATTGACAATAACAAGTTTGTACCCGGTGGTTCCACTCACTAAGTCGTTGGGATCATCAGTGACCAAATTCGGATCTGAAAGTGGTGCGCCTGCAAAAACACCGGCTATGTTAATAGACGCTACCGGCTGACCTAAAAACTCAACAGACAAGGTGTTTGAAGGAACTTCAGGTGGAAGCCACACTCTTAAGTAAGGCTGGTAACCAGTTGGACCTGTGTTAGTTGCCGTTACGTCAAAGCAAAACTCCTCATTGATGAGGTTCTCTGCCGGAACATCTAAGCTAGCTTGGATGGACTGGGCTTGCATCACCATGGTCCAACAGGTGGAAATGGTGATAACGAGCATTGATTTTAATAGGTTGACTCTCATTGTTTTAATTTCTGATACAGCATGTACAAAAGTGTATCAGGAGTGGGAGTTCCTTTGTAAGAACTCAACTGACGTACGTGTGGGGCAAATTCAGAATCCCATGTGGGAAGTGTTGCGTTGTTTTCTTCGTTCCTTCTAACCAAGGCTTTTGTATTTTCGCCCTTGGTTCAGTTTGGCACGGTATTCCCGCACTAGACATCGAACTTTAAAATGATTGAAACACGCGCTATGAAACACTTCCTCGCCTCCATCTTTTTATTCGGATTGCTCACGTGCAATCTAGACTCCTTCGCCATAACCCTTTCGCCAGAAGACTTCGGTGCTGTTATCGACGACGGAAAACCAGACGATAAAGCTTTCCAAGCGATGTTCGATGCGATTCCTTCGAAGGAGCGCAACGTAATTATCACACTCAATTCGGGCGAATACCTCTTTGACCAAACTGTCTTCTACCCGAAGTACAACCGCAGACGCATGATGATTCAAGGAAACCATGCTACGCTCAAAGCTGTCGGATTGGCTTTCGACATCTTGGCTCCAGCGAATATCAAAGGTGTAGCCTTACAAACGGCGCTTGATAACATGGACAAACTCATTGTGAACGATTTGTCTTTTGAAGGCGGAGACACTCAGTTGACCCTGATTGCCACCTTGAATAGTGAAATCAACAACTGCGAATTTGTGAGCGGGAACAGAGGCATAGACATGGTCTTTTGCCTGATGGGTCGCGTGATCAACTGCCAGTTTACGCGACAAAAAATAGAGCAACTATTGATTCGAAGTGCGGAAGGCGACCCTATGACTGGAGAAGAAAAAGTCTTTTCAAATGCGAATGGAACGAACAGCCAATCTAACATGGTAACCGTTGATGGCTGCAGGTTTTTCTCAGAACTACACGCACATGCCTGCATTCGAAATTACGCCTCAAACAGCATGAGTATTTTGAATACGGTGTTCGAAGGGATGGCCCCGCGCTACTCTGTTGACTACCATGATCGGAATTCGCCAACGTGCACTTACATGTTCATGCGCAATATCCACATCGAACATCCGTACGATACGCTTTTTACCAAGGCACTCATTCATGCAGAGCAAAACGGCGGTATTGTGCATTTAGATGGTGTTTTTTCGCAGACAGGACGAACTGTTCAGGTGGAAGCAGGAAAATCTATCGTGAAGATTTCAAACTGGGCCTATTTCCCTGGAGGCTTTAAATTCAAGGCCAATGGCGGTGGACAGTGGATCTTCGAAGACAATTTGGGCATTCAAGGATTTGAAATGGCGAGCGAAAACATGTGGGTGGGTAAACCTCCTTATTACATCGTTGACCGCTTCGCATCGAAAATTCACACCTTCAGCGGCTGGTCTCCAACACTCATGAATGGCGAAGACTACTTTTCGCTCACAGAAGGCAAAGTACTACAGACCAACGATATGATTTTCGATAAAGGCAACGAACCACTTAAATCGCCCAAAAATCTGGACGATTACGAAATTGTTGAACTCAAGCCTTATTTGATGAATGACCCAGAAACAGGTGAGCAGCTGATGTACTACCTGCCGGTATTAGCGCCTAAAAAGAAGTAACAAAAAAGGTCATCTTTCGATGACCTTTTGTTGTCCCACAAGGACTCGAACCTTGAATGACTGGACCAAAACCAGTTGTGTTACCATTACACCATGGGACAATACCACGTTCTGTTGACCAGAACAAGGGTGCAAATTTAATAATTTTTCAAATTGCTACGCAACTCTAAGGAAAAAATTAAGCGACGCTGAAAATTGTACTTTTGTGAAAAGCATTTGAACGTGAGAAAAATCCTGAATTACATCGATGGAAACCTGGTTGAACCTCAAGCAGGAAAATGGATAGACAACATCAATCCAGCCACTGGAAAAGTATACTCATTTATTCCTGACAGTGACGCTGAAGATGTACAGTCAGCCTACGAAGCGGCGGCAAATGCTTTCCCTCATTGGTCTACCACACCCTACACAGAACGCTCACGTATTCTCACCAAATTGGCTGACCTAATTGCTGAAAATCTTGCTGATTTGGCCATGGCTGAATCCATTGATAACGGCAAGCCCGTTTCGCTGGCAAGCCACGTAGATATCCCCAGAGCTGAGTCGAATATCCGTTTTTTCGCGTCAGCTATTAACCATTTTCACAGTGAAGCACACATAATGGAAGACACTGCGATCAATTATACCAATCGGAAACCCATTGGTGTGGTAGGTTGTATTTCGCCTTGGAATTTACCTTTGTACCTCTTCACGTGGAAAATTGCTCCCGCTCTAGCTTCTGGAAATACTGTGGTGGCCAAACCAAGTGAAGTGACCCCCATGACGGCATTTCTGCTTTCGGAACTGTGCATCAAAGCCGGATTGCCAAAAGGAGTGCTGAACATCGTTCACGGCCTAGGACCTAGCACTGGAGACGCCATTATTTCGCACCCAAAAATTAAGGCAATATCCTTCACAGGAGGGACGAAAACAGGAGCTTACATTGCCGCAAAAGCCGCTCCTATGTTCAAAAAGCTCTCGCTCGAACTCGGAGGGAAAAATCCGAACATCATTTTTGCCGATTGTGATTTTGACGAAATGCTCCGAACGACCATTCGCTCTTCTTTCGCCAACCAAGGACAAATTTGCCTTTGCGGCTCACGCATTTTTGTAGAACGTCCGATATATGACAAATTCAAAAACGCATTTGTCGAAAAAGTAAGTCGCATGAAAGTGGGCAACCCTCAGGAAGTTGACACAAAATTTGGCGCCGTAGTAGGTGAAGCACATATGAATAAAGTGCTTGAATACATCGAATTGGCGAAAACCGAAGGAGGAACCATACTTACAGGTGGCGAACGCGTTTTCCCAGAAGATGAAAGCTGCAAAGAAGGCTACTTTATTTCGCCCACTGTAATTGAAGGATTGGAATATACCTGCCGAACAAATCAAGAGGAAATCTTCGGCCCTGTAGTAACCATCACCCCCTTTGACACGCAAGAAGAAGTAGTGAAAATGGCCAACAGCGTTGAATACGGATTGGCTGCTACGGTCTGGACGCAACATTTAACGCGTGCGCACACTATTGCTCAACAACTTGAATCAGGCATTGTCTGGATCAATTGTTGGCTCGTTCGAGATTTGCGCACTCCATTTGGAGGCGTTAAATCATCAGGAGTAGGAAGAGAGGGTGGATTTGAAGCTCTGCGCTTTTTCACAGAGCCTCAAAATGTTTGTATTCAAATCAAATCTTGATCGTTCTTGATCGTTGATTTGTTTCCGTTTGTAAAGAACCATCCAAATCGACGGTTAAACCAAGCTTCCAAAGAAGACAACTGCTCAAATATCATCCACATCACACATCATTTTTGGTTAGAGCAACCGAGCTTGAACTTTTGTATTTGATGATTCGAAGTCAAATGGAAGAGCAAATAATTCCAACTTCGGAACACGTTAAAAAGGACTCACTGGAGGTTACTATATACTGTAATATACAACCATAACCTCAAATTCACCAGTTTTAGTATTTGCATTACTTCTTAAAAAAACTAAACACTTGTGATTCTAGTATCCATGTTCACACAGGGCTGTGCATAAGAATGCTCATAAACGCTGCCTTTTCCAACGGAAAGGAAGCACCTTTGTATTGTAACTCAAAGAAGCATGAAAAGCGTTTTCTTCCTGGCAACAATTGCCCTATTTACACTCGGATCTTGTGTGACTGCAAGACAGTACGAAGAACTAGAAACTCGTAAGAACGAGTACCAATCTGAGAACGAAAAATTGAGCAAGAGCAATGAACAGCTCAAAACTCAAATGAACGAAATGAATGCACAAGTCACAGACCTTGACAAGCGCATTGAAGCGCTTCAAAGTGACACCACCTTGCTGGGCTCCTCCATTCGTCACCTTCGAAATCAGTATGACAAAATCAATGAGCTGAATGATATTCTCATGAACAAGAATACCACGATGCTCAGCGAAATGACTGCTGAAAACAGAAAACTCCTAGAAGACCTTCAGCTAACGCGAAATGAACTTCAGGAAAAAGAAGACGCTCTGACCTTGCTCGAAGATCAGCTGAATGAAAAAGAATCACGACTTGAAACGCTCAACAGCGAATTGGAAGTGCGCGAAGCGAAGGTCAACGAACTTCAAGAATTGCTTAAGAAACAAGAAGACGCTGCCAACGCCTTAAAAGATAAAATCGCCGCTGCCTTGCTGGGCTTTAAAGACAAAGGCCTCACTGTAGAACAGAAAAACGGGAAAGTGTACGTGAGCCTAGAAGCCAAACTTCTTTTCCCTTCTGGTAGTACTGTAATTGATTCTGAAGGAAAAAAGGCACTGATTGAATTGGCGAAGGCGATTGAAAGCCAGACCGACATGGAAATCATTGTTGAAGGACACACAGATACTGATGCGTTGAGAAGTTCATCTATCCCAAGAGACAACTGGGAACTAAGTGTGCTGCGCTCTACTGCGGTTGTGAAAATCATGCTGGAGAACAGTCAAATTAGCCCGATGATTTTGGCCGCTTCTGGAAGAAGCGAATTTCATCCGGTTGACCCAGAAGACAAAGCGCGTAACAGACGCATTGAAATCATTATATCGCCGAATTTGAATGACCTATTCAACATCATTGATGGCGAATAACACGCATTATCCTTTCTAACCTGCAAATTGGGATGGATACCCAAAAAGGCTGTTTTCTGACGAAAGCAGCCTTTTTCTTTGATTGATAAGTCAGGGCAGGTACAAAGTCATTCACCTTCAGCAACGTTACAGCAAACAATACGCACTTCACTCCAGTGTGCTCATCCCCTATAACCCAGCATAGACGACCTCCTTTATACTAGGTTTGCTATACGGACATAACGAAGATGAATACCCATGCCAAAAGTCGAAGTGCAGTTCTCCTCCGTGCCTATCGTTTATGAATGGACATGAATTTCCAGACTAACGACATAAAAAAAGGGTTAACTCGTTTAGACGAGTTAACCCTTTCAGAAGTTTTTGTTGTTCTAGTTGATTGGCAACTGGAAGCTTCCGTTAGAAACATTCACTGCTGAATCATCTGCAGATCTCAATTGACCTGAGAATGTACCAACAATGATTCCACCCGCATTCGGAATAACGAATTCAATATTGAACGTCATAGAAGCAGTTCCGAACTGAGAAGCAAACACTTGACTCAAGTTATTGGTATAGGCTGAGACAGAGTTTGGAGTCGTTGTAGGATCACAAAGTATAGCTACACCATCAAGCCAGCCTGACATTGGCTCTGCCAAGGTAGCAGCAAAATTACCTAGTTGAGGGTCATTAGACTGGCCTAGAATGTCGATTGACGTTCCATTCATGGTAGCTGAGGCATCCAAATTCGCTATAAACGTTTGTCCGTTTACTCTCCAAGTCATGATGGCCTCACAATCAGGACAGGTTGTACCACCGCAATCAATGTACAGCTCATCTCCATCAAGTTCACCGTTGGTGCAATCACCATCAGTAGCACAGTCAGGACAATCTGAACCACCACAATCGATACCAATTTCGTCACCGTTCATGAGCTCATCATCACAGGTTGGACAAGCATCGCAGTCAGGACCTCCACAGTCAATTTCTTCTTCGTTTCCGTTCAATAGACCGTCACCACAAAGTTCTCCGCAATCAACTCCAGTGTCACCACCGCAGTCAATTCCTTCTTCTCCTGGATCAAGTTGTCCGTTAAATGAAGATAGACAAGGATCACATTCGCCACCGCAATCAACCCATTGTTCGCCTAATTCTGGCTCCCAAATTCCGTTTTCACAAGGGTCACAAAGCGGACAGTTTAGTCCACCACAGTCAATGCGTTCTTCGCCGTTATTCAAAATTCCGTCATAACAGTTTTCAGGAATTTTATTGTCGTCGTTCAAGCATCCCGCCATGAAAAAAGAGGCGAAGAATAGGATTACAAATCCAAAAAGTAATTGTGAATTTTTCATGTTGAGCACTATTCGTCTAGAATTTATTGCAGTTTCGAAGATAATCATCTTTGCGAACACAACAGCAATGTATTCGATGTAATCATTGATAAGCTAAGAAAAACAGCTCATATCAGTGTGTAATCTATTTGATCGGCGACTTTTCTTCACCAGAAATAATGTGCAAATCGCGCTGTGGAAATGGTATTCTCACACCATTATCCTTGAACAATTGGTCTATTTTGAAGCGTATTTCACTTTTTATTTGATCCATTTGCCACGACTTGTTTGCCCAGTACCTCAACTCAAAAACAAGTGAGCTATCTGAAAAATCATGGAAGATGACAACGGGGTGAGGTGTTTTCAAAACCAGCTTGGTTTCAGCCGCCGCCCGCAAGAGTAATCCTTTCACTTTCTCCGTGTCTGAACCATAGGCCACTCCCACTGTTACAGTGAGCCTTGAAGTAATACTCGAATGGCTCCAATTCACAACTTTATTACTGGTAATCAGTGAATTAGGCATTAGTATCGTGATCCCTTCTCGCGTCACCACTTTCGAAGTTCGAATGTCAATTTGTTGAACCCGTGCAATCGTTCCGTCTACTTCAATGATGTCTCCAACACGCACTGTTCCTTCAAAAAGAATCACAAATCCAGAAACGATGTCATTGAACAAATGCTGGAGTCCTAACCCCAGTCCGACTAACAATCCAGCAGAACCTACAAGCAGCACGGTGATATCTACCCCCATGTATTCAAGCGCCATAACAACACCAATCGTGTATGCGAAGTAGCTTACTAGTTTCACTAGGGTGTAGCGCTTGCCGGTTTCAAGTGGGTCGTCACTTTTATTCGCTCTGCGCAAAAGCAAATTCAATCCTCCGAGCAACAAGCGTATGATGGCAAAAACCATCAGAATATAAATGGCATCACTTACCGTGAGGTGATAATTTGATACGTGAATACCTTTGTCGAGCCAGCTGTAATCCATATTTACACGATTGCACTACCAAAGTAGCGAGACAAATCTCTTTTCACCGCGTCAAGGTGTTGTTTTTCTTTCAGAAGTTCAAAAAGTTTTTCGTCTTCATTGCACTCCTTGATTTCACCCTGAATTACGTCAATCATTACTAAAACGTGGCGAAGTTTCAGACGGAAAACACAATCCTTCACTGCTTTAGGCAAATTCATATCCTCTGTTTCCGGATAAATCTGGTGACGCTCTGACCAGTTACCGCTTAATTCATAAGGAAATGCCATCAAGTCTGCACACAGCGAACTCACAGCTTGATCTTCATGATTTTGAAAATGTCTTTCGGGCGGAAAATTTCCTTTTTGCAGGAACAAAGCGTATTCCAGAACGATTTTCCGCAAAATAGCATCGTGCAGCACCAAGTTTTCGTCCTGCAATTCAAAAAGCAAATATTCAGCAACACTGGTTGATTGCATTTCAACTTTGTCGGTCTCAATGTCGTGCAACTCAACTTCAACGGGAAGTCTTCCAAAACTCAACAAGAGCCGAATAAGGTCTTTTTCTTGTGCCAAAGCACTCGTTTCAAGCTTCTTCTTTCGCTCTTGAAAAGGTTCTACATCTGGAGGAGGAATAAGCTGCGCCTGTGCTTGACTGGACTCGTTTCTTCGCTCCTTTTTTTTCGTTTCCTGACGAAGGAGTTTATTGGTCTCATTCAGTAAAACTTGCTCTTCAATCTGGAGCAGCCTGCTGCATTCCTGGATGTAGACCGTTCGCTTAATGGCATCTGGGATGTGCGCAATGCTGTCTACCACTTCACGAATCATCTCTGTTCGCTTAATGGGATCACCTTTGGCATCCTCTGCTAGCATGCTAGTTTTGAACTCGAGGAAGTCCTTCGCTTCTTCTTCAATGTAAGCTTGAAGGGTGTCTGACGAAACCTTTTTAGCATAGGAATCTGGGTCATCTCCATCAGGAAACAAGACTACCTTCACGTTCAATCCTTGCGCCAGAATGAGGTTAATCCCTCTGAACGAAGCCCGAATTCCCGCTGGATCCCCATCGTACAAGATGGTAATGTTCTGCGTGTAGCGCTTAACAAGACGAACCTGGTCTTCTGTGAGCGAAGTTCCCGAAGAAGCTACCACGTTGTCTACACCACTTTGATGCATCGAAATGACATCTGTGTAGCCTTCTACCAAAAAGCATCGATCTTTTTTGACAATGCTGTTCTTCGCTTCATAGATGCCGTAAAGCACACGCGACTTGTTGTAGAGCGCACTTTCCGGACTGTTGAAGTACTTCGCTACTTTCTTATCGGTCTTGAGTGTTCTTCCGCCAAAAGCAATAACCCTTCCTGAGATATCCCTGATAGGGAACATCACACGTCCCTTAAAGAAATCGAAATGTTTGTCGTTCGATTCTTTCACGAGACCAGCGGCCTTCATCCACTTCAGTTCGTACCCTGCACTTTGAGCATCGTCAGAGAATTTGGTCCAGCCATCTGGACAAAAGCCCAGTTTGAAAAGCTTGATGATGTCGTCTCTGAAACCACGTTCATGGAAATACGAAAGTCCAATGGCTTGTCCTTCCTCATTTTTCCACATGTACTCTTCGAAATAATTCGCAGCGAACAAGCTCACAGCAAGCAAACTTTCCCTTTCGGAACGTTCTTGCACCTCCTCTTCACTTGGTGCTTCCTCTTCTATTTCGATGTTGTACTTGTCTGCCAGCCATCTTAGCGCCTCTGGGTAACTTAGCTTCTCGTGTTCCATCAGGAACGTGACCGCGTTTCCACCCATTCCAGAAGAGAAACATTTGAAAATTCCTTTCGAAGGTGAGACGTAGAAAGAAGGAGTCTTTTCGTTGGTGAACGGACTGAGTCCTTTGTAATTAGAGCCTGATTTTTTGAGTTGCACGAAGTCGCCAATGACTTCTTCAATCATGGCAACAGACATTATTTGATCTATGGTGGCTCTTGGTATCACGGACTAACAAAGGTACCGAAAGTTTAAAGATGAACGATGCGTTTTTTAGGGCGAAATTGAGTGCTTCAACACGACAAGTATAGTGCTTGTGATTGTCGATTTCGATTTCAACGCTTCACGAATGACACAGTTCAATACCTATGGATTATCACTAGCCCCTTCCCTGTGCAAAGCTCCGAATCAATTCAACACCGTCGACATCAACTTTGTAGTCGCACGGAAGAACTTTGCAGACGTTTTTTAGGGCGAAATTGAGTGCTTCAACACGACAAGTATAGTGGTGGTGATTGTCGATTTCGATTTCGAAAAAAAAAGGCCCGAAGGCCTCTTTCTCAATTTACTGTTTTGCTAGTTTGAAACTAATGGGGATGTTGTAGTACACGGCCACGGGCTTACCTTGCTGCGAAGCTGGATTCATCTGAGGAATTGAATTCACTACATCCAAGCAGTTTTTGTCCATTTGTTTGTGCAGTCCTCTTTGAATTTCTGCGTTGGTGACCTTCCCCGTTTTATCTATAACGAACTTCACCCACACTTTACCTTCAATCCCAGCATCAACACACAGTTTCGGGTAGACCACATTGTTTTGAACGAAACGGATGATTTCACCCTCTGTACACAAGGTCTGCTCTTCTCGATCCAACACGTTTTTGCAGTGGTCAAAATAAGGCATGATTTCAGCGCGAATCATCGGAGGCAATTCTTCACCTTCATCATCTGGCCATTCTTCTGTAGGCTCCCCGAATTCGAAAAGCTTATCAAAATCCAATTGATAGGGGTCTGGATCTGGTCCTGGATCCCCAATTTCTGGCATCACTACAACAGGTGTAAAAACGCTTTTATTGGTATTCGGTTTCGGAGGTGTAGGTTTCTCCAGTCTGTTAAAAGGAATGATTTCTTCCTCCATGATTGGATCTCCGGCAAAGCTCAAAGCCCTGTATTCTTGGTAGTCGTAACCAGTCCATTCAAAAGCTGCGAGTACCACAGAAAGGGCAACGGCAAAGCCGAGTTGGAAGTAAACCTTGCGCTTCGGCTCTAGGTTCGCTTCATGTGTTTTGTTGTGCTTCATGCTATCAGTTTTAGTGATTTATACTGATAGAATTAAAACACAAACTCTGCCAAAACGCGCTATTTCAATTCAATAAAACCGCATAAATAACAGTTGAAAGAATTCGCTGTCAAGGCGTTAACAGCTTGAAGCCTTTTCCGTGTACGTTGATGATTTCAACTTCTGCATCAGACTTCAAGTGTTTTCTCAGCTTCGCGATGTACACATCCATGCTTCGGCCATTGAAATAGTTGTCGTCTCCCCAAATGGCATTCAATGCGTAATTCCGCTCCAACAATCCGTTGCGGTGCTTGCAGAGTAAGAAGAGGAGTTCATTTTCTTTGGTGGTCAGTTTTGCCTCTTCACCCTCTCTGTACAACCGTTGTTTGTTGTAATCGAAGGTGAAAGCGCCCACACTGTATTCGGTCACTTCCTCTCCATCTTCAGGCAAAGCAGCTGATCTGCGCAGGATAGCATTGATACGTACCATGAGCTCTTCCATTGAGAAAGGCTTCGTCATGTAGTCATCTGCGCCTGCTTTGAATCCGGCAAGGGTATCTTCTTTCATGCTCTTCGCCGTTAAAAAGAGAACCGGAACATGTCTGTCGATTTCGCGAATCTCACTTGCCACCGTAAAGCCATCTTTGTTTGGCATCATCACATCCAAAATGACGAAATCGAAATGATCTCGTTTGAACTGCTTGATTCCTTCTACACCGTCAACTGCCAGCGTTGTTTCAAAATCTTTCGCATTGAGGTATTCGGTGAGCAAAGAGCCCAAGTTGGGGTCATCTTCGCACAATAATATTTTAATCTTCTTCTTCATGTTCAGCGGGTATGTAGATCGAGAATGTACTTCCTTTTTTTAATTCGCTCTCAACTGAAATCTCCCCAAAGTGTTTGTCTAGCACTACTTTAACGTAGCTCAATCCTAGGCCAAATCCTTTGACATTGTGAATATTTCCTGTTGGTACGCGATATAATTTATCAAAAATCTTCTTTTGGTTCTCTTTTGAAATGCCAATTCCATTGTCTGTGAAGCTCAATTCAACACCTTCTTTCACATTTCTGGAACGAATAATCACTTCTGGCTTGTCTAACGAGTACTTAATGGCATTGTCTATCAAGTTGTATACCACATTCGTAATGTGCACGGAGTCACCTTTCACAAGTGGATTCACCGCATTCAATTCAACTTGAATGCTACCTCCTTTCTTCTTCACTTGAATGGCGATGTTTCGAATTACGCCCTTGACCACCTCGTGCAAATTCATGGGCTCTAGCCGCAATTGCATATCGCCACGATCCAGTATCGCTGACCGTAAAACGTTTTCCACCAGCACGCCCAAGCGCTTATTTTCTTCGTTGATCATGCTAATGAACGAACGCATACTCTGTTCGCTTTTTCGCATATCCGGGTCATTCAAGGCCTCACAAGCTAACGAAATGGTTGAAATGGGCGTTTTCAACTCGTGGGTCATGTTGTTGATGAAATCATTTTTGATTTGCCCCAATTTCTTCTGCTTGTAAATTGTGTTGATGGTATAGGTGAACGCAGCAAAAATGACAATGATCAAGATGGCCGAAATGGACAACATCAACCACATTGTCTGCAGAAGGTAGCTCTTTTGGTTGGGGAAAAAGACTCTCAGGTAATAGGTCTCACGAATGGGATCGTTTTCAAAGAGCACCGTTTTATAGCCTCTGGTAAAAAATTCTTCGCGGTGTTTTTCGGCATCTCCTTCCAAAATTTCCGGTTGATGGTAGCGATTGAAAATGCCGTAGTTGTACTTTGCTGAAACGCCTTGGTTGGTTAAGCTGTGCTTCACCAATGAATCTACAAAGTTGGGTTCAAGGGCCTGCATTTTTCGGAAGATATCGATGGAGACACTTCCTTCCAAAAGGTCATCCATGAATCCGCTTTGCTCCAAAATCTGCCCGGTTTCCAATCCGTATGTACCCCACTCACTTTGCAAAATGGAATCTCTTTTTGCGGCAATATCAGGGTGTAAACTTTCTTCGGCACCGCTCAAATGTTCCCGAATCACACGTTCTATGGAGTCTTGCTCATTTTTAAACCCCATACTTAAGTGTTGATTTTCATTGGCCAAACGAAGCAATGCATCGCTATTGGCCACGGGGTCATCAACGTAATAAGATCCTTGATCTAGAATATCGGCAACATCTTCTAAAGCTTGGGTAACCTTGTGATTGAACTCTTGTTCACGCAGCAGAATAGAGTTGTTCACCCAATAAACTTGAATGGCTACCAAGCCAATAAAGGCTGAGCTAATTAGAACAACTAGTGCTTGTATATATTTCTGCTTCAAACTGTGTTGTAAACGAAGTACAAATCAAAGGTATTTTATCCTGTATTCACCACCTCTTTCCTTTTGCAACTTTTAACATGTGTTAACCCCATATTAACAGTTGCGGGCAAGGCATTCACATACCTTTGAATCGGGTTTTAATCAAAGCCCGTTTATCTGAACGCAGGTAGCAAAACTCATGATTATTTAGGTTTATAAGGTCCTCTAATAAGACTCAAAAGAATTTTGTTGGATTACCTATTTCGAAACAACAAGTAAAAGGCTCTGAACGCAGGGCCTTTTATTTTTTTTACACTTCAGCATGCGAAATCGGCAGTTCAGCTAATTCCGATTTAACTTTTTCTACTCATGGTTCAAATTTGTAGCGTCTTAAAACCACAACCATGACAAAACAAGTTCTTCCCCTCCTACTCTTCTTGCTAGCAATCAACTCATTCGCACAAGAAAACATCACTTCAACCATCCGAGGCACCGTTGTAGATGCCCAAAGCGGATTTCCTCTTCCAGGTGTCAATATTATTGTCACAGATACTGAGCCTATTATGGGCGCTATGACCAATATAGATGGACGTTTTAGACTGGAAAATGTGCCTGTAGGGAGGCACAATTTGACCATTACACTGATTGGTTACGAGCCACAGTTTGTTTCTAACTTGCTCCTTTCGAGTGGAAAAGAATTGGAAGTAAACAGACAGCTTCAAGAGCAAATTACGGTTTTAGAGGGGGCCGAAATAGTAGCCGAAGACAACAAGCTGGAACCCATCAACGAGATGGCTACAGTGAGTGCACGCTCATTTTCCATTGACGAAGCTATGCGCTATTCTGGAAGCTTACAGGACCCCTCAAGAATGGCACAAAACTATGCAGGGGTGAGCAATGCCAGTGATGATCGTAATGACATTATCATCCGTGGGAATTCTCCCTCGGGCGTGCTCTGGCGCATGGAGGGTATTGACATTCCTAGTCCAAACCACTTTAGCACACTAGGTGGAACAGGCGGACCAGTATCTATGTTGAACATCAACAACCTGTCAAACTCAGATTTTCTTACCAGCGCCTTTCCTGCTGAATATGGAAATGCCCTTGCAGGTGTGTTTGACCTGCGCCTGAGAAATGGCAACAAAGATACCTATGAATTTCTTGGTCAAATTGGCTTTAACGGATTCGAGCTCGGTGCCGAAGGTCCGTTAAAGATTGGCAACAATGGCAGCTTCTTAATCAACTATCGCTATTCAACCCTGTCTGTTTTCAATGCCCTTGGATTGGAGTTCGGAACCGGTTCAGCGATTCCTGAATACCAGGACTTAACGTTTAAAGTGGATATCCCAACAAAGAATGCAGGACGATTTGGTCTCTTCGGCGTGGGAGGAAGTAGTTATATTGAATTTCTTTCTTCAGACAATACAGATAACAATCTATTTAGCTCTGATGCCGAAGACTCCCGTTTTGATTCTCAAACTGGTTGGGTCGGTTTTACACACCAGTACTTTTTCAATGACAAAACAAGATCGAATTTCGTAGTAGCCGCTTCTTCAGGAGGGAACTCTGGAAACATTGATTCGTTGTCGCTCGTTGACGGAAGTCCACACCGCATTTTCGGACTAGAAAACAGACAGTCTAAGTACACCGCTCGCTTCGACCTAAATCACAAAATCAATGCAAGACATACACTCCGCGGTGGTATTCAAGGTGATTTAATTTCATTCAACCTCATTGATTCAGTGCGCTATTCTGAAGATGAATTCTTTTACGCAAGAGACTTCAATGACCAGTCAGAATTGCTTCAAGCAAATGTTTCTTGGCAATACCGCATTGACGAAAAATGGAGGTTAACTTCTGGTCTACACGGACAATATTTCAGACTGAGTGAGAGCACAGCCATTGAACCACGCGTAGGATTGCGTTACCAAGCTACCGAAAAAGCTTCCTTCAATGCTGGCGCAGGTTTGCACAGTCAGCTTCAACCAATTCCTTCGTACTTCACTGAGCAGCGAATAGACGCCAACACATCTGTTCTCACAAATGACCAACTTGACTTCAACAAGTCAATCCATACCGTTCTTGGCTATGACCAACTCATTGGAGATCAGTTTAGACTAAAGATCGAAGCGTATTACCAGTACCTCTATAACATTGCAGTAGACAGGTCTCCATCGGCATTTTCAATGTTGAACGTAGGCGCAGATTTTAACATACCAGACAATGCTGACCTCGTGAACGAAGGAACAGGAGAAAACTACGGACTGGAATTCACCTTAGAGCGGTTCTTCAGCAAAGGATATTACGTACTCGGAACTGCTTCACTCTTTGAGTCTACCTACAAAGGAAGTGATGGCATTGAACGCTCTACAGCGTTTAACGGAAAATATGTGTTCAATCTATTGGGCGGAAAGGAATTTCGCCTCAACGACAAAAGGTCCATTTCGTTTGACACGCGCTTGACCTACGCCGGAGGAAGATGGTATACACCAGTAGACCTTGAACAAAGCATTGCTCAGAAC
>CAYGUR010000009.1:24722-28889 GCA_964353035.1 uncultured Comamonadaceae bacterium | reverse complement strand
TGAAGGGCAAGCGGTACCACAATGTCGTCATAACCATGCTCACGTATTCCACGCTCTTGCACAATGATGAAGGGAATAGTTGAATGGGTTACAATACGCAATGCCCTGCTACCTGTAAGAAACTGCATTCCACGCAAGCCATGTGTTCCCATAATGATTAAACTGGCCTCAATTTCTGTGGCCACTTCATCAATGTCTTCAAAGATGCTTCCGATACGGACAATGGTTTTCACCTCCATAGCGAACTCTTTCTTCATCCGTGAAGCAAGCGTTTCCAGTTTTAATCGGGTTTCCGAAATGAACTTCTTATTGTCTATAACATGAAGAACGTGAATGTCTGCGTCAATTGCCTTAGCAACAACAACAGCGTGATCCATAGCGGTGTCTCCCACTTTCGTGAAATCGGTAGGGACGAGGATGCGATTTTTACTCATTTTGCAGGTAGTTGTCTTTTTCCAGAGTCGAAAAATAGCGATTCCCTTTTAAACGGCATTGCCTTGTAGGAATTTTCCTAACACTTATACGTTCCAACGTCCTACAATCATTGTGGATGTTAGGACTAATTTTACTTGGTCTGCAAGGCTGAAACCTATTCAGCTCGATCATCCATCCTTATTCATCTTCTACTTTTAGCAAAAGGTGATCTGCACGGACTTGCCACCGGTTGTACCGGTGGCTTTTTTATTCCCATCTTCGACCGTTTATCTTTGTCAACACTTGCTAAGTTTGCAGTGAAATGAAAACACTCATTCAACTTCGTACATACCTCTTTGGACTTCCTAAAAAGCATGCCCTCATTTTACTGAGCATTGCTGTAGGAATTGCATCTGGTTTGGTAGCGGTGATTTTGAAAAATGCGGTGTACGGAATTCAATATATCCTTACAGGGAACTTTACCATTGGTGACATCAACTGGGGCTATGCTGTTTACCCAGCGGTGGGAATCTTGCTTACCTACCTCATTGTAGAGCGTGTGCTGAAAGGCAATCACCCCGGACCCGGAATTCCATCTACCTTGTACGCCATTTCAAAACGTCGGGGACAGCTCAAACGAAAGCAAATGTTTGCCTCAGTAATCACAAGTGTTTTTACTGTTGGATTTGGTGGGAGTGCCGGACTAGAGGCGCCAGCCGTTCAGTCTACAGCCAGTATCGGGTCCAATTTGGCATCTGCCTTCAAAATGAATTACAAAACGCGCACTCTGCTCATTGGGTGTGCGGCAGCAGGGTCATTGGCAGCCATTTTTAAGGCACCTGTTGCTGCCATCATTTTCGCAGTGGAAGTGATTATGATTGATTTGACCACAGCAAGTTTGGTGCCCTTGCTGATGGCCTCATTGTCTGCGCTGCTCACCACCTATCTTTTTCTGGATGGTGATCAACTCTTGAGCTTAGACAACGCTGCGCCCTTTGAATTCAAACACTTGGGACTGTATGTGTTGCTTGGGATTGGTTGCGGAGTCTTCTCAGTGTACTTCAATAAGATTTATTTGTTCATCACTTCCCGCCTTCAAAACCTGAAGAAACCCCTTGTTCGGATCGGTATTGGTGGGGTGTCTTTGGGAGCGCTGATGCTGCTTTTTCCGGCACTTTACGGGGAGGGTTACGACGTAATCAATGCATTCCTGCGGGATGATATCAAAGAGTCAACCTTGAACTCCATGTTTTATCAGGTTTCAGCTGATTCATGGGTGATTTTGGCCTACCTCTTTGCCTTATTGATCTTAAAAGTGATTGCCACAGGAATAACACTCGGGGCAGGAGGGGTTGGAGGAATCTTCGCACCAACCCTTTTCATGGGGAGTACGTTTGGCTATCTGTTCGGGAAACTCTCTCAGCGCACATTGTGGTTCGAGAACCTGCCTGTAGGAAGTTTCGCCTTAGTGGGAATGGCCGGTCTTATGGCGGGTGTGTTGCACGCTCCTCTCACATCTATCTTCTTGATTGCAGAGATTAGCGGAGGTTATGGCCTTTTTGTTCCATTGATGATTTCTGCTGGAATTGCCTATTACACGAGCAAAATCTTCAGTAAACATACCATCTATACCAAAGAGTTGGCTGAGCGTGGTGAATTGATCACGCATAACAAAGATCAAGCGGTCTTGACATTGATGTCCCTTAAAAATGAAATCGAAGATAATTTTACGCCTGTTTTTCCTGAGTGGACGCTTCGCGAACTGGTGAAAGCCGTCAGCATCAGTAAACGAAACCTTTTCCCCGTGCTCGATAAAGAGAAGCGTTTGCTTGGAATTGTGCTGTTAGATGATATTCGCCCTATCATGTTCGACATAGACTTGTATGACGAAATGAAGGTAGATCAGCTCATGACCATCGCTCCTGAAATCATTTATTTGGAAGATCGAATGGAGGCTGTAGTCGGCAAATTTGATCAATCTGGTGCGTGGAACCTTCCTGTAGTGAATGAGCATGGGGGCTACGTTGGTTTCGTTTCAAAATCTCGACTTTTTACGGTGTACCGAAAGGTCCTCATGGATGTGAGCAATGCATAAAAAAAGCCTGACACATTGCTGCATCAGGCTTTCCTTTGAATAGTATCTTGTGCTTATTCCATGCATCCCTGGTCAATGATTGAAATGGCATCATTGTTTGGGAAACAGTTTCCAGATGGAACTGATCCTGGGGCATAGCGCATCAAATTCGCATCATAAAGTGCGTATTCAATAAAGTTCGTGAGATCTGTAATTTCTTGATCTGTCAAACCAAGTGGTTGGAATTCTTCCGCAAGTTGGCTTTCAGGAACATTAGGACTCTCTGGCACAGCATTATTCTTGTATTCAATCACATCACGAACTGAAGTAAATGTACCTCCGTGTCCGAAGAAAGGAGAATCTTTCAAGTTGTACAATTGTGGTGTCTTGAACTTGTAGTTGTCTTCAGGATTTTGGGTGAATCCACCTCTTCCCAAATCATTGTCATTTCCATTCACAATTCCTGCTCCAGTTAAGTCACCCATACCTATTGCGTGGAATGACATGCTGTTCAAAGCAGGTCCGTTGTGACATGAGCCGCAATTGGCCTTTCCGAAGAATGCAATGGCACCCCTCTTCTCACTATCTGACATAGCTGAAGTATTTCCTCGAAGCCAGTCTTGCCAAGGAGCTTGGTTCGAAAGCAACGTTCGCTCATAAGCAGCTATGGCCATACCAGCAGTTCTAGCTGTATACCTTGTGCTCTGTGGCCAATCTGGAAATGCGATGTCGAACAAGTCTTCATACATTCCAAATTCTTGACACACTTGCTCATCCACAACCAATCGGTGAACGGTCAAACCAGCAATTGCTTGCGTTTCGAGCCCTTCGTGTCCGAAGTTGTTATTGAAAATAGGCGTGCCTGGAGACCATTGTGCTTCAGTTCCTAAGTTCATGTCAACACCACCAAACTGTCCATTCCACAAGGTGACCTTTTGGTAAGCACCGTTCATGGCAGTTGGAGTTCGAATAGGTTGCACATCTAAACTGTCAATTGGGTAACCAGGGTGAGCAGTTCTGCTTTCACCTGAGATCCCAAAACCAATTCCTCCTTCGCCAATTCCTTGACGCATGTTGGCTTGAAATCCAGCCTGGGCGTGGTGGCAGCTCGCACAGCTGTATGTTTGCAAACCATACTCTTCCATTCTAGGATTCAATCCAATCCCTGTTTCATGGAACAGCAATTTTCCCAATTCGACTTTCGTACTGTTGAGAGGATTTAATGGATCTTGTGGAATCAAGCTGTATTGATAGCTTTCAGGTAGTACATAGTACTGTAGCCCTTCGCCATTAGAGCTTTCTTCTAAGACCGCTCGGAGCTCAGCGTTCAAATCCCGAACGTCTGAAAGTTGCTCTTCTTCATGGTCTTTCTTACACCCAGTCATGGCTAAAGAGGCCAATGCACCGATGAAAAGAAGCCTTGTTGAATTTAACTTCATCGAATTAATTATTACGTAAGTTGTTGTTAGTTATCGACAAATATACCGCTTTATCGACAAAAAACACTGTTTCGTCGGGATTATTTATCTATTAAGTACGTACGAGAGATAGCGTAGAATGTTTCGGGAGCCTCCGCATGAAGCCAATGTCCGGCCTCTGGTATGGTGGCCAATTGATAGTTCGGGAAGTAGTGATTTAAGGCTGCTTCATCCTCGTCCAAAATGTAGTTTGACTTGCCA
>CAYGUR010000009.1:0-24712 GCA_964353035.1 uncultured Comamonadaceae bacterium | reverse complement strand
CCCCTGATGAACAGCGTGTCTGTGAGGGAAATCTGCTGTTCAGTTTCCTCCACAATTTGTCCGATGGTGTCATTCAAAACAGGCACATTAAATCGCCAAGCAAGCTTTCCTTTTTCTTTCCAATAGAGGTTTTTGAGAAGGAATTGTTTAACACCTTCATCATCAATTGTTAACGAAAGGTGCTTGGCTACATTCCCTCTACTTCCAAGTTCATCTAGGTTTGCCGTGGTGAGCGCGTGCAGTATTTGTTGATGATGCACAGGATAGCTCTTTGGAGCCATATCAGCAATGATCATCTTGTCAATCAGGTAGCCATTCTCTGAGGCGAAAAGCATGGCTGTTTTTCCGCCCATTGAATGTCCTAACAAGTGAAAATCAGTCAATCCTTCGTCTTCAACAAGCTCTTCCAAGTCCTGTGCCATGAGCGCATAGCTGTGCTCAGGCGCGTGAGGCGAATGTCCGTGGTTGCGCTGATCAATCAAGTAGACCTTGAACTCTTCGGCGTACTGCCGCGCAAGGGTTTGCCAATTATCTCCTGAACCGAATAATCCGTGTAAAATTAAAAGTGGTTGGCCTTCGCCAAGTGTTTTAAAATAGAGTTTCATACTTCCAAAGCTCTCAAATAGAGCTGTATCGTGTTTTCTAGTCCGTAATAAAGTGCATCACTAATCAGGGCGTGACCTATTGATACT
The DNA here is from genome assembly GCA_964353035.1 of uncultured Comamonadaceae bacterium. GTDB lineage: Bacteria > Bacteroidota > Bacteroidia > Flavobacteriales_D > Sanyastnellaceae > JAQWQB01. The sequence goes on along the minus strand of CAYGUR010000009.1, from coordinate 24,020 downwards.
TCTAGCAGTCCAGGTACGTTCAAGGCGAAATACCCCAAGTTGTCAAGGTTTAAATCGTGTCCTGCATTCAACCCAAGTCCTTCTTCCAACGCCACTTCACCAGCCTTTACAAAAGCGTCAATCGCCTCTTCCTTATTGGTCGAAAACAAATCTGCATAAGGCTCAGTATAAAGCTCCACTCTGTCAGTACCTGTTTCTGCTGCTGCGCGAAGGAGTGCCTCATCTGTGCCAATAAAAATGCTCGTGCGCATGCCTTGGCGCTTCAGCCTGCTGATGATCTCAGTGAGTTCAGCTTTTCGATTTACAGTATCCCATCCTGCATTGCTTGTAAGCGCTCCGGGAGGGTCAGGAACCAAAGTGACTTGATGCGGCTGCACCTCTTCAACCAGTTTTAAAAAAGACGCATTCGGATAGCCTTCAACATTAAACTCTGTAGTTACAAGCGATTTAAGTGCGCGTACATCGGCATAGCGAATGTGGCGTTCATCTGGTCGCGGGTGAACTGTAATACCTTGTGCTCCAAACGCTTCGCAGTTCGCCGCGGCGTCAGTAACACTCGGAGTGTTTCCGCCCCTTGCATTCCGTAGGGTTGCAATTTTATTGATGTTGACACTCAGTCGTACCGAATTTTTTTCCATGTGTTAAACAACTTGTGCAAAAAAATGACGTCTATTAAACAAGCGCCTCGTTTTGCCAGTTAACTTCGAGGTGACAAAGTTAACTTGTTCGCACTTCAAGACCTATTCATTTGATAGTAGACAAAATTATATCTCACAACTTACCCACACTCATCCTCAATGACAGAGTTGAAGTAGCGCTTCAGTATATGGATGACTGGAAAGTAAGTCATTTACCAGTTTTAGACGGGTCACTCTTAGTTGGTTTGGTGGACGAAAACACATTGTTGGGTTTTGAAGATCAAAACAAACGGATGAATGAGGTGCCGCTACTAGAGCATCGGGTAGATCCAGATGATCATATTTTTGATGTCATCAAGATGATCACTGATTTTAAACTGAGCACGCTTCCCGTGTCTAAATCTGACGGAACCTACTTGGGAGAAATTAGCCTGTCATCTGTGGTTGATTACATGGCGGAAATGGCTGCTGTGCGCCAGGAAGGTTCTGTGATTATTCTTGAAATGAATACCATAGATTATTCAATGGCGGAAATTGCGCGGCTGATAGAAGAGAATGATGCGAAAATCTTGAGTGCTTCTGTTACGAACTTTGAAGGCAGTCGCACTGCAGAAGTGTCGCTAAAAATCAACAAAACGTCCATACGAGGCATTGTACAGACGCTGCAGCGTTTCGACTATAAAATTAAGGCTTTTTACGATGCGCCAAATTACGAGGAAGATATGCGCAAGCGTTATGATGAATTAATGCGCTTCTTAGACATCTAACCGCTTCCTTTGCTACCTTCGTGTTTCTATGAACATTGCGATTTACGGAAAACAATTTACGGCTGATTTTGATGATGCGATTCGCGCCTTGCTCAAAATGCTTCGCGTGCGCAACCATGAAGTGACAATTTTTGAACCGTTTACAGATTTTCTACGTGAACGGAATCTACTTTTCGACCCAAGTCAATTTTACGCTTTCAAATCCTATAAAGGCGTGAAAGATTGCGATGTCTGCATTTCCATTGGCGGAGACGGGACGCTGCTTGACACTGCAGGATTGATTCGTGATTCAAAAGTTCCAGTGCTCGGAATCAACACGGGTAGACTCGGATTTTTGTCGAATGTGAGTACCGAAGACATTGAAGAAGCAATTTTATCACTTGAAAAAGGTGATTTTAAAATTGACGCACGCGCGCTGATCAAAGTGGAAGTGGCAAACCTAGAAATCGGTGATTTTCCCTACGCTTTGAATGAGGTCACTATCCATAAAAAAGACCGTTCAAGCATGGTGAAAGTCCATGCGTACATGGAAGACCTGTTCATCAATACCTATTGGGCTGACGGATTAATCGTAGCGACACCAACGGGGTCAACCGCGTACTCGTTGAGTTGTGGCGGTCCCATCGTCATGCCAGGGTCAGAAAACCTGATACTGACGCCCATTGCGCCTCACAACTTAAATGTTCGTCCGTTGGTAGTTCCCTGCAACCGAACAATTCGACTATGCGCTGATGGAAGAGCAGAAGACTATCTCCTTACATTGGACTCCCGGTCGTTTACCATTAGTGCCAAAGATGAGGTCAAGCTCTCAACAGCACCTTTCAAATTACGCTTGATGAACCTGCCTTCACAACATTTTTTCCAAACCATACGTAACAAGATGCTTTGGGGAATTGACAAGAGAAACTAAGTGATTCCTTATTTTTGCAACACATTTCTAAATAACACGTTAACATCGTGATGAGTAGAAGTTTTCAATACATAGTCTGTTTTCTTTTCTTGATGGTCATCTCAATGGCTGCCAAGAGCCAGCCTCGTATGGACGCGAGTAGAGAATTTGGATTGGTCTTCGGAACAGCTTATTACATTGGTGATTTGAACCAGACACACTTTGGCGGAAACTTGAAGCTAGGAGCTGGGGCAATGTATCGCGAAAATTTTAACAAGCGCTGGTCGTTGAAGGCCCAGTTTTTCTATGGACAAGTTGGCGCAAGTGATGCAGATTCAGATGACCCCTGGATGGTGAACCGAAACTTGAGTTTCAAAAATGAAATCATGGAAGGTGCTTTGCAGGCGGAACTAAATTACATTGATTACCAGATAGCCAACAAACGCGCTCGGTTTTCGCCCTACCTCTTTTTGGGGATTGCCTATTATTCTCATAAACCGCAAGCAGAATACCTCGGGAAGTGGTATGAACTTCAACCGCTAGGGACTGAAGGGCAAGGTACAACTGAAGGGCCTGCTGCCTACAAACTAAGTGGAATCGCCTTTCCTTTTGGACTAGGTTTTAAATTCAATTTGTTCTCCATTGTAGCCATCAGTGGCGAATGGGGAATGCGCAAAACCTACACTGATTACCTGGATGATGTCAGTGGTAGTTATGTAAGTCAGCAAGTACTCCAAAGTGAAAACGGACAACTATCAGCCGCATTAGCAGATCGAAGCCTTTCTATGCCAGACGGACTGTCTACCAACGATGGACTCGCTCGAGGAGACTCAGGAAGAAATGATTGGTACAGCTTCACAACGCTGACATTGTCATTTCGTCTAGGCAAACCGCCAACTTCATGTGACTGGATCAGATAAGAAGTTCATTTTTTAGGGTACATTTGCCAAACTTTTCTGGAGTGGCACCTTGTTAATTTGTGTTATTCTGGAATAAGTACGCGTTTTCATTCGTTCTACGAGTGACCAAAACAACGGCAATTTGAATGAGTGACCTACAGGGCATAGATCAGACAAAAGTACCTCAGCATGTTGCCATTATCATGGATGGAAATGGACGGTGGGCCAAAGAGAAAGGCCAAGACCGCATTTTCGGACATTTTAATGGGGTCGAAGCTGTGCGCGCTTCCCTGAAAGCTGCTCGTAAAGCAGGTGTCAAATACCTCACACTATATGCCTTCTCTACTGAAAATTGGAATAGACCAAAGGAAGAAGTAGAAGCGCTGATGGATTTGTTGGTTCAGACCATCGTTCAAGAAGTGAATGAGCTGGACAACAATGATGTCAAGTTCAATGCGATTGGCGACATCGATAGCTTGCCCGCTTCGTGCGCCAATGAACTGAAAACTGCCATTGAAAAAACAAAAGAAAATGATGGAATCGAATTGATCCTTGCCTTGAGCTACAGCTCTAGATGGGAAATCGTTCGTGCAATGAAAAACATCATTAAAGACCATATTTCACCTGATGCTGTAAATGAACAGCTGATTAGCAACTACCTTTGTACGAAGGATATTCCCGACCCTGAATTGGTCATCCGGACCAGTGGTGAACAGCGAATCAGCAACTTTTTATTGTGGCAAATTGCCTACTCCGAACTTTACTTTACTGCGAAGTACTGGCCAGACTTTCGCGAAGAAGACTTTATTGAAGCGCTTAGAGCTTTTCAGCAAAGACAAAGAAGATTCGGTAAAACAGCAGAACAAATCAATTTAACAGGTAACGAATGATTTTGAGAAAATTTCTTTTCTCTTTAGTGCTTGCGGCGCTAAGTGTAGCGGTTTCCGGACAAGTGCAAAAGCTTGGAAACATTGTAGACTATGCCTCACCCCGTGATTATACCATTGCAGGTATTACTGTGACGGGTGCAGAGTACACAGATGTGCAGGCCATTAAACTCTTTAGTGCGTTGCAGATCGGACAGGAAATTTCGATTCCTGGAGAACAAATAGCCAAAGCTATTCGAAACCTATGGAGACAACAGCTCTTTGCTGATGTCAGCATCTACGCAGCAGAAACCCGTGGAGATCAAATCTTTTTGGTCATTGATGTGATTGAGATGCCACGACTTTCCAAGTATTCTTTTCCCGGACTAAAACGTGCCGAAAGGGAAAACTTAAGGGAGGAAATCGATTTAGTGACGGGAAGAATTGTGACGCAAAATTTGATCACAAATACCAAAAATAAAATCCTTGCCTACTATGTAGATAAAGGGTTTTTCAATGCCACGGTCGACATCACTCAAGCGCCTGACGATGCCATAGAAAACAGCGTGAAACTGAACATTTTAGTTGACCGCGGTGAACGTGTGAAAATTAGCGAGATCAACTTCATTGGCGCAAATGAAATTGAGGAGCGAAAACTAAAACGCACTTTCAAAGACACCAAAGAAAAGGCTTGGTGGCGTGTGTTCAAAAGCTCAAAATACATTGACGAAAATTACCAGACCGACAAACGCAGCGTAATAGATAAGTACAACAAGTTCGGTTTCAGAAATGCGGTGATTCTGAAAGACTCGATTTACAAAACAAGTCCGAAAACAATTGGTATTGATGTCTATGTCGAAGAAGACAAACAGTTCTTTTTCAGAGACATCACCTTCGCAGGGAATACCAAGTACAGGTCTTCACAACTGGATTCCATTCTGAAAATCAAGGAAGGAGACGTATACAACCGTGAAAACCTAGACATGCGTTTGTATGGCAACCCGAAAGGAATTGACATCACGACACTCTATCAAGATGACGGCTACTTAATGTTTCAGGCCATTCCAGTTGAAGTACTCGTTGAAAATGACTCCATCGACATTGAAGTTCGCATTTACGAAGGAAAACAGTTTCGAATTGGACGTGTGAAGGTGGTTGGAAATACCAAGACGAATGACCACGTTATTTACCGTGAAATCCGAACACGTCCTGGTGATCTCTTCAGCCGAACCGACATCATTCGTACCCAGCGTGAGCTGGCTCAGCTGAACTATTTCAATCCTGAGGCGTTCCAAATTAATCCAGTTAACAACATTGAAAAAGGGACGGTAGACATTGAATACGTGGTTGAAGAAAAGCCTTCTGATCAGATTGAACTATCTGGTGGTTGGGGTGGTGGCCGTGTGGTTGGAACCCTTGGTCTAAGCTTCACGAACTTCTCCTTGAGAAAGGTATTCCAGAAAGGCGCTTGGCGACCAATTCCAGCTGGTGACGGACAACAACTCAGCATTCGGGCGCAGTCAAATGGAATCTTCTTTCAGAGCTACAACATCAGCTTTACAGAGCCATGGTTGGGAGGTAAAAAGCCAAACTCATTAACGGTAGGGTTGTTTCACTCTGTGCAAACAAATGGTCAACCACGGCAAGTTGATGGAGAAGCTAATCCGTCAAGACAAGCGCTTAATATTAGCGGTGCAAGTGTAGGATTCGGACAGCGTTGGAAGCGTCCAGATGACTGGTTCTCTATGTATGCCAGTTTGTCTTACCAGCATTTTAACTTGAACAACTTCCAAAGTTTCTTCTCGTTTGCGAATGGAAATTCGAACAACCTCGCTTTGACCTGGAGCTTGCAGCGTAACTCTGTGAGTGACCCCATCTTTCCAACTTGGGGGTCGAACATTAAATTCACCGCGAAAGCTACGTTCCCATACAGCTTAGTGAATGGAAAGGACTATTCTGACTTGTCAGAAGAAGACCGTTTTAAATGGGTTGAGTACCACAAGTATAAGTTCACTGCAAACTGGTACACGCCACTCACCAAGTCCAGCGAAACAAACCCAAGAAGATTGGTGTTGAACGCAAACTTTGGAATGGGATTACTAGGTATATACAACAGCCAAGTAGGACTTTCACCGTTTGAGCGTTTCTACCTTGGAGGGGTATTCTTATCGGGATTCGTGCTTGATGGACGAGAGATCATTAACTTGAGAGGGTATGATGATTTATCACTGACCTATCCGAATCCAGATTCTGGATCACCCGTATTGGCGAAGTATGGACTAGAGTTGCGCTACCCGCTATCTACCAATCCGAATGCAACAATTTATGCACTTTCTTTCCTTGAAGCAGGAAATACTTGGGCTAACGCGAAAGATTTGAACCCTTTTAACGTTCGTCGTTCAGCGGGGGCTGGTTTAAGAATCTTCCTTCCGATGTTCGGATTGCTTGGTTTGGACTATGGGTGGCGTTTAGACGATATTCCAGAGGCGCCAGCAATGCCGAAAGGACAGTTCCATTTTAGTATTGGCATGAATCTTGGAGAGCTCTAAACGAGATTTACTATTTTCGTTCTCCTTGACTCGAAAATTTGATTCAAATGAAAAAACTACTTTCTGTTATCTCAATGGTCCTTCTACTAGGAGGAATGGCACAGGCACAAAAATTTGCCTATGTGAACTCAGATGAAATTCTAGAGCACATGCCAGAGTTTTATGCTGCACAAGCACAGTTGAATCAATTGTCTGCCCAATGGCAAGAGGAGATTGAAGCGAAGTACGAAGCTGTTCGTTTGTTAGAAGAGTCTTTCAAAGCTGAGAAAGTTTTGCTCACAGCAGAGATGAAGCAACGAAGAGAAGAAGAGATTCGCACAAAAAGAACAGAAGCTCAGGAGATGCAGCGTGCGAAATTTGGAGTTGGTGGTGAACTGTTCACGCAAAGAGAACAGTTGATTCAACCCGTTCAAAACGCAATCGCAGAAGCCATACAAGACATTGCGTCAAGCAGTGGGTACATGGTCATATTTGATAAGAGTAACCAAAGTAATATGTTGTACACCAACCCGAAGTATGACGTTACTGATCGAATTATAAAGAAATTAGGTTATACGCCTGGCGAAAAACCAGAAGCGGCTAATAAAGAAGAAAAAGGTGGCGCCCCTAGTGGCGGCGCTAAAGGTGGAACAACTGACGGAGACCGCGGCGCAGCTGGCGGAAAAGCAGGAGGGAACACCGGTTCAATGCAAAGAAAATAATCAAGAATAAATTTAAATCGAAAAAAGAATGCGCACTTTACTAATGGTAGTCCTAATGGCAGGATTTATTACTCCAGCCTTGGCACAGAAATTTGGCCACATTGACTCTCAAGCTTTACTTGAGAGCATGCCTGAGCGCGACTCATTGCAAACCGTACTTCAATCTCAAGCAGCCCAGTATCAGCAGGCGCTAGAAGATATGGACAAAGAGTTTACAACCAAATATCAAGATTACGTTGCGAGACAAGCTGAATTGCCAGCAGCAATTAGAGCTCAAAAAGAGAAAGACCTTAGAACCATGGAGTCTGGATTGCAGGAAGCTGCTACAAATTTCCAAAACGAATTGGGACAGCTAGAGCAAACATTGTTCAGCCCAATGATTGATCGTGCGAAGAATGCAATCGAAAAAGTTGGGGCAGACAACGGATTTACTTATATCTTCGATGCAAGTACTGGTGTTACCCTGTACAATGGTGGAGAAGACATTATGCCTCTGGTGAAAAAAGAACTAGGGATTAAGTAAGTTATCTCTTCAAAAACATTGAAAAGGGGCACCAGTTGGGCCCCTTTTTTTATGGATACAAGACCAATAGGAATATTCGACTCAGGCATTGGCGGACTAACCGTTGCAAGTGCTTTGCGCAAATTGTTGCCCCATGAGTCCATGGTGTACTTCGGAGATACAGCGCACTTGCCATATGGAGACAAGTCGCCAGAACTCATTCGCCATTATTCTGCGCGAATTGCGCATTTCTTGCTTCAACACAACTGTAAAATGTTAGTCATTGCTTGCAATACAGCTTCTTCTCACGCGCATCAAACCGTGACAGCGGTTGCAGGTCCTAACATCCCGGTGGTAAACGTAATTGACCCCGTAGTACAGGAAATCGCACTTCGTCATGCATCAAAGAGAATTGGAATCATAGGGACGAAGGGAACGATTGACTCACGCGTGTACCCCAATCGCATTAAAAAGCTGGTGCCGAATGCCAAGGTGAATTCCCTGGCGACGCCCTTGCTAGCTCCTATGATTGAAGAAGGCTTTATTTCGAACACCATCAGTAAAACAGTGATTAACTCCTACCTTGACAAGCCCACGTTGAAAGGAGTAGAGGCCATTGTTCTAGGCTGCACGCACTACCCTCTGATCAGAAAACAAGTTGCGGCGTACTACGGTAACGACGTTGAAATTCTAGATAGCACCACGCTGGTAGCGAAGGAAGTGCGTCACATTTTAGCCAGTAGAGATTTGGAAGCGGGAGATGACAATCAGCCCAACTTTCATTTTATGGTGTCAGATAAAACACCCTCCTTCGAACGAAGCACGCGCCTGTTCTTCAAAGAGCGCATCTCTTTGGACGAAATTAAGATGTGGGATGATCCCCGTCCGCTTTAAACCAACCTGAATACATCACGTAATTCGAAGCGAGTTTTTCCAAATTAGCGATGGAAGAAGTAGCGTCAATGGATTTGACTTTCTTTGCTGGCACTCCAGCGAAGATACTCCCCGCCGGAACATGCGTTCCTTCTAGAAGAACCGCTCCGGCAGCAATTATGGAACCGCTTTCGACCACACAGCTGTCCATCACAATAGCTCCCATGCCAACCAGCACATGGTCATGTAGGGTGCATCCGTGCACAAGTGCATTGTGTCCAATTGAAACGTTATTGCCAATGACTGTGGCTGCTTTTTGGTAGGTGCAATGAATCACTGCGCCATCTTGAATGTTCACGCGATTTCCAATGGAAATGGAATGAACATCGCCACGAACAACGGCATTGAACCAAAAGCTGCAGTGGTCTCCTGCAGTTACATCGCCACAAATGGTGGCATTTGGAGCAAGCCAACAATCTTTTCCAAACTTAGGGGAAATGCCTTTTACATCAAGTAGTAGTGCCATGGAGCAAAGCTACCAAGAAAATGCTCAGGCTGTTTTTTGTTCGAGCGAAGTTGAGATTCCGAAATGTGCCGCAAGCAATGAACTGAATGTGAGCATGTCATTCGTGCGAACAATTTGGCGCTCTTCGTTTTTTGTGATAATCAAGCTGGAGTCTGTAAGCGTGATGCGTCCTGTTTCGGTGAGTCGTGAGCAAATGGTTTTCTGCGTGAAAAGGCTTGCTTCCGATTTTTGGTGGTAGTGAAACATGGGAAGAAATTCTTCCAAGGTTCGCGGTATCCGATCAAAAATGTACAGCGGGGTGAAATCGCTGCCATTGGATGATTTTTCTAGGATTTCAAATCGGTAATCCCATTTACGAATGCGGTACTGGTTACCTAAGTCGTGATGCGGTGCTTCAACGTCCAGAGGAATAGGGGTGGAAGAAGCGCCTCCAAATCCTACGTCAACCAAGTATTTTTTACCTAGCACTTCGGCACAGATGGCCATGTGATCGAATTCAGGACCAATACTTCCGTCTTTGGCGAAGACCCTGGCAGAGATTAATCTGGTACGGAAATGCAAAGCGCGAAGGAGTTCATTGAACAGGTTGTTGAGTTCATAGCAAAACCCACCATGGCCTTCTATCAAAACCTTTTGAGCTAAATCATGTAGGTCTAAACTCAATGGAATTCCTTTGCGAATGTGTAGGTTTTCAAAGGCAATTTCATGCTGATGTTGTTGGTGAAGCTTGATCAATTTAGACAAACTCGTCCCCACATGAATGGGCGATTTCAACCTTCGGGCATACAGGGAGAGAAGTGTATGATGATCCATTTTCGAACTTGCTTTTCAGTACTTGTACAATAAAGACATTGGTTACCCTAAATGGTTGCTCCTTCAGCGTGGACTTAACGAATTTTTAGGATTTGATTTTGCTCGTTGTTTTCAATTGAAAATTTTAGCTTTAACAAAACTATTTCCGTGATGAATAGAAAACGATTTTTAGAGACGGTGCTTGGAGCTTCTGCTTTCGCATCAATTCCTTTCGCATCCATAGCAAATGACCCCCTTGCTGCGCGACAAATGCTCAAAGAAGTTGAGAAAAGTGCGAGCGGAAGTATGGTCGGATTTCGCGCAGCACCCCTTGAAAAAGTACGCATTGGAATCATAGGAATGGGTAATAGAGGAGATTCATTGCTGGAGATGCTACAATTGAACATTGAGAATGGGAGTGCCGAAGTTGTTGCGTTTTCAGAAATCAATGAGGCCAAAGGAACGAAGGCAGTTGAGAAGTTAGCACAATGGCAAAAGAAGAAAGCCAAGCTCTTCACAAATGGTGACCGCGACTGGGAGAACATGGTGAAGATGGATGAGCTGGATTTGGTGCTTGTGACAACCCCTTGGGAATGGCATACGGAAATGGCTTTGTTCGCCATGAACAATGGAAAGCACGTGGCTACGGAAGTGCCTATTTCGTATTCGATGTCGGACTGCTGGGAAATCATCACCACTGCTGAACGCACGAAGAAGCACTGCATTATGCTGGAGAATTGTTGCTACAATGAGGAGGAGCTCTTCGTATTGCAGATGATTGAAGATGGGGTGTTTGGGGACATAACACACTGCGAAGGGGCCTACTTGCATGATCTTCGTGCCCACATGTTGAGCGATGACTACTACGAGGACCAATGGCGCATTATGCACCATGTGGCGAGGGATGGGAATCTGTATACCACCCACGGATTGGGGCCTATCAGTTTTTATTTAGGCATTGGAAATGGAGATCGATTTGAGTATTTGACTTCCATGAGCTCCCGAGAACTGAATTTGAGCCAAACAGCCGAACGTATGGGGAAGGACTTCGGTAAAATTGTGTGTGGCGACATGAATTCGACCATGATAAAAACCCATAAAGGCAAAACAGTTTTGTTGCAGTTTGACACGCATACGGGGCGTCCGTACTCGAGAATTAACAAAGTGGTGGGGACGAAAGCCGTGCACGATGGCTATCCGAGTAGGCTGTTTATTGACGCTGATGAACCAGTTTTCTGGGGGCATCAATGGCTTGAAGAAGAGGCGTATTCTGCGTATAAAGCGAAGCACGTCCATCCGGTGATTTCTAGGCTGAAAGACATTAGTCAAGGATTTAAACAAGGACACGGCGGAATGGATTTTATCATGATGTTCCGTTTGATAGAGTGTTTGAACAAAGGGCTTCCGCTGGACATTAATGTCTACGAAAGTGTAATTTGGAGTTCAGTTACACCGTTGAGTGTGTTGAGTGTTGCCAGCGATTCGCTTCCCCTTCCTTTCCCAAAATTCATGGGAGAGAATTGGAAAACGAAAAGTGAGAAGTGGGCGGTCAAATAAAAAATGTCCCGAATCGAATGGATGCGCATTGTACCATTATGAAAGTACTACTTAGTCTACTTTGCGTTGCAGTTCCATTTGGAATACAAGCACAGTTCAATGAATTTGCAGATCTAAATCTCTTCTTAGAAGAATCGTTTGATGCGATGGGACCTGGCGTTGCTATTGAAATAGCAAAAGATGGAATGAATGTTCACGGTTACAAAACGGGATTTGCCAATATAGAGACCCGCGCTCCGCTGACTGATTCATCGCTTTTCGGAGTGGCTTCAATTTCGAAGCAATTCACTGCAGCGAGCATCTATTTCTTGCAAGCCCAAGGAAAGTTATCGGTAGAAGACGACATTCGAATCTATCTCCCAGATTTTCCGTTTTACGCAGACACCATTCGTGTAAAGCACTTGTTGCATCACACAAGTGGCATCAGGAACTACAACGTACTGGCCTACCTGTCTAGTGGTGAAAATAACTTCAATTCGAATGCTGAAGTTTATGATGTATTGCTTCGGCAAAGAGCAGTCAACAATACGCCAGGCTTCTGTATGCGTTATTCAAATTCAAATTATGTGCTGTTAGCCAAGATTGTTGAGCAAGTTGCTGGGAAACCCTTCCCTCAGTATGTTAGAGATCAGCTTTTTCGTCCTTTAGGCATGCAAAGTGCCTTTTTTGTTTCAGAAGAACAGAACGACACGTGTCTTCGCGTTAGCAGCTATGTTCAAACCAGAACAGGCTATATGCCTAGCTATGGGAAGTCACTGGTAGTGGGGCCTGGAGGAATGGGGTGCACTGTTAAAGAGTTGGTAAAATGGTCAACTCTTTTTTCAGAGCACTACAGTTTTGATGAAGACTTGATGGCTTTTTTGCTACAAGACGAACCGCTGACTTCAGGAGAAGCGAACAGCTATAAATTTGGTGTCTTTGAGTCGAAATACCGCGGGTATACAGTTGTGCATCATTCGGGGCGAACGGAGGGTACGCGCAGTCAATTGATTGCTCTACCAGCGTTGAATTTGAGCATAGTGCTCTGCGCAGGTACGAACGCCTACAATTTGGAAGCTTTATCCTATAAAGTGCTTGATTTCTTACTTGGGGAACATGAGGAAGAGCCTGAGGCTAAGTTGACCAAGACGTTTCCGTTTCCAGAGGTGTTTTTAGGCGATTATCAGGAGATACACAGTGATTTAGGAATGCACATTTACGAACAGAATGATACACTTTTTGCCAAGAGTTCTTTTGGAGCTGAAGGAGTAGAATTAGTGGCTGTAGAACCATTGAAATACTGCCGGAGAGACAACCGGAGCGTAACCTACACATTTGTTCAGGGCACCAATACACCACTTGAATTAGAAGTAGATTTTGCAGGAGCTACATTCAAGTTTGAACAGGTGACTTTGGCTGATCCTGCAGAAGTGATGTTAAGCGAGTTTGCTGGGGATTACTATTCTGATGAGTTAGCTGTTTCCTATCATTTTGATGAGGAAGGAAACTTGCTGACTCTTAGTTTTGCTGAGCAAACAGGCCTTCCTTTGCACCTTTGTAGAACAGATGAATTTGGGTCCTATGACCGAACACTTTTGTCGTTTGATCGAAGCGATGAAGGAGAGATCATAGGTTTTTCCTTGGCCTCTGAAGGAACAGTCTTCAATATTTACTTTCATCGCACCTTTTAGCGGTCTGATGAATTTTAGAATTACAGTATCTTTCTGCCATGAAGAAATTGCTGTCTTTCCTTGTCCTTTTCTCTGCAATAGGACCTTTGAGTGCACAACAATCAAAAGAAGAGATTGATTCCCTGGTAGACAAGGGGTGGGATTACATGAACGAAGGAATCAAGAAAGATTCAGCTTTGATGATTGTTCAGAAGTTGGAAGCCATTTGCAAGAGTCAAATGAATGAAAAGGCGTGTTTGAACATCCCACAACTGAAAGGAGAGTATCATTATTTCTCAGGAACAATGGACAGTGCAGTCTACTATTACACCGAGGGTATGGAAGCGGCACGCATGGCGGGCAATAAGAACGAAGAAGCTTATTGTGCTGGCTCACTAGGGGGCGTCTTTGCCACTATGGGGAAGAATGATTTGGCACTGATGCACTTTCAGAATGCATTGGACTACCGAATTCAGGTGGGAGATACGGCGAATACATTGCACATTTTTATGAAACGGGCATGGCTTCGTGTTGACGCTGAGCAGATTGACGCAGCCATGCAAGATTGCATCAAGGCATTGAAATATGCCGAAGACGCCAAAGACTATTTTAATGTCGGACGCATCTACTCTTGCATGTCTGTGCTCTTCGAAAAACAGAACCAGTTTGAAAAGGCCATCGAATATCATGAACGCTCTAGTGCACAATTTGCCTTGATTGATTATGAAGCAGGAATCAATTCGAACAAGGTGAACATGGCCATAATTTTAAAAAATCTTGGTCGCTACGAAGAGTCATTTGCGCTTTATGAACAAGCACTTGCGTCTTTTCGAAAGTCAAATTATGAGTACGGAAAAATGTCTGTGTTCGCGAATTTGACGGTTCTCGCAAACCGAAGTGGAGATTACAAGAGAGCACTCATGGAAGCTGATTCTGCTTTGGCGATTTTAGAGGATTTTCAAAACATTGTTACAGAATCGGACCTCTATAACGAAAAGGGGATTGCCTACTTAGCAATGGGTGAGTCAGAAAAAGCACTTCAATTTTCACAAAGAGCAATTGCCATTTTGGATGATTCAGACAATTCACTCGAAAAAAGGAAGGACGCTGAAAAGACCTTGAGTGAGATTTATTCGGAGTTGGGAGATTACCGGAGTGCTTTAGATCATTTTAGGACTTTCGCAATGTTGAATGACAGTATTTTTGAAACCAGACGTTCGAATCAGATGCTCAAGCTAGAAGAGCAGTACGAAAGTCAAAAGAAGCAAGGTGAAATTGAATCTCTGAATGCCGCTAACGAATTGGCTGAGACGAAACAAAGAGCCATGCAGTTTGGGCTAATTGGTGTGATTCTTTTATCAGGTGTGATTCTAAATAGGGAGTACCAACGAAAAAAGAAGTCGCGTGCACTGCATGTGTCAGAGCTAAAGTTAGCCGAGTCTGAGAAAATCAGATTACAGAATCAACTGGAGTTTAAGAATAAAGAGCTGACTGCTCAAGCACTGCATATTGCGCAGAAAAACGAAATGCTAAATGCTATAAAAGCAGAGTTAGAAGAGGCGAAGCGAAGTGGTCAGGGCGATTTTGCTCAGGGTGTTTTACATAAAATCAATCTCGATTCACAAATTGACCGAAATTGGGATCAATTCATTAAAATGTTCACCGAAACCAATGCTGATTTTTTGCAAACGATTTCTAGTCGTTTTCCAGATGTTTCTAAGAATGAGTTGCGTCTCTGTGCGCTGATCAAGATGAATTTGACGAACAAAGACATCGGGACGGTTTTAAATATTTCAGATGATGGCGTGAAGAAAGCACGTTACCGACTTAGAAAAAAGATGAAGCTGGAGACCAATGACAGTTTAGAGCAGGTTATTCTGAACGTCTAAGTTCAATCCTTCGCATCTCCTTTCTTGAGGTATTCGTCTGTAAAATGAGCTCTTTTTTGTTCCTGGGCGAACTTGTTTTTATTGTAATCTGAAGAAGCCCCTTTAGGAATGGAAAGGCTCTTCCATTCAGCTCCACGAATCATTCGTCCCACAAACACCATTTGACCAACGTGGTAAGCATAATGCGCCAGCTGCCTGTTGATTGCTTCTGCAACCGTGTGTCCTTGATTTCGGATGTAGACGATGGTGTCAATGTTGTCTACGTTGATGAGGTCCAAGGCATTGAACAGGCAATTCCAGCCTTCTTCCCACGCGTCTAGAATTTGTTTTTTTGAATCTAGTTCACCCTCAAACTCTTCATCGCGTTTTCGCCATTCTTTTTCACCGTCTTCATCAAAAAAATTGGTCCACCGAGACAGCATGTTTCCACGGAGATGCTTCACCATGATGCCAATGGAATTGCTCTCTTCGTTGAACTGCCAAAACAACTCTTTTTCGGATAATTGCGCCATTGTTTTATCGCCCAACAGCTTATAATACTCAAATTGTTGTCGAACGCTTGCTAGATAATTTGCCTCCATGCGTGTTGTGTCAATGCCAACAAGTTAGTGCAATTTCCTTCCAAATGAGCTGCGAAAAAGATCTATTTCGTCATGAAGTTCTGCTCCAAATTGGTCCATACAGATGGAAGAAATTCTCCTTTGCGCATTTGGCGAATGGCCTCCAAAGGTGTGTCTACAATAAGTGCAATTTCAGGATACTGACGGTAGTTGACTCCTTTTTCCTCGAAGAACTGCTTGTAAGCCAACATTTGTTCAGTGAAGATGTAGCCATATTCAGAGATCCACTCATTGAACTCTGTCTCTGACATGGGTTCCGCAGACCTAGATTGACTTGTCTTTTGGGCTGTTGAAGTGCGTGCTGTTGTTGAAGGAAGGTCTTCTAAGGGCTCCCCGTTTAGTAAGGCTTTAATTTGAGCCATTTCCGCTTTGAGCATGGCCAATTCAGCTTCGACTTCAGAAACCTTTTGAGCCAAATCATTGGTGGTGAGTCCAATGGCTACATTTACTAGGTTTGTTGAAATGTTGTTTCCTGTTTCCCATGCTACGCCAATAATTTCGTTGTATCTATTCGTGGGCAGTTCATCTGGTGAAAACGCAACGGCCATTCCATCATTTCGTCCTGATGGAAGTATGTAATCTCCTTCGTTCACCTTCCCCACACAACGAACTGGCGCCTGACCTAAAAAGGCCACCATTTCTGCTCTTGAAGCCATGTCTTGGTCAACCGAGTTACCCAACACAATGGGATTGGTGGAAATTACAAGAAGGTGATCTGCATTTGCAGTGTTTTTGCTGATTTTCCCAGAAAATACGCCTACAACTTCGCCAGGCATAAATTGCATGTTGGGGTCCAAACGTTCCAACCATTCTGCATAATCGGCCCCGCCGCTTTTAAATTGAACACCTACATTTAGTTCGTAATAGGCAGTGAGTTCAATCCATTGGGCACCAACAACTGCTGTGTTTGCAACCATGACGCCTGCTTCAAAAAAGTCAAATTGACTGCTACAGGCAATTCCTTCTGCCACCAGAAAACCCTGGTCCAATCCTCCCATCACAACATCCCAAATGAACCTGAAACTACTCTGCAGTTGGCTAAGTGTTTGTCCTTCAATGCTTCCATGAATGTTGCCATTGCCATCATAAAAGGTCATGAAGTTTTTGGTTTCGCTTTCACTTCCATTTACCCTTACTGCAATGCCTTGGTTTGAGCCTTGCACACGTAAAGGGTAGGCACCATAGCTTGATTGGCTGCCGGGGAGATTACTGGCATTGATGGTGACTTGTCCGTTTAGGTCTGATTCGGCATTGACCGTCAGCTGATCTTGCAGGGTTGTTTCTCCTTCAACGTCTAAGGTTCCTGATAGATTAGCAGGGCTGCCATTTGTTACATTTAACGTGTTGTTCAAGTTGGTGGTTCCATCAACACTGAGTGTTCCAGTGAGGTTCGCTGGGCTGTTGTTGTTCACGTTGAACGTACCATTCATATTTGATGTACCATCAACATTCAGGTCACCTGTCAGGTTGGTTGTGTTTCCTTCTGCAACGGTAACTGTGTTATTGAAGGTAGATTCGCCACCAACAATCAGTTCACCATTCAAGTAAGATCCGTTTTCAACTGTGACGGTATTGAAGTAAGAGTCACCATCCACAGTCAAGTCTTGCTCAATTGTGGTGTTTCCAGCAATGTTTGTGTTGCCTTCTACATTCAGGTCACCGGTGAGGGTAGTGAGCGATTGATTCATGACGTACAGCTCATTGTTTAAGGTAGATATGCCGTCCACATCCAATGTTCCTGTTGCCGTAATATTTCTGTGGTAGGCATAAGGGATGAACAGCAATTCTTCTCTGCTGAGTTCTTCAAACTCAAATGCCTCATAGCTAAGTCCAACGGCCAACTGTTTCGGAGTTCCATCCCAGGAGATTTCGTTGAAAAGTCCGCCGCTGACAGGAGTCACAACCCCTTGTCCGATGATGAGGTTCACCATTCCAAACTTATCAGTAATGGTTTCTTGGTATTCTTCATACTCAATATCACCGTCTGCATCATAAATGGTAAACAGCAAAGTGACCTCTCCTTCAGAAAGATAGTTGCCAGAAACATCTGCTCCAGGAATTTCAGTAGGGTTGTTGTCTATGATGACGGCTTGATAGCTAAGGGCATCAGTTTGGGCAAAAGTGCCAACAGTACCGATGCAAAAAGCGAAGAATAGAATGATCTTTTTCATGACAGATTTCTTTGGAACAGTTGATTAGTTGTTAAAGTATTTTTTGAGGCAGTAATCACAATTGGTAAAGCTCACAATGAGTCCAACAGAGATAATGTTGGTGTTGAGTTTCAGCACTTCATCATCAGAAGACTGTCCGAAAGGAGACCCCTTCCCCAAGGAGTATCTTCCATAAAATGCTACCCGGTCATCTATGCAATAATTGGCGCCGAGACTACCATAAAAGAAGATGAAAGGTTTGTCAAATTGTTCAACACCTTTTAGGCTGAACACTTGCCTATTGATAGTTTGGGTTCCCTGTAGAAAAAATTGCGGTTCAATAGATGCTCTAGCGAACAAGATCAAGCGTTTTTTCCGTAGGTAGTCATAATCAAAATTAAGGACCATGCCCAAGTATTGTGCATCCCAGTTATAGTAGTTGTCGTAGAGAGGGTCACTACCAGACATGCCGAAGCGGTTATATGCTAAACCTCCGCTGGCATTGAATTTTGAGGAGAGCAAGAGTTTGTACCCGACCCGGTAGGAGAAGTTGTTTGTAGGATAGAGGTTGTTTATGCTTTCACCGTCAGAGTTGGTGTATTCAAAAGTGGTTGAAATGCGTCCAACTTCTCCAAAAAGCTGCTGGCCATAGAGACTGATTGTTGAGGCACCAAGTGCGAAGAGGAATAAGATTTGTTTCATTACTACAGTTTTTGAATTCGTCCGCTGTACGTTCTGTCATCTGCCTGAATTTGAACGAGGTAAACGCCGCTGCTAAGCGAATTGAGTATGACTTGATGTTGTTGAGTTGCGTTGAAAGTTTCTGTATGTATCACTCTGCCATTGAGATCGAAGACCAAAAGCTGAACAGCACCAACAATTGTCTCATCGAAACGCAGTTGGAACTGATCAGCAAAAGGGTTGGGAAAGAGTGTAATCAGCAAAGGTTTTTCAGGGGTGGCTGCCACTGAGAATACGTTTGACTGAATAAAGCCTTGCCGAAGCGTGAAGGAATCATTGGCATGCGTTCCAATTGCAGAGCGCTGACCAATACTTTGCTGAATCAAAAAATTGTTTGCTCCAAATTCAATTCGATGTGACCCACCAGCACTACCCAATGTTTGACGTTGAATTGAAAAATGGGAAGTTTGCGTCCATCCGAGGAAGACAAAAAGCAAACAGATTGAAGTGAAAAGTAATTTAAGTTTCATGCCTTTGGTTTTGGCTTGAAACAAATGTAGAAGGATGAATCAACGCCTATATAATTAGGCAGTAGACAAAGAGTAGACAGGTTTGTAACTGCCTGAAAAAGAAAGGGGTAAAATTATTGTTAAGGTAAGAGTTGGGCTTTATTTCATCTTCAAAGGCTTGACCCTTTCACCATTTTCGTTCAATAAATATCCACCTGGCTGGATGGTATCTTGTTTCCAATAGGTTTCAATCACATTTCCTTTTGGGTCATGTACAATGAATTTTCCTTCCCGTCTTCCATTGACCCAGTTCCCTTTGAATTGATATCCATCTAGTCGTGTTAAAGTACCTTCGCCTTGAATGGTGTCTTGCACCCAAGTACCCTCCATGACTTGTCCGTCTGGATAAATATAGGATCCCTTTCCAGATTTGAGTCCGTCTTCAAATTCCCCTTGAAATCCTTTGGTCTTGTCATAGGCAAAGATCCAAACCGCCGCTTTTGTTTTTCCATCCTTGCCTTTTTTATCAGCTTCAATGGAATGGACCAGTTTAAACTTCGGTTGATTCTTTTTGATGGTTGGAAGGAGGTATTTTCCCGTTTGATTGAACCCTAATTGATCTATCACAACATGAGTGACACCGTTTTCATCCAACGACTCTAGTACTTCGCCCTGATCATCAGAGTACGCAAACCCGCATCCTTTACGATGACTGTTGACATAGAAGAGTCCGCTCTTTCTGGTACTGATTACAGCCGTTTGATCTAGGTTGAGGTTGCACCACTGCGCCATTTTGAGGTAGTTGTTCCAGTTCCTAGGATGAGGTTTTTTCGCCTTTACCTGAAGCTTTTCAATCCCAACATATTGAGACGGATAGATGCAGATTGCGACCAACGCCGCGTAGATATAGAAATCGTACTTCTTGGATTTTGGCAGTGCCAAAGATGAGAGGTAGCGCAATCCAAGTACAACCACTAAGGCGATGAAAGGAATCATAGGAAGCATGAACCGCACCCCGAACCACACTTGAGGCCATAGAAGGTAAATGGTGAAATTTCCACCAAATAGCAGCAACAAGAGCTTCCAATAGCGCTTCGAAGAGAAGATACCGATCAGTCCCAATACTACAATTAGTATCCCCAGCACCCAATGTATGGGAGATGAGTCCTGCATTTTTCTCGTTTTCGGATCGTGGTAGGGAACCTTCGCACTAGGGACAAGGGCGTTGGGGATTTCCTTCGATAGGTACCTTCCAGCGTTGGATTTGACACGTGTACCCCAATCAGCAAGCTTCATTTTTTCAGAACCTGAGTCATAGGTATCAGCGCGCATCAATTGATTTGTGTACGAGTTTCCGCCTAAGTTGTGGCTTCTGATTTGCCAAGGAGCAATGGCTAGCACAACGAAACCGAAGACCAGCAATGCCGATTTGAACCGTTTTTCAATCAATAGATAGAGCAAAACAGCGCCAAATAGCGCAACCCCAATGGTTCTAGTGTAGATTGAAAGCACCAAAAGCCCTAAAAATAGATAGGTATAGACTGACGAAATTCGAAAATCCGTTTCGTGCCACCTCAGCAGGGCCCAAACAGCAGAGAGTTGGAGGAAAAGGAAAGGTATTTCTGACATCATCACTGTAGCATATTCCAGCAGATGCGCATTGAATAACAAAAAGAGACCCATTGCACAGCTAAACCAGCGGTGTTTCGTCAATTGCAGACTAATACCGTAAAACACAAACGATGAGAGCAATAGAAAGACCCCGTTGAGCCACTTAAAAACCGAAATGTCTTCATAGCCCAAGCGCATTAAAATACTCATAATGAACGGGTAACCAGGAGGGAAGTGGTTTCCTGGCGTCATGTTGGGAGAGCTGATTTGAGTGTATCCATGACCAGAGCTCAGTCCTTCGGCAAGGATGTAATAATTCGCATTGTCGCCACCTAGAAATAATTTTCCGTCATAAATGCTAGGGAAGATAAAGTACCAAGCAATGGTCAATAGGATGAAGGGAGAATAGGTATTGAGCAAGCGAAGTGGAGTAGACAAATCAGGATTAATTTAAGTTGGCAAGATATGTTATTCATAAGACGAATTAAAGGCATGCAACGTGAGGAGGAATAGATGTACGGTTGAAAAAGCCTTTGAACTTTAGACCATTGAGCATGGAATTAGCCCCTTTTATCCATTTTCCCAATGATGGTTGAGAAAATTAAGTTCTATTTGTGGAGTTGTTTGAAAAGTCCTTTGAATCGAAAGGCGCCTTATATCCCGCTTCACTTTTAACCAAAACAAAATGAAACGTCTCTCAACGCTTTTTTTCGTGCTCATCTCTGCAGCTCTGTTTGCACAGACAGGATCTGTCTCAGGCACGCTTCAAGACAATGTAAATGCACCAGTTCCATTCGCCAATGTCATTCTGTACAATGCTACAGATAGCACCATGGCGAAAGTGGAAGTGAGTAATACCGAAGGAAAGTTCATTATAGCAGATGTTCCTGTTGGCGCTTATTTCGCGGAAGCATCTTTCATTGGACTAGATAAATTTCGCAAAGACGGGATACAAGTACAGGCCGGACAAGAAACCAAATTGGGGGTGCTTCAGTTACAAGCCTCTTCCATTGCACTGAATGAAGCTGAGGTTGTAGTAACGCGTCCGCTTGTTGAGGTGCAACCAGACCGAACCGTTTTCAATGTTGAAGGGACGATTAACAATACAGGAGACGATGCGCTCTCTTTGATGCGAAAAGCACCAGGTGTTACCGTAGATAACAATGACAATATCAATGTGCTAGGTAGAGCTGGTGTAATGGTGTATGTGGACGGAAAACAACTTCCGCTCAGCGGAGAAGATTTGGCGAATTACTTGAAAAACCTTCCGTCAGACCAGATTGACCGCATTGATATTATTACCAATCCGGGAGCGAAGTACGATGCAGAAGGGAACGCTGGAATCATTGATATTCGACTAAAGAAAGACAAGAGCCAAGGAGCAAATGGGAACATTCGTGCCACGGTAACACAGGGTCAACGGAACCGAAGCAACATCAATTTCACCGGGAATTATCGCAGCAAAGTGGTGAATGTATTTGGAACATTGGGCGCTGCGAAAGGCGCTTCGTTCAATGACATGGGCTTCAATAACTTCCAAAATGATCTTATTCTGAGAGAGACCATTTACACAGGTAACGAATGGGAAAACATGAATTATCGCTTGGGTGCAGATTTTTACATTGGGAAGAAAAGCATTGTTGGAGTGTTGGCCAATGGAATGGTCAATGACGGGTTGAATACGGTCGACAATCGCATATCAATTGCTCAAAGCAATTCTGAGGTAATAGACAGTATTCTCTTTGCCGATAGCCACACAGACATTGCACGGGCCAATCAGTCCTACAACGTGAACTATCGTTATGACGACCGGGATAAACAACGTTCATTCAATATGGATTTGGATTACGGTTCGTATGATACGGAGTCGTTCAGAACCCTTCCTAATATTTATTATGATGCCGCTTTACAGAATGTGTTGACCTCCATCACGAACTATTATGACACGCCAACTTACATAGATATCTACACAGCGAAGGCAGATTACGAAGACCAATTGTTCGGAGGGAAATTTGGTGCTGGGGCGAAGTTTAGCCAGGTCATTTCAGACAATACCTTTTTGGTTTACGACGATGCAGACGGTGCGCAGATTCAAAATGACACCCTTTCGAACATCTTCAATTATGACGAATCAGTGTATGCAGGGTATGTTCAGTATTCAAGACAGTTTGGAAAGAAGATTGGTGTTTCAGCAGGCTTGAGGGTTGAGCAAACAGACGCTTTAGGAGATTTACGGGCATTTTTGCCAGAGTTGGTTGAAGAGCCAGTGAAGTTGAACTACCTCCGATGGTTTCCAAGTGCTGGGGTGACCTATACATTCAATCCTATGAATGTTGTTTCGGTGAACTACGGACGAAGAATCAATCGTCCAGATTACAATGTACTCAACCCCTTCAACAATCAGTTAAGTCAGATTTCCTATGAAAAAGGGAATCCGAGGCTTCAGCCTGAGATTGTGAATAATGCTGAAATTGGATACACTTATGCCTATCGTTTCAATTTCAAGTTGGCCTATAGCAAGACCTT
The DNA here is from genome assembly GCA_964353035.1 of uncultured Comamonadaceae bacterium. GTDB lineage: Bacteria > Bacteroidota > Bacteroidia > Flavobacteriales_D > Sanyastnellaceae > JAQWQB01. The sequence continues at coordinate 826 of CAYGUR010000009.1, read as the reverse complement.
GGATCAAATTACACGGTTGATTGGTCCAGATGCCGTAGATCCAAGAGCGAGTTTCATCACTTGGGACAATTTGGCGACACAGACCATTTGGAGTTTCAATGCCAGCATGCCGATGACCGTTACCGAAAAATGGAGTACTTACGTGAACTTGAGTGGTTCTCATATTGATAACCAAGCAGATTATGGTGAGAATGGTTCAGTTGACGTGCAGGCTTATACATACAATATTTACATGCAGAACACCATCACCCTTCCAAAAGGATTTAAGGGCGAAGTTTCAGGCTGGTTTAGCGGTCCGGGTGTCTGGGGAGGCGTATTCTTATATGACGAAAGTTGGTCGTTGAACTTGGGTCTTCAGAAGAACTTCCTTCAAGACAGACTGACAACCCGTTTAACCGTGAACGACATCTTTTATGAAACAGGATGGACTGGAGTCTCTTCGTTCAACGGACTTGTGGGTGAAGGACGAGGTAACTGGGATAGCAGGTTCGTGAGTTTGTCTGTTGGTTACAACTTTGGTAATCAGAATGTGAAATCGCGTAACCGCGAAACGGGACTTGAGAAAGAGGCAGGAAGAGTTGGGGGATGAGGTTGGAGTTTTGAGTGTGAGTCTGGAGTTTTGAGGGGCACCTCCAATTTATCTACCATCCCAGAATGGGACGTTGCAAATCGTCTACCTTAATGGCGCGTGTTTTCGGGATAGGGGAGCTGCTAAGCGTCCGAATGCTAGGGAAGCGAGCCTTTGTAGTTTGGATGGAATGGTCTCCTGTCCCGCTAGGGACTAAATATCGGTAGCAAAGGAGGATTGCGATAGATTCTTCCCTCG